>NZ_JALJRP010000008.1:0-125287 GCF_024519715.1 Pseudomonas sp. Pse35 | reverse complement strand
CGGGTGACGCTGTGACTGTGGACATGCGGGCATTCCGTACAAGGCAGCTGACAGGCGTGGAGGCGGGCGGCGGTGATGTGAACCGCCACTCCATCTGGACTCGGCGTTTATGCTAGATTCGGCGCCAATGCCTGTCTCGCGCAATTCGGGCAGAAACCATCGCAAAAAGGGCGAAATGATCAAATCACTGGATAAATTTCTGCGAGAGATCGATGAGGGCGACTGGGCCGTCATCAGTTCGGCCACCGATTACCCCGAAAACTGGGTGATCCCCGAACACAGCCACAACAAGCACCAACTGCTGTACGCCATTGGCGGTGTGATGGTGGTGTACTCGGCCCTGAGGCAATGGACGGTGCCGCCCAATCGTGGCTTCTGGATGCCTTGCGGTCAAGTTCACTCGCTGCGCTGCGTGGGTACGCTGCAGATGCGCAGCGTGTTCGTGCGCCCGGACAGCTTCCCCAACCTGCCGGCCGAGCCCAAGACGGTGACCGTTTCGCCGCTGCTGAGTGAACTGATCAAGGCCTCGGTGAGCTTGAAGCCGCCGTATGCCGAGGATTCACGCGACGCGCGGATCATGCACCTGATTCTTGACGAACTGGCCATTCTCCCGGCCTTGCCGCTGTCGCTGCCCCAGCCTGCCGACCCGCGCCTGAGCCCGATCTGCCTGGCGTTGCAGGATGAACCGAGTGATGCCTCCACCGTGGCCGACTGGAGTGCGCGGTTGGGATTGGACCAGACCACCATCCAGCGCCTGTTCCGCAAGGAAACCGGCATGACCTTCGGCCAATGGCGCCAGCAGGCGCGGTTGCTGCTGGCGCTGGAGCGCATTGCGGTGGGGGAGAAGATCATCGATGTGGCGTTTGAATTGGGCTACGAAAGCCCCAGCGCTTTTACCAGCATGTTCAAGAAACAGTTTGGTAAAACGCCGAGTCATTTTTTCAAGTAGCGTCGCTCGCCATGCGCGCATGAGCAGGGCGGCGGGATGCCAGGTAAGCCAGCAGCGTGGCGACTACCAGCAAGGCGGCGCTCAACTCGAAGGTGGCCCGGTAGCCGCTCAAGTCGAATGCCACGCCACCGACGGTGGCACCGGCGGCAATCGCCAACTGGATGATGGCGACCATCAACCCCCCGCCGGCCTCAGCGTCGTCGGGCAAGGTGCGTGCCAGCCATGTCCACCAGCCAACCGGAGCAGCTGTCGCTACCAGGCCCCAGCAGCCCAACAGCAGGGTGGTGACAATCGCTGAACCGCCGAACCCCACCAGCGCAAGGGCAATGCCGGCCATGATCAACGGAATGGCAATCAGCGTCGGGTACAGGTGACGCTTGAGCAAATGCTCAATCAACACCGTACCCGCCAGGCCGGCCAGGCCGAGCACCAGCAGCATCAGCGACAGGGTGGACACCTCGACCCGGGTCACGCCTTCCAGGAATGGCCGCAAGTAAGTGAACAGCATGAACTGGCCCATGAAGAACAGGCTGACGGCGCACATGCCCAAGGCCACCTTGGAGTTTTTCAGCAGGCGCAGCGCATTGCCGGTGGCCGCCGTGCCGCTGTGCTTGAGCGCCGGCAAGCTCAGCCACAGCCAGGCCAGCGCAATCACGGCCACTGGCACCACGCAAAAGAATGCGCCGCGCCAGCCAATCAGGCCGCCAAGAAAGCTGCCCAGCGGCGCCGCGATCACCGTCGCCAGGGCGTTGCCACCGTTGACGATGGCCAAGGCCCGTGGCACTTGGGCGGGCTCGACCAGGCGCATTGCCGTGGCCGCCGACAGTGACCAGAAGCCGCCAATCGCCACTCCAATCAACGCGCGCCCGAGCATGAACACCGCGTAATTCGGTGCGAACGCCACCACGCTGCCAGAGACGATCATCAGCAGGGTCAGGGCCATCAGCAGGCGCTTGCGATCCATCCGCGCGGCAACCGCCGCGATCACCAGGCTGGTGAGCAAGGCAAACACCCCGGACACGGAAATGCCCTGGCCGGCCTGGCCTTCAGTGATGTGCAAGTCAGCGGCCAGCGGTGTGAGCAGGCTGACCGGCATGAACTCGGAGGCGACCAAGGCAAACGCCGCGAGCGACATCGCCAGCACCGCGCCCCAGCGTTGCGGTTGAGGGGTAACGGACCTCACTGCAAGTGGCTCTGGAAGAAGGTGGTGAGCGTGTCAAACGGGATCAGTTCGACGCGGTCGTACAGGTCTACATGGCCGGCGTTGGGGATGATCAGCAATTGCTTGGGCTCGGCGGCGCGTTGATAGGCGTCTTCACTGAATTCACGGGAGTGCGCGTTGGCCCCGGTAATCAGCAGCAGTGGGCGCGGCGAGATCGTCTCGATATCGTTGAAGGGGTAGAAGTTCATGAACTTGACGTTACTGGTGAGCGTCGGCCGGGTGGTGGTCTGCGATGAGGCGCCTGCCGGGGTGACTTCGCCGCGCGGGGTGCGGTAGAAGTCGTAGAACTCGTCGCCGACCGGGTCGCCGGTAAGGCTCTGCGGCGTGCCACCGGTGTAGAGGGTCTCGCCGCCCTGGAACTCTACATAGCGCTGGTTGGCGGCCTGGCGCAGGATCTGCTGGCGCTGTTGCAAGGTCATGCCGTGCTTGAGGCCATTGCGGTTGGCCGCGCCCATGTCGTACATGCTGACGGTGGCGATTGCCTTGAGACGCGGATCGATCTTCGCAGCACTGATCACAAAACTGCCGCTGCCACAAATGCCGATGGCACCGATGCGTTCCCGGTCGACCTGTGGGCGAGTGCCGAGAAAGTCCACGGCGGCGCTGAAGTCTTCCACGTAGAGGTCGGGCAACACCGCGTTGCGTGGTGTGCCGGCGCTTTGGCCCCAGAACGACAGGTCCAGGGACAGGGTCACGAAACCCTGTTCAGCCATTTTGGTGGCGTAGAGGTTGGCGCTTTGCTCTTTGACGGCGCCCATCGGGTGGCCGACGACCAGGGCTGCGTGCTTTGAGCCTGGGGCAAGGTGCTTGGGCACGAACAGCGTGCCTGCGACCTGCATGCCGTATTGATTGTTGAAGGTGACAGGCTCGGCCGTCACTGTGTCGCTGCTGTAGAAGTTATCCGCACCGTTAGACATATCGGCTCCAAATGAAGAAAGAGAAGTCACCAACAAACCCAGGGCGAGCAAGAGGCGTTTCATAGGGGTGTTCCTCGTGAAGTGTCAGCACATTTTCCGGGTGACGGCAGGGCTTCTGTAGTGCATTTGAGTGGATTACTTGCCTGATCCTCTGAGTTTCAGGGCCAGGTGACGACGCCCGTGACTTGCGCGGGTAAAGTGCAATGAAGCATTGAAAGGGTCTGTCATGACGTCCACTCCCACCCCACTGAACGCGCTGATCCAGTCGATTGGTTCGCGCACCCCGTCGTCCGGCGACTACGCCATGCCGATCCCCGGCCTGGGCTTTTATCGGCGTGAGCAACCCGCTGCGCCGGTGGTGTGCATGGTTGAGCCGTGCATCGTGCTGGTGGCCCAGGGCGAGAAGCAGTTGTGGGTCGGTGGCGAGGGCTACCCCTACGACACTTCCCGGTTCCTGGTGACGTCGCTGGACATCCCGGCCAATTCCGAGGTGCTGGCGGCCAGCCCCGAGCAGCCGTGCCTGGGGCTGACGTTCAAGCTGGACCTGCGCATGCTCGCCGAGCTGATCGCCCAGGGTGGCTTGCCACCGGTGCGTGAGCGCGCGGTCATGAAGGGCGTGGGGATCGGCACGGTCACCGACGGCATGCTGGCCGCATTCGCGCGCCTGGTGGCGTTGCTGGATGAACCCGAGGCTATCCCGGTACTCGCGCCATTGATCCAGCGCGAGATTCATTACCGGCTATTGAAAAGCGACCAGGCCGGCCGACTGCGCCAGATCTGCTCGGTGGACGGGCAGGGCTATCGAATTGCCAAGGCGATCGACTGGCTGAAGTTGAATTTCGATGCGGCCCTGCGTGTGGAAGAGCTGGCAGCGCGGGTGCAAATGAGCGCGGCGACCTTTCACCATCACTTCCGGCAACTGACCGCGATGAGCCCGCTGCAATACCAGAAATGGCTGCGTCTGAATGAAGCACGACGATTGATGTTGAACGAGCACCAGGATGTCTCCAGTGCCGCGTTCAAAGTCGGGTATGAGAGCCCGTCGCAATTCAGCCGTGAGTACAGCCGGCTGTTCGGGGTGCCGCCCAAGCGTGATATGGCGACACTGCGGGGCAGGGCAGGTGTCAGTGATCCGCCGGGGTCAGATTAGCGTAGAAGATGCAGCCAATCAGCCGTGCGAACAGGCTCAGGGTTTCCGGCAGGTTCGGGTCGTCGAACAGCATGGCCCGTGAGTCCAGCGCACACAGCGCCCCGAACAGGCGGCCATCGGGCAGAAAGATCGGCGCACCGGCGTAGCTTTCGATGGCGTATTGCTTGACCACCGGGCGTGACGCGAAACGGCCGTTCTGGCTGATCTGGGGGATGAACAGGGTGTGTGGGTTGATGCAGAACTCACTGCACAGGGTGGTTTCAAGGTCGAGTACGTCGTCGACGTTGATGCCCATTTGCAGCGGGTCGTAGGCCGAACACACCACCCATTCCTGGTCGGTGAACTTGGCGATGCCGGCGAATCTCATCCCGGTCAGACGAGTGACCAGCTTGAGGATGTTGGTAGTTGCTTCAATTTCGGCAATGGCGGCGCGCTCGTCTGCGCTGAGTAACCTGTGTGCGGCGGTGACGCTTGAAACCATGCTGAACGCTCCAATGGCGTGGTCGCAGGCCGCGACCACGCACAGTCAGGTTATTAGTTGATGCGCGGGTGTTGCTGTACCAGGTTTTCTCGCTTGGTTTGCAGCGCGGCAATCTCGGCATCGATGTCTTCGATTTTCTGCTCGATATTGTCGTGATGCTCCTGCAGCAGCTCCTTGGCTTCTTCCATGTCGGAAGCCGCCGGGGCCGCGCCACGCAGGGGCTTGTTGGCGGTTTCCTTCATGGTCAGGCCCGTGATCAGGCCCACCACTGCAAACACCATCAGGTAATAGGCGGGCATGTACAGGTCGTTGGTGCTCTCCACCAGCCAGGCCACGGCGGTCGGCGTAACACCGGCGATCAGTACCGAGACGTTGAACGCACTGGCCAGGGCGCTGTAGCGCAGATGGGTGGGGAACATTGCTGGCAAGGTCGACGCCATCACGCCGATAAAGAAGTTCAGCACCACCGCCAGAATCAACAGGCCGCCGAAAATCAGGCCGGTCTTGCCGCTGGTGATCAGCATGAAGGCCGGAATCGACAGGAACAGCAGGCCGATGCTGCCGGCGATGATGAACGGCTTGCGGCCGATCTTGTCGCTGACAAAACCAATGAACGGTTGCACGAACAACATGCCGACCATGATCGCGATGATGATCAGCACGCCGCTGTTTTCGGCATAGTGCAGGTTGTGGGACAGATAGCTCGGCATGTAGGTGAGTAGCATGTAGTAGGTCACGTTGGTGGCCGCGACGATACCGATGCAGGTCAGCAGGCTGCGCCAGTGCTTGGTGGCGATTTCCTTGAACGAGACTTTAGGGCCGTGGCTCAGGCCTTCGCGGTCACCCTGTTCGAGTTTGTCGACATGCTGTTGAAACGCCGGGGTTTCTTCCAGCGCGTGGCGCAGGTACAGGCCGATGATGCCCAGGGGCAGGGCGAGGAAGAACGGCAGGCGCCAGCCCCAGGCCTCGAATTCGGCTTCACCGAGCACGGTGGAGATCAACACCACCACACCCGCGCCGAGCACGAAACCGGCGATGGAGCCGAAGTCCAGCCAACTGCCAAGGAAACCGCGCTTGCGGTCGGGCGCGTATTCAGCCACGAAAATCGACGCGCCGGTGTACTCGCCGCCCACCGAGAAACCCTGGGCCATTTTGCACAGCAGCAACAGGATCGGGGCCCAGATGCCAATGGAGGCATAGCCGGGGATCAAGCCGATGGCAAAGGTGCTCAAGGACATGATCACGATGGTGGCGGCCAGGACTTTTTGCCGCCCGTACTTATCGCCCAGTGCGCCGAAGAACAGGCCGCCCAGCGGGCGAATCAGGAAAGGTACGGAGAAGGTAGCCAGTGCTGCGATCATCTGCACGCTGGGGGAAGCGTCGGGGAAGAACACCTTGCCCAGCACATAGGCGACAAAGCCATAGACGCCAAAGTCGAACCATTCCATGGCATTGCCAAGTGCGGCGGCGGTGATCGCCTTGCGCATCTTGTTGTCGTCGACAATGGTGATGTCTTTCAATCCGATGGGTTTGACGCGTTTTTTACGTAGTTTCATGCGGGCCACTCAAAAGCTGAACAGGGGAGGTGCCATCGCTACGATGGCACCGCTCTGTCAGTTCAGATACAAGTGGACACGAAATAATTCACCGCTTTGTGTATTTTTTCTCGCATGGGTAAAAATGCCTGGTTCTGAAGGCCGATGCATAGCTACCGGCAAAACAGATCAAATGTGGGAGCTGGCTTGCCTGCGAAAGCGGTGGTTCAGTTAAAGATTCAGTGACTGGCACTCCGCTTTCGCGGGCAAGCCCGCTCCCACAAGGGGAGGCATTGTCAGTCAGGCAAAACAGGGAAGTCATTTAAATGCCAAGCAGTCATTCACGCCTTACCTACCGCCAACCACGACCCGCAGACGTTCAGCGATTGTTCGCGATCTTCGGCGATCCACAGACCAACCTGTTCAATCCTGCCGGCCCGCTGCCCAACCTGAGGGCGGCACAACGGCTTTTGGATCACTGGCTGGAGCAATGGGCTTCCCAGGGCTACGGCTGGTGGGCGATTGCCCGCAAATAGACCCCCGACCACATCATCGGGTTTGGCGGCATCGCGCCCCTTAATTACCTGACGCAGCGGCGCATCAACCTTGGCTATCGTCTGGCCGTGGAGGCCTGGGGGCAGGGGTATGCCACTGAGCTGGGTCGTGACGCCCTGGCGCTCGCGTTCGACACGCTATCGCTACCGGAAGTCTTCGGGTTAGTGCGGCCCGATCATGCTGCGTCGATCCGCGTATTGGAGAAGCTCGCCATGCAACGCTTTGGCCTGCTGGATGATGTCCCCGGTCAAGCGCCCAGCCTAGTGCTCAGGGTTTGTCGTCCTACAACTGCACAGCACTGACATTTTTCGAATTCACGTAATTCCTGGATAAGCGGCAATCTTTGCGATTGACACTGCGCGGGCGTCTCGCTATAAAACCAGCAGTTGTACGACGACATATGACGTTACATATGTCCTACCTAACAAAAATAAAAAGTGATGCCATGAATCTGAACGAGCCCATCAGTGCCCTTCGTGTCGGCCAGGCGGTCGGCAGCTATCGCTGGACGATCTGCGCGATGTTGTTTTTCGCGACCACGGTCAATTACCTCGACCGCCAGGTGCTCAGCCTCTTGGCACCGCAACTGTCAACGCAGTTTGGCTGGAGCAACACAGATTACGCCAACATCGCGGCGGTGTTCCAGTTTGTCTACGCCATTTCCATGCTGTTTGCCGGGCGCTTCGTCGACAGGATCGGCACCAAGGCCGCCTATGTGGTAGCCATTGGCATCTGGTCCACTGGCGCGATCATGCATGCGTTTTCGGTGCCGATGGGCGAGGGCATCGCGGCGGTCAGTGGTGCCATTGGCCTGGCCGTAATCCCGGTGTCCATTGCCGGTTTCATGCTCTCACGAGCGGTATTGGCGATTGGCGAAGCGGGTAACTTCCCGATCGCGATCAAGGCCACTGCCGAATATTTCCCCAAGAAAGAACGCTCCCTGGCCACCGGCATCTTCAATTCCGGCGCCAACGTCGGCGCGATTCTGGCGCCCATCTGTGTCCCCTTGATTGCTGGCATGTGGGGCTGGGAGGCGGCGTTTATGGTCATCGGTATGCTGGGTTTTGTCTGGGTTGCCGTGTGGGCCGCCGTGTATGAAAAACCGGAACAGCAAAAACGCCTGTCACCTGAGGAACTGGCCTACATCCGTAGCGACCAGACCGTACAACCATTTACCCCGGCACCGACGGGCACCGCAGGGAAGAAAGTCTCCTGGTTCAAACTATTGACCTACCGCCAGACCTGGGCGTTTGCCTTCGGCAAGTTCATGACCGACGGCGTGTGGTGGTTTTTCCTGTTCTGGTTGCCCACCTACCTGTCTGCCCAATACGGCATGAAAGGCGCCGATATCGTGATGCCGCTGGCGGTGCTGTACAGCATGACCATGGTCGGCAGTATTGGCGGCGGCTGGTTCCCCAGCTACTTCATGGCGCGCGGCGATGCCCCCTATGACGGGCGCATGAAAGCCATGCTGGTGATTGCGCTGTTCCCGCTGGTGGTGTTGCTGGCGCAGCCGTTGGGTTACCTCAGCTTCTGGGTGCCGGTGCTGCTGATCGGTGTGGGCGCTTCGGCACACCAGGCGTGGTCATGCAACATTTTCACCACCGTGTCCGATATGTTCCCGCAGAAAACCGTGGCCTCGGTGGTCGGCATTGGCGGCATGGCCGGTGGCCTGGGTGGCGTGCTCATGACCAAGATCGGTGGCTGGGTGTTCGACTATTACAAGTCCATCAACGACATCCATACCGGCTACATGATCATGTTTGCCATCTGCGCCCTGGCTTACCTGGTGGCCTGGAGCGTGATGAAGACGCTGGTGCCGCGCCACAAGGAAATCACTGATCTGTGACGCTAGCTAGAAAGGTCATCAAGGCAGCGACGATGACCTCGGGCGCGTCCTCTTGCACCAGATGCCCCGCACGCGGGACGCGCAGGTAGCGTGCACCTAATCTATCTGCGAGCGCGTCGCCTTGTGCCACGTTGATCCATTGGTCCTCCTCTCCCCAGAGCAATTGCACCGGGCAACGCAGCCCGGTGAGCCGGTCTTCAATCTGGTCGGTATAGCGCTGGTCCATTTGCGCAATCTGGCGATAGAAGGCGGGCTGGCCAATCTCACCTGTCCAGGGTGTGACGTAGGCGAGCAGCACCTCGGCAGGTAGCGGCGTGAAGGCGGCGCCCTGTAGATAGGCACGCACAATCGCCTCATGGATATAGGCCGGCGCGTCGCTGAAGGCCTGTTCATGGCGGCGCACATGCTGCACCAGCGGCGAACCCCAGGGCGCCATGGCGACGGGGTCGATCAAGGTCAGGCTGGCATAGTCGCAGCCATCGAGCAGATGCGCACGCAGCGCCGTGGCACCGCCAAAATCATGGGCCAGCACATGGGGGCGTTCCAGGCCCCAATGGTGTAGCAGTGCGGCGAGCAACAGGTTTTGCACGCCCAGGGACACGTCCTGGCCCGGCGCCTGTTCAGACTGGCCATAGCCAAGCAGGTCGTAATAGAACACGCGGTATTGCTGGGCGAACAAGGGTGCGATACGGCGCCACACATGGGAAGAGAACGGTGTGCCATGCACCATCACCAGCGCAGGCCCCTGGGTACCCAGCTGGCCCCAGCGCACGGTTTGATTGTGGAAGTCAAAGGTGTGGGGCAGTGCCAGTGCGTCGTTTGAATGGGTCATGGTTGAGTCTCCCCTAAGGTCTGATGGGTTGTGGCGGGTTTTGCCTGCGCCAGGAGGATACGAACCGCCATGACCACGCCGACGAGCACGGCAGCCAGGCCCACGGCCTCCATTGGCGTCGGCCAGCGCTGGTGAAAGCCTAGACCGAGCAGGCTGGCGAAGAGTGATTCCAGGGCAATCAACTGACCGCTCAGTACCATGGGCAGGCGCCGCGTTGCCGCGTTCCAGGCCCAGGCGCCGACCACCGTGGACATCACCGCGATGCCCAGGCTCCAGGCATACAGCGGCCATGCCTGGCTCCAAGCCGCGCCAAGGGTCGGCAACCGGAACAAGCCCAGCGCGTATAGCCATGGCAGCAGGCACAGCGCCGCGCCGCCTGCGCCTACCAGCATCAGGGCAGTCCACAGACCGGTTGCGCTGGCTGGCAGGCGCGCCAGTTGCTGTTGATTGATGACGCTGAACCCCAGCCACAAGGCCACTGCGCCCAGGGAGAAGCACAAAGCCGCCAGCCAGGAACCGGTGCCGGAGGCGGGCAGGTGGAGGCTGCTGACCGTGGCCAGCAACAGCCCCATGGTGAGGCAGGACAACGGCATCACCAACTGGCGCCATTGCAGGGTCTTGTGACTGGCGTTGCCTATCAACGCCAGTAGCACCGGGACCATGCCGACAAACGCTGGCGTCAGCACCGGGCCGCCGAACATCACGCCGGCAGCAATGCACGCGCCATAACCGAGGCAACCCAGTGCGCCCAGTGCTGCCGCCAGTACGCACTGGCCGGTGCTGAGTACACTCAATTGCGCCCTGCACACCATGATCCAGACGAGACCCAGCCCACCGGCCATCAGAAACCGTACGGCCATCAAGTCGTAGAGGCTGTAGACGCCGGTGACGTAGGGCGCAATGAAGTTCAGCGCCCAGCCAAGGGTGGCGACAACGGCAAATATCACACCGGTAAAGAGTGAGGTGCGGGCGCTGGTCATCAGGCTGATCCATGAAGTGAGGGATTCATGGTGCCCAGCGCTGCGGCTGTGCTACAAACGAGTTTTCAGCCTTGGATGCATAACCACAGATTATGAATGCACTTGGCAAAACCTTACCGCCTCTGGCCAGCCTCCTGCCGTTTGAAGCGGCGGCGCGCCTGGAGAGTTTCTCCAAGGCGGCCGATGAATTGCACATCACCCAGGCAGCGGTCAGTCGGCAGATCCGCGGGCTGGAATACAACCTGGGGGTCAAGCTGTTTTGTCGGCGCAACCGTGGGGTGTTCCTGACGCAAGAAGGGCGTGAGCTGGGGCGGGTGGTCAGCCTGGCCTTGCACAGCATCAGTGAGGGCGCGGTCAGCCTGAGAACATCGCCCCAGCGAAATCGCGTGGTACTGCTATGCCAGCTATGCGAGGCGTTCTATTGGTTGATGCCGCGCCTGGCGACCTTCCACCAGCAATACCCGCAGATCGAGATCCAGGTGGTGACCTGCACGCGGCCGATCACCCAGTTCGACGGGCATTTCGATGTGGCCCTGCAAAGTACCCGGCGCGCCAGTGGCAGCCATACGCTGATGTTCACCGCCTCCGACGAGGTGTTCCCGGTGTGCTGCCCCAGCTACCTCTGCCCGGAACAACCGTTATCACTGGCTGAATTAAAGCCCTGCACCTTTCTGCACCACAGCTCCGAGCCTCCGCATTTGATGGAGTGGGATGAGTGGCTGCAGATGTTCGGCCACACGCTGGCCAGGGATGCACGCAGTGCCACCTTCGACAGTTACCCGCTGATGTTGCAAGCCGCCGTGGAAGGGCACGGTATCGCCATGGGTTGGCGTCGTACCGCAAGCCGGCTGATTGACAGTGGGGCGCTGGTGCGGCCCTGCGCAGAAAGCGTGTTTTTGCCCGAGGCTATTTCGGTCTACAGGCAGCAAGGGGCGGGCAGTCGGGAGGAGGTCACGGCGTTGTTGGCCTGGCTTGACGCACAATTGCAAAGTGACGGCTGACAGGGGCGTCGCTGCCCCTGTCATCTGCGGTTATTGGTTACGCGTGACGCGCCAAATCGTATTGGCCAGGTCGTCTGCAATGATCAGCGCGCCTTTGGGGTCTACCGTCACCCCCACTGGACGCCCACGGGTCTTGCCATCGTCGCCGCGAAAGCCGGTGGCAAAGTCGATGGGCTCGCCCGCCGGTTTGCCGTTGCTGAACGGCACGAAGATCACCTTGTAGCCCACTGGGTTGTCACGGTTCCAACTGCCGTGCTCGCCGACAAACGCGCCGTCAGCGAATTTTTCACCCATGGCGGGGATGGAAAAATCCACGCCCAGCGCGGCCACATGGGAGCCCAGGCTGTAATCGGGTTTGATCGCCGCAGCCACCTTGGCCGGGTTCTGCGGTTGTGCGCGGGGGTCGACGTTCTGGCCCCAGTAGCTGTAGGGCCAGCCGTAGAAGGCACCTTCACGCACCGACGTCAGGTAGTCTGGCACCAGGTCGGGGCCGAGTTCATCGCGCTCGTTGACCACGGTCCACAGTTGCCCTGAGCCCGGTTGGATGGTCAGCGCCGTCGGATTGCGCAGGCCCGTAGCGTAGGGCTTATGCGCACCGGTGGCGGCATCGATCTGCCAGACCATTGCGCGGTCGATCTCCACTTCCATGCCGCGTTCGGTGATGTTGCTGTTGGAACCGATGCCCACATACAGCTGACGCCCGTCGTCACTGACGGCCAATGACTTGGTCCAGTGATGGTTGATCTGCGCCGGCAGGTCGGTGACTTTGACGGGCGGGGCGCTGGCCTTGGTCTGGCCGTCGGCGTAGTCAAAGCGCACCAGTGCGTCCTGGTTGGCCACATACAGTTTGCCGTCGGCGAATGCCAGCCCGTAGGGAGCGTTGAGGTTGTCGGCGAATACCGTCTTGAGTTCATAGGTGCCGTCACCGTCGGCGTCACGCAGCAGCGTAATGCGGTTGCCGCCCTTGACCTTGGTGTTGCCCTGGGCCTTGATCACACTGGCGATCACGTCCTTGGGCTTGAGTTTGGCCGCACTGCCGCCACGGCCTTCGGCCACCAGGATATCGCCGTTGGGCAGCACCAGGGTCTGGCGCGGGATCGCAAGGTCGGTGGCGATGGCGGTGACGCTGTAGCCTTCGGGTACCTTGGGCTTTTGATCGCCCCACGGCGTGGGCTCGGCAATCTTCATGCTCGGCAACAGGCTGCTTTGTTGTTCGGGCAGCTTGGGGTCAGGGCCGCGCGCCTGGGTCTTGTCACCTTCGCCGCCACAGGCACTCAGCAACAGGGCGGCGCTGAGCAGGGTCAGTGTGTTGAGTGGTTTCATCGGGCAGCTCCTGAACGCAGGTTGGTCAAGCCGATCCAGGTGGCGACAATCGCCAGCACGGTGATGATCGCCGACAGCACCAGGCCAGCAGGCATCATGGCGTAGGCATCCTTGGCATGTTGAAAGGCGTTCACCAGCCCCAGCACCCATGTGCCCAGCAACAGCAGGAAGTACGCCACCGGGCGCCCGCCCTTGTGTTCGGCGCGCAGCAGGTTGACCAGTGCAAACAGCAGGGCAAAACCACAGAACACCAGCGCCCCGGCGATCAGCCAGGAGGCAAAATTGGCCCATTGGATCTGGTAGGTCTGGCCGTAGGCGATATCACTGAGCAAGGCCCCGAGAAACAACGGCACGGTGCCGGCAAGCAATGTGCCATGCAACGGCCCAGGCCTGACGACGGGGTAAGTGGAGAGGGTAGTCATATTGGTGGCGGCTCCTTATCGTTCTGCACCCTGGGCTCAGGGCGCGCTGACTTCG
This sequence comes from Pseudomonas sp. Pse35, assembly GCF_024519715.1. Classification (NCBI taxonomy): domain Bacteria; kingdom Pseudomonadati; phylum Pseudomonadota; class Gammaproteobacteria; order Pseudomonadales; family Pseudomonadaceae; genus Pseudomonas; species Pseudomonas sp. Pse35. The sequence goes on along the minus strand of NZ_JALJRP010000008.1, from coordinate 112,016 downwards.
CATAGGAAAGGAGCATGGCACTTGTAAGAAAGTTCACTGGGATGGCGTGTCGAGGTGTTTCTCGAACCATGCCCAATAGGGCGTATTTTTGACCTGGCGGCGGTTGTAATCCGGGCTGCCATCGCCCCACCACACAGGGCCACGCTCGCCCAATGCCACCTTGGCACGCTGCACCCGTTGCCGGGCGGCGTTCAAGGGTTCGGGGTCGGCGCTGCCCTTGGCTGACTTGACCGCCCGGCGTGCATCCATCAATTCATTGACCCAGTATTGGCGCGTCGCTTCATCCAGCGCCGGATTGGTACAGCGCCACAACTGCCCCTTGACCACAAAGTAGCGACCGTCCGGGGTGCTAAGCATGGTGCCAGCGCAGCACTCGCAGCACACCCCATAGCATCGAAATCACAATCGCCATCCAACCGGCAAACAGACTGAAGAGTGTCATTGCAAGGTTCATCACCACCTCCAATTGCGTTGTCGTCTCCTGATAGGTGACCTCGCTCGGGAACGAGGATTCAACTGGATGTGTTTACGATAATGCCTGCATGACTCATCCTGTTGGGCTCCTCCAAGGAATCGTTTTATGCCAACCCTGCACCTGTTATGCGGCAAGATCGCCTCCGGCAAGTCCACACTCGCCAAGACCCTCGCCACCGAGCACGCAGCCATTGTGCTCAGCGAAGACCAGTGGCTGGCCAGTCTCTACCCTGGTCAGATCCAGAGCATTGCCGACTACCTGCGCTGTGCCCAGCAGGTTCGTGGAGTACTTGAGCCGCTGGTGATCGATCTGTTGGCGTGCGGCGTCAATGTGGTGCTGGATTTTCCGGCCAATACCCTCGCCAATCGTCAATGGTTACTCGGCCTGGCCCAGGCAGCCAAGGTGCCGCACTGCCTGCATTACCTGGATCTGGACGATGCCACCTGTCGTGCGCGCCTGCATGCGCGCAATGCCCGAGGTGACCATGATTTTGCCGCCACTGATGCCGAGTTTGACCTGATCACTCGCCATTTCAGTGTGCCGAGTGAAGAGGAAGGGTTGGTGATTGAGGTGCATCGCCCGTGACTACCCAAAAACCTGCTGGCATCGATGGCGACGGCTATATCCTCACCGTCGCTGATGGACCTATACAACCGGAGTTCCAGCCCCTGCTGGCGGACGTTTGCGCTACCTTGTCCCGGCCTGAGCTGGGGCTGCACGGGATCTACCTGTATGGCAGCATCGCACGGGGCGAAGGTGAGACCGGCATTTCTGATCTTGACCTTTCCCTGATACTGGTCGAGCCACCGGATGCGCCTGTGCTTGAACAATTGGAGTCGGCCCGACTCGCTTTGGAGCAACGGCATCCCCATGTCACCAAGATCGACTTTGATATCGGTCACCGCGCCCAGGTGTTGGCGCCTGAAAACCTAAACAGTTGGGGCTTCTGGCTCAAACATCATTGCCGCTGTCTCTGGGGCGAAGACCTGTCACTGCACGTCGAACCGTTTCGCCCGTCCCGCGCCATCGCCCTGGCGGTCAACGGCGATTTTGAACAGGCGCTTACGGCGTACCTGTTGCGCATCGAACAGGCCAGTACTGAACACACACGGCTTGGCCTGCAGCGGGAAGCATCGCGAGCCTTGATCCGCGCTACCCACACCCTGCGAGCGGTAGATGCACAAAACTGGCCGCAAACCCTGGAAGACTACGTCGGGCTGTTCGTTCAGCATTACCCGACCATGCGCGTGCAAATCGCCTACTTCCTGTTTGAGGCACGCAACCCGAGCGCCGAGGGCGAGGCATTTACGACACGCCTACGGGCGTTTCTAAGCTGGATGGTTTCGGCCCTCATAGAAAGGAATCAATCAGATGCGTGAACGCAAAGCCGCACGATTACTGGTCATCAACCCTGCACAGCAAGTGTTGCTGTTTCGCTTCGTGCATAAAGACGGCGCCCTAGCCGGCCAGGATTACTGGGCCACACCGGGCGGCGGCGTAGAGGCTGGGGAGAGCTTTTACAGCGCCGCGATTCGTGAGTTGCGCGAAGAGACGGGTATCACGGTCAGCAGCGTTGGGGAATCCGTGGCAGAGCGTAGTTTCCCGTTGGTGTTACCCAGCGGTGAAACCGTGTTGGCAGTAGAGCGGTACTTCGTTGTGCATGCATCCAGCGACGCGCTTTCCAGGGCCGAATGGACAGTAGAGGAGACCCAGGTGATGGCGGATCATCATTGGTGGTCGGCAGAGGCGCTGCTCGCGACGAGCGATACGGTATGGCCGCAGGCGTTGCCGCAAATGCTGGAGGATGCCGGGGTGTTTTAGCCGTTTTCCATGAACGATGGGGGCAGGCGAATCGGGGCGACATTTAGGTAAGCGGCGGCTTTAGGGCTGTCACGGGAGCAAGCTCCCTCGCCACAGGTGCAGCATTGCATCAAAAAGCGCATCGCGGGTTACATGGATCTAATATTTCCCCGGTATTGAACACCCTTGCATAGTCCATCGCCAGGTTACTGAGCGACAACGCATGCACATCCTCTGCGGCCCACAGCCGTCCCGACAAGTCGGTTTGATCGAAGGTAAAACAGGCATCCGCCGCCACGATCACGTCGAACCCCAGGTTGCCGCCCGAGCGTGCGGTGGATTCCACTGAATTGTTGGTGATGACCCCGACGATTACCAACTGCTGGATCGAGCGCAGGTGCAGCCAGCGCTCCAGGCCCGTGGCGCTGAATGCATCCGGTACGTTTTTTTCCACCACATGCTCATGGGCCAGAGGGTGCAGCGCATCCTGGAACTCACAGCCGGGCTGGCCTGGCCGGAACACCGAAGCGCCAGAGCGGGAGATATGCCGCACATGAATGATCGGGCGTTGCGCCTGGCGCCAGGCATTGAGCAATTGCTGTATGTGCTGCTCAGCGTCTGGGTTGTTGCGGCGGCCAAGGGTGGGATCGGCCATGCCTTTTTGCATATCGATGATCAACAGTGCGGCGTTCGGCGCTATCGGTTCCATGGCCTGTCCTGGCAGTGGTGAGCATTATCTAACTGGAGCAACGCGCTCCCACAGGGCGGACGTTAGCACTGATCAGCAGCCCATACGCAAAACCCTGAGACTTCCCGGCGAAACGCTTCATAATGGCGGCCAATTTGTTTAGCTCGTTATTCTGGTGTGCCCGCATGGAAATTAAGGTCAACTTTCTCGACAACCTTCGGCTTGAAGCCAAGTTCGATGACTTCACGGTCATTGCCGACCAGCCCATCCGCTACAAGGGCGATGGTTCGGCACCGGGGCCATTCGACTACTTCCTGGCTTCGTCGGCGTTGTGTGCGGCGTACTTTGTGAAGTTGTACTGCCAGACGCGCAATATTCCCACCGAGAATATTCGCCTGTCGCAGAACAACATCGTCGACCCGGAAAACCGCTACAACCAGATTTTCAAGATCCAGGTCGAATTGCCCACAGATATCTCCGACAAGGACCGCCAAGGCATCCTGCGCTCCATCGACCGCTGCACCGTGAAGAAGGTGGTGCAGGCCGGGCCGGAATTCGTGATTGAGGAAGTCGAGAACCTCGACGCCGATGCCCAGGCGCTGTTGATGCCCAACTCCACGTCCGCAGCAGGCACCTACATTGCCGGCAAGGACCTGCCGCTGGAGCAGACCATCGCCAACATGTCGGCGATTCTCGCGGGCCTGGGCATGAAGATCGAGATTGCCTCGTGGCGCAATATCGTGCCCAACGTGTGGTCGCTGCATATCCGCGACGCCCATTCACCGATGTGCTTTACCAACGGCAAAGGCGCGACCAAAGAGGGCGCGCTGGCGTCGGCGCTGGGTGAGTTCATAGAGCGTCTGAACTGCAACTTCTTCTACAACGACCAGTTCTGGGGCGAGGACCTGGCCAACGCGCCGTTCGTGCATTACCCGGACGAACGTTGGTTCCAGCCGGGCCCCAACGATGAGCTGCCGAGTGAAATCCTCGATGCCTACTGCCTGAAAGTCTACAACCGCGAGGGCGAGCTGCGTGGTTCACACCTGTTCGACACCAACTCCGGCAACGAAGCCCGTGGCATTGTCTCGCTGCCGTTCGTGCGTCAGTCCGATGGCGAGGTGGTGTATTTCCCGTCCAACCTGATCGAAAACCTCTACCTGAGCAACGGCATGAGCGCCGGCAACACCTTGGCCGAAGCCCAGGTGCAGTGCCTGTCGGAGATTTTCGAGCGAGCGGTGAAGCGCGAAATCATCGAAGGCGAATTTGCGCTGCCGGACGTACCCGCCGAAGTGCTGGCCAAGTACCCGGGCATCCTGGCGGGTATCGAAGGCCTGGAAGCCCAGGGCTTTCCGGTGCTGGTCAAGGACGCGTCCCTGGGCGGTGAGTTCCCGGTGATGTGCGTGACCTTGATGAACCCGCGTACCGGCGGCGTGTTCGCTTCGTTCGGCGCGCACCCCAACCTGGAAGTGGCGCTGGAACGCAGCCTCACCGAGCTGCTGCAAGGCCGTAGCTTCGAAGGCTTGAACGACCTGCCGCAGCCGACCTTCGAAGGCCAGGCGGTCACCGAGCCGAACAACTTCGTCGAGCACTTTATCGATTCCAGCGGCGTAGTGTCGTGGCGCTTCTTCAGTGCCCAGTCGGATTATGAATTCGTCGAGTGGGACTTCTCCGGCCAGGGCGAAGACTCCAACGCCCAGGAAGCCGCCACGCTGTTCGGCATCCTAGAAGGCATGGGCAAAGAGTCGTACATGGCGGTGTATGAGCACCTGGGCGCTACTGCCTGCCGCATCCTGGTGCCGGACTACTCGGAAATCTACCCGGTGGATGACCTGATCTGGGACAACACCAACAAGGCGCTGTTTTTCCGCGAAGACATCCTCAACCTGCATCGCCTCAGCGAGGAGGAGCTGCAGGCGTTGGTCGAGCGCCTGATAGAAAGTGAGCTGGACGACTACACCGATATCACTACGTTGATTGGCATTGAGTTCGACGACAACACCGCGTGGGGCCAGTTGACCATCCTGGAGCTGAAACTGCTGATATTCCTGGCGCTGAAGCAGTATGAAGAGGCCAAGGAATGCGTAGAGATGTTCCTGCAGTACAACGACAACACCGTTGAGCGCGGCCTGTTTTACCAGGCGATGAATGCGGTGCTGGAGATGGAACTGGATGATGACCTCGAGCTGGCTGACTACGAGGCCAACTTCCGGCGCATGTTCGGTAATGAGCGCATGGACGCGGTGATCGGTTCGGTTGACGGCAGTGTGCGCTTTTATGGGCTGACGCCGACCAGCATGAAGCTGGAAGGCCTGGACCGGCATTTGCGCTTGATCGACAGCTACAAGAAGCTGCATGCGGCGCGGGCCAGCATCACCCAAGGCTGATACACAATGATCGTTCCGACGCTCCGCGTGGGAATGCAGTCAGGGACGCTCTGCGTCCCCAAGCGTGACGCAGAGCGTCACCGGATGCGTTCCCACGCGGAGCGTGGGAACGATCAAATTGAGTTAGATGTGGGCCAAGGCTTGCGCCAGATCGGCGCGCAAATCCTCCACATCTTCAACCCCCACCGACAAGCGCACCAGCCCATCGCCAATCCCCAATTGCGCTCGCGTCGCCGCCGGGATGCTGGCATGGGTCATGATCGCCGGGTGCTCGATCAGGCTTTCCACGCCCCCCAGGCTCTCGGCCAGGGCGAAGATCTTCACGTTTTCCAGAAAGCGCGTCGCGCCGGCCAAGTCGCTGTTCAAGTCCACTGAAATCATCCCGCCAAAGCCGCGCATCTGCTGTTTCGCCAGGTCGTGCTGTGGGTGGGATTTGAGGCCCGGGTAGTGAACCCGTGACACTTGCGGCTGTTGCTCCAGCCAGGTGGCCAGGTCCAGGGCATTGCTGCAATGGCGCTCCATGCGCAGCGCCAGGGTTTTTACCCCGCGCAGGGTCAGGAAGGCATCGAACGGCCCAGCGATGGCGCCGATGGAGTTTTGCAGGAAGCCCAGGCGTTCGGCCAATTCAGCGTTATCACCGACAACAGCGATACCACCGATCACATCAGAATGCCCATTGAGGTATTTGGTGGTGGAGTGCACCACGATGTCGAAGCCCAACTCCAGCGGGCGCTGGATCCAGGGGCTGGCAAAGGTATTGTCGGCCACGCAGATAATCCCGCGGGCACGGCAGATGCGGGCCACGGCGTGCAGGTCGGTCAGGCTCAGCAGCGGGTTGCTTGGGGTTTCGACCCAGACCATGCGCGTGTCGTCCTGCAATGACGCTTCAAACGCCGACAAGTCGCTGAGGTCGACATAGCTGAAACGGTGCCCGGCACTGCGCTGGCGCACCTTGTCGAACAGGCGGAAAGTGCCGCCGTACAGGTCGTTGCCCGAGACGATATGCGCGCCGGCATCCAGCAGTTCCAGCACGGTGGAGATCGCCGCCAGCCCCGAGGCAAATGCAAATGCCTGGCTGCCGCCTTCAAGGTCGGCCACGCAGCGTTCCAGGGCGAAACGCGTGGGGTTATGGGAGCGGCCATAGTCAAAACCCTTGTGCACGCCGGGGCTGTCTTGCAGGTAGGTGGAGTTGGCGTAGATCGGCGGCATCAGCGCGCCCGTGGTCGGGTCGGGTGACTGCCCGGCGTGGATCACACGGGTGGCAAACGCGCTTTTATCGGGCTGGCTCATGCAAGGGACCTCCGTAGGTGGTTAAGCAGGTCGACGCGGGTGATCAGGCCATGAAAGCCTGCGGCGTCGGCAATAATGGCGACCAGGCCGCGATCCAGCTCAGCCTGCAGTTCGGCCAGGCTGGCGCTGGGGGCCAGGGTGTGCAGGGTGTTGGTCATGGCGCTGGCGACGGTCATGGAAAAGTCTGCGGCGTCGTGGTGCAGGCCCAGCAGGATGTCGGACTCGTCGATCACGCCCACCAGGGTCTGGCCATCGACCAGCACCGGCAGTTGCGACACGTCCGCCAGGCGCATGCGCTGGAAGGCGGTGAGCAGGGTGTCGTCGGGGCTTACGCTGATCACGCGGCCGTCTTCGAAGCGGCGCGCGATCAGGTCGCGCAGGTCGCCGTAGTGCTTGTACTGCAACAGGCCCGCGTCGTTCATCCACTGGTCGTTGTAAACCTTCGACAGGTAGCGCGTACCGGTGTCGCAAACAAAGGTCACCACGCGCTTGGGCTCGGTTTGCTCGCGGCAGTAGCGCAAGGCAGCGGCGAGCAGGGTGCCGGTGGATGAGCCGCCGAGGATGCCTTCGGCCTTGAGCAATTGGCGGGCGTGGTCGAAGCTGTCGGCATCGCTGATGGAGTAGGCGTGGCGCACGCTGGACAGATCGGCAATCGAAGGGATGAAGTCTTCGCCGATACCTTCCACGGCCCAGGAACCAGGGGTTTCCAGCTTGCCGCTGCGGCTGTATTCGGCCATCACCGAACCGACCGGGTCGGCCAGCACCATGGCCAGTTCGGGTTGCACGCGCTTGAAGAACCGCGTCAAACCGGTGAGCGTGCCGGCCGAGCCGACGCCCACCACAATGGCGTCTACGTCGTGCTGGGTCTGCGCCCAGATCTCCGGCGCGGTGCTGGTCTCGTGGGCAAAGGGGTTGGCCGGGTTATTGAACTGGTCGGCGAAGAACGAGCCTGGAATATCTTTGGCCAAGCGTGCCGCCACGTCCTGGTAATACTCGGGATGGCCCTTGCCCACATCGGAGCGGGTGATATGCACCTCGGCGCCCATGGCCTTCAGGTGCAGCACCTTTTCCGTGGACATCTTGTCGGGCACCACCAACACCACCCGGTAACCCTTGGCCCGGCCCACCAGCGCCAGGCCCAGGCCGGTATTGCCGGCGGTGGCTTCAATGATGGTACCGCCAGGGCGCAAACGACCGTCGCGTTCAGCGGCGTCGATCATCGCCAGGCCGATGCGGTCCTTGATGGAACCGCCGGGATTTTGCGATTCAAGCTTGAGAAACAGCGTGCAGGGGCCGGTATCGAAGCGGCTGACCTTGACCAGCGGGGTGTTGCCGATCAGCTCAAGTACAGCAGGGCGTGAAGGGGTGGGCATGTCGTCTCCTGGTTACGGGATGGGCGCAGGGCGGGGGACAGCAAAAAAACAGCATGGCTTGGAACATAGGCCGGTATTGACGGTGTCGCAACCGGGCGTCCGTTGTATGACTTTTTTTGCCGCATGGGGGAGGGCGCGCAATCCAGATGTAGGAGCTGGCTTGCCTGCGATGGTCATAGGTATCTACACAAATTTGGTGCGACGCTGAACCTGTGGCGAGGGAGCTTGCTCCCGTGACGGCCTGACAGCCGGCGTCGATCTAACTAACGCGCCGCGATTCAAATGTGGGAGCTGGCTTGCCTGCGAAGGCGGTCTGCCAGCCGACCGGGATATTGGATCTGACCGAGTACATATCCATTATTAAGGTAACGGCCACCGATGGTTCCGCCCTGACGGCGGCTCACTTTGCAAAAGCCGGGATGCCGGCCCAGGCCAAAGTAAGCAAAACGCTCTTGCCCCACCACTCGGCACCTCGCCTAGGCTCGGTGTGCCCGTAATCCGCCAGCGCGGTTTAACGGGGCGCCTAAGATCAAGAGCGACTCGCTTCGCATCGTGGTTGCTGTCTGCTGTTACGCTGGCTGACCCACCGCCATCGCGGCCTCGCCAAGGCTCGAGCGCTCCCACCGTTCAGTTTCCGGCAATGGCGGCTTCGATGGCAGCGATGTCGATTTTGGTCATGGTCATCATCGCTTCGAATGCACGCTTGGCGACGGCAGGATCTTTACTGGTAACTGCATCGACCAACACCCGCGGCGAGATCTGCCACGACAGCCCCCACTTGTCCTTGCACCAACCGCAAGCGCTCGCCTGCCCACCGTTGTCGATGATGGCATGCCATAAACGGTCGGTTTCCTCCTGATCCTCGGTAGACACCTGAAAGGAAAACGCCTCACTGTGCTTGAACAGGGGGCCGCCATTGAGGCCCACGCAGGGGATACCCAGTACGGTGAATTCCACCGTCAACTCATCACCCTGCTTGCCGGATGGGTAGTCGCCAGGCGCACGGTGTACGGCCTTTACTTCGCTGTCGGGGAAGGTCTGCGCGTAGAAGGTCGCTGCCTCCAGGGCATCGCCGTTGTACCAGAGGCAGATTGTATTCTTGTTGTTCATCGCAAGGCTCCTCGGGTTGAAAGGTGCATGAAGTCTAGACGAACAACCTGCACGCTACTCAGGCTTGCACCGCCTCCCGGCCAGCGCGTGAGTCGGCCCGCCGCGAACGCCAGCTCAGCCCCAATACCATCAGCAAGCCCAGGCCCGCCATCAGTGCGCCTGCCAGGGATATGGCCGGGTAGCCCAGCCCGGCATTGATCACCGCGCCACCCAATGCCGCACCAATCGCATTGCCAAAATTGAACGCACCGATGTTCATCGCCGAAGCCAGGTTAGGCGCGTCTTTGGCGGCCTCCATCACCCGCATCTGCAGCGGCGGCACCAGGGCAAAGCTGGCAGCGCCCCACAGCAGGATCGACAGCGCAGCGGGCAACGGCCACTGCATGAGCACCGAAAAGGCCAACAGCACGGCAATCAACACCACCAGCGAGATGATCAAAGTGCGGTCCACTGAGCGGTCCGCTGACTTGCCACCCCACACATTGCCCAGGGTGAGCCCGATTCCGAACAGCACCAGCATTCCAGTGACGAAGTTGGTCGAGGCATGGGTGACATCGCGCAGAATCGGCGCGATGTAGGTGAATACCGTAAACATCGCACTCGAGCCCACCACGGTCAGGGCCAGCGCGGCCAGCACCGGCCCGCGCCCCAGCACACGGATTTCCGCCATCAGGCCGCCACCCTTGGGCGCGGGAGTATTGGGCAAGGCCCACCACAGCGCAGCCATGACCACCGCGCCAAGCCCGCTGATGCCCCAGAACGCGGTGCGCCAACCAAAGTTCTCGCCAAACCAGGTCGCCAGAGGCACGCCGCCAATGGTTGCGAGGGTCAGCCCCATGAACATCGCCGCCACAGCGCCCGCGCGTTTCTCGGGCGCCACCAGGCTTGCGGCCACGATCGAGCCAATTCCAAAGAACGCTCCGTGATTGAGCGACGTCACCAGCCTGGCGATCATCAGCGTCTGGTAGTTGCTGGCCAACGCCGACAGCAAATTACCCAGGGTAAAAATCGCCATCAGCCCGATCAGCAGATAACGGCGGGGCACCCTGGCCGTCGCCAGGGTCATGATCGGCGCGCCAATCAGCACGCCCATGGCGTAGGCGCTTACCAACAGCCCCGCAGCGGGAATGGAGACGTTAAGATCAGCGGCGATACCGGGCAACATGCCCATAGGGGCAAACTCTGTGACCCCGATGCCAAAGGCACCGACGGACAATGCTACAAGGGGGGGATTGATACGCATGGGTGACTCCTCATCTGTGAGCCAAATGCTACAATCCTGTCTTTTGCAGCAGTAGCCCTTGGTTGGGAACTACAGCTTTGCGCAGGAGGCACAAATGGACATCGGCGGGCGTTCGGGAGAGATGGAAGTGTTCACCATGGTCGCCGAGCACGGCAGCCTGTCGGGCGCGGCCAGGGCCTTGGGGCTGACCCCATCGGCCATCAGCCGCATCATTACCCGCACCGAACAGCGCATCGGCACCCGTCTGCTACTGCGCACCACCCGCGCCATCACCTTCACCGCCGAAGGCGAAGCCTACCTGCGCGGCGCCCGGCGCATCCTCGCCGACATGGCCGAAGTCGAAGACGCCATCACCGACCAGGGCGCCCCACGCGGACGCCTGCGCGTCAGCGCCGCACTAGCCCACGGCCGCATGACCATCGTCCCCCTGATCGCCGCCTTCAGCGCCCGCTATCCCGCCATCGTCGTCGACCTGATGCTCGGCGACGAAGTCGTGGACATCCTCGGCGGCCAGGCCGACGTCGCCATCCGCTTCGGCCCCCTCGCCGACAGCCCCCTGACTGCTCGCCTTATCGGCTCTACCGGGCAGGTTATCGTTGCTTCACCGGACTACCTGGCACGGCATGGCACCCCCGTGACGCCGCAGGATTTACTGCAGCACAACTGCCTGCGCTTTAACTTCCGTAGAGCGGCCCCGGATTGGCCGTTTCGGGTGGAGGGGCGGGAGTTTTCGCTGAAAGTGGCGGGGACGATTGAGGGAAATAGCGGCGAGGCATTGGCGCAGTTGGCGAAGCTGGGGGCGGGGGTGGCGAGAATTGGGGCGTTTAGTGTGGTGGAGGAGGTGAGGCGGGGGGAGTTGGTGGTGTTGTTGGAGGAATTTAATCCTGGGGATGTGGAACCGATTCATGCGGTGTTTGTGGGGGGAGGGGCGATGCCGGCGCGGGTTAGGGCGTTTGTGGATTTTTTGGTGGAGAGGTGTGGGGGGTGAGGGGAGGGATTTTTGGGGAGGAGGGGGCTGACCGGCGGATTTCGGCCAAAAGGGACCATTAGATTGGGGTGATTGATCGTTCGAACCCGCTAACCTTCTTGGTTACTAACGCCCATGTTATCCGACCACGTTGAGCCGGTGGTTAGAAGTTCTCTGGTGGGGCATGCTGACTCAAGTAGACTAAACGCCATTATGCCAACTAATGTAGTGTGATAGTTTTGAAGAAAAATTGACCTACCTTCATCCCTGATACCGGAAAGTAGGCTCTTGCCTCCATTTTCCGGGCCAGGCAAGAACCCTGATGGGCTTATTGATTCAGCAATTATTTTGAAGCTAACTAGCTCGTTGTAAGGCTTTCCTATGCATAGGGAAACCATTAACAGTTCGGTAAATATATCAAGGTTGTTGTCACCAAGAAAAATTCTCTTCCAGGCAGGCAGCCAGGTTCTTATGTAGCTGGTGGTTGCTGGTGTTAGAGAGTCAGGTGATGCGCCAAAGTTTGTTATGTAGAAAACTTCGTGAGTTAGCGCATAGGCTGAATCATTTTCGATGATCCATGGCTCTGGGCGATGATATGACCACGTAAGATCAGGCGAGTAGTTTAAGCTTTCAAACACTTCCAGGTCGCACAATGCCCTATTTAGATCCAGGCGGCGCCAGTAAGGGTATTGAATGGATTTTGAGAACTCTGACTCTGAGAAGTTTTTTATCAATCGCCCTAGGGATTCGTTTTTTATGTTGTTTCGATAAAATGTTGCGTAAAGAGAGCTAATCATCATTAGTCCTGGGCGACTGATTAGCGCCAACTTGAGGAAGTCGCCAGAGTCGAGCTCTAGCCAAGCCCACTCTAGCAACTCTCTCGCTGCTACGGAATGCAAATTTCCTCGGATCATTAGGTCGCAGCAAAGAGCGAGCTCACCAATTGGCTTAAGCAGAATAAGCTGCTCATCAGTTGTTTTGCCTAACTTGTGGGAAAAATTATCTCGATTGGCTACTACCCAGTTAATTAGCTTTAGCACCGCCTCCACATTTTTTTCAATGTTCATATGCGCTCCCTATGCGGCACTAGATTGGCCATTTTTAGCCACCACTTCAATTTTGCATCAGCCATTGACTCGGCCGTTATGTTTATGTAATTAACTGCTTGCTTTATCGAGAGAGCTTCCGTCTCACTCAGTTCGCGTTTCGCGGATAAGGCAGCATGAACCCAAAATATTGATTTGAATAAATCTCGTGAAGAAAGTGAGAGCACCAACTCTTCACACGGCTTGATTGCAAATGAATCCGTGGTGTTTTCGTTGAAAATTATTCCATACTTGAATAGCTCTTCAGTGCAATTGGATTCACTTATATCTCTTTGTATTGATGGGGGCTTTTGTGGGTAATTTTTTATGACGGACTTAATAAAATCTGCGCTCGGTGTATTTGTTAAAAATACTTCACTATAATCGGCTAGGCATGACAGTATCTCCTTCGGGGCGACTATCTCTTCGAGTTTGTATGCTGCAAGAATATCAAGGGAGAAAAGGGAAACATTCAATGCTTCCTTGGCTGAAATTGATTCAGCTCTTAAAAAGGCTTGAATGCTCCCGATGCCTGATAACAATATCTTATAGTTCAATTTCACCACGCTTACGTTAAATTTCGTCGATTTTTACCCATGTTGTATCGAATCTAACCAAGAATTGAGGCGTTATTGTTCCAAGTCCAACGTAGGCCTTTAGATCCTTTATTAGATCTCGCTCAGATTGGTCAAGTGAGTTTAAATCTCCAGAGGACAGAAGCTTTTCAAGCGCTATCTTTTGATCAGGGGTAGCATTTAGATTTGAAATATCCACTTCAATCGCTGTGCCTGTGTCTCCAGTGAGTCTGATTTTGGGTGTAGCTGAGACGGTCGTCGATTTCATTTTGAGATCCTTTGGCTGGATTTCAGTTGATTGGTTCGTCTTTGGCTTGTTTTTGAATTTTGTTCGCAGCGCTCCTTTCGTGCTCAGATGTGAGTTTCTAACTATAAATAGACGGCAAAAGTGGTGTAATGCTTTCCGCTGCTGTGTCTGATTGTGCTCCTTGCCTGTGCATCACTCCCTGCTCTGTCTCATGTGTCGCGCCAGAAATAGGAAAAGCGATATGGCTTTTGGCCACATCCCGAAGCCTAGCAGGTTATCTATGGTCTGCAATTGGCCGTTTGCAGCCAATGAGTCAACGCAAGGTTGTAACCGGCACGGATGGACCAAAGCTCATACACCGCCCACTCGCGTTTTCGTTCCAGCCTGCCCGCAAGCGCATCGCCTTTTCATGGCCTTTCCCCGCACTGTCGCGTCTTTTAAGCTTGCTGAAACGTTTCATCGAGTTTATAAAGCGCAAACAACTCCAATAAAGGCGACCGCCATGACCCCGCTAAAACTCCTCGTTGCCCTCAGCGCATTCTCTGCCGCCTCCCACGCCATGGCCTGGGATTACGTGCTGCTCGACACCGACAAAGCCGCCCAGAACTGGCAAATCACCAGCCAGCAACTCGGCATCCAAACCGACAAGCCCTTCAGCGTCACCCTGCGCACCTTGCACGGCGGTCGGCAGGAGGGTGTGAGCATCGTGGATATCGACAACGGCACGATGAAGCTCTCGGTAGTGCCGACCCGTGGCATGAACGTGTTGCAGGCGTCGGTTGGCGATGTGCGGATGGGCTGGGATTCGCCGGTCAAGGAAGTGGTCAATCCTTCCTTCATCGAGCTCAATGGCCGCGGTGGTCTGGGATGGTTGGAAGGTTTCAATGAGCTGGTTACCCGTTGCGGCTACGAATGGGTGGGGCATCCTGGCATCGACAACGGCGAGTTGCTGACCCTGCACGGGCGGGCGGCCAATATCCCTGCGAATAAAGTCACCCTGCATATCGATGAAAAACCGCCGTACGCCATCACCCTGCGCGGCGAGCTGAAAGAGCAGGCGTTCAAGAAGGTCGATTTCTCTGTTGCGACCGAACTGGTCACCGAGCCTGGCAGTGTGGTGTTCGCCCTCAACGACACGCTCACCAACAATGGCGATTATCCGAAGGAATACCAGGCGCTGTATCACAGTAACTTCAGCACGCCGTTCCTGGAGCAGGGCGCGCGTTTCGTTGCGCCGGTGAAGCAGGTGTCGCCGTTCAACGACAAGGCCAAGGGCGAACTGGCCGACTGGCAAACCTATCGCGCACCGACCAAGGACTATGACGAAACGGTTTACAACGTGGTGCCGTATGCCGATGCCAAGGGCGATACCTTGACCGTGCTGCATAACAAGGCCGGCAGCCTGGGTGTTTCGGTTGGCTTCAATACGCAGACACTGCCGGTGTTTTCCCTGTGGAAGAACACTGATACCCAAGGGCAGGGCTATGTCACGGGGTTGGAGCCGGGGACGAGTTTTTCGTACAACCGTCGTTATCAGCGGCCATTGAACCTGGTGCCTACGATCGGGGCGAAGGAACATAAGCAGTTCCGGATCAGCTACAGCTTGTTGGCGGATAAGGCGGCTGTTGAAAAGGCCTTGAAGCAGGTCAGCGAGATTCAGGGTGGGCGGGAGACTGAGGTGCGGCAGACGCCTTTGGTGGATCTGACCAAGGGGTGACATTGGCTGGAGCCTTCACGCGGGGCCCGGCGTTCTTCATCGACGCCGGGCCTGCGTACTCAAACTACTGTAGGAGCGAGCTTGCTCGCGAAAAAACCACAGGCGCCGCGTTCACTCAGGAAGCCCGCGTTATCGTTGAAGTTCTTCGCGAGCAAGCTCGCTCCTACATAGGGGTTGGCATTGATATTGGGCCCTGTTCAGCGCAGGGCTTTCTGTCATCGACGGGCATGCATACTGGAATAACCGTATTTCAGGAGCATCTCCATGATTCGCAGAGCATTACCCACCGACGCAAAAGCCATTGCCCAGGTGCATATCAGCAGTTGGCAAGACGCCTATCGTGACCTGATGCCTGCCCAGTTCTTGAGCGGATTGCAAGCAACGCTGGCTAGGCGCGAAGCCCATTGGGTACGCTCGATTGCCTCGGGTGAGTCAACGGTATGGGTCGCCGAGGTGGGCCAGCAGGTGGTTGGCTGGATAGCCGTCGGCGCCAGCCGTGACGAAGACGCCGTGCAGGCCATTGCAGGTGAGGTCATGGCCATCTACGTACTCGCCGAGTATTGGCACACCGGCGTCGGGCGGGCCTTGTGGAATGCCGGCTTGCAGGACCTGTTGGCGCAAGGCTATGAGCGTTTAACGCTGTGGGTCTTGGCCGGTAATGAAAGGGCGATTCGATTTTATCGCCGGTCGGGGTGCGTCGAGGAGGCCGGGACAGAGCGCCATCTTGAGAGGGGCGGTGTGGCGCTGCTGGAGGTGAGGTATGGTTTGCCGTTGAGATAGCCTAGGTATTTACGCAACTTGGGCATCAGTGGGATCGTTGTCGGCTGCCAGGCCGTCATCGCAGGCAAGCCAGCTCCCACTTTGGATCGCGGGGCATCAGTTATGTCAGCGTCGGCTGCCAGGTCGTCACGGGAGCAAGCTCCCTCGCCACAGGTGCAGCCTCGTACTGAAGGTAGGTGGATACCGATGACGGCTATCTTCACAGGCGCATTCACACCTCACTCATGCCTTACGCGCAGTCAACAACACCGCCGCGGCCGCTGACAACAAACCCGCGCAGCAGCGATTGAACAGGCGCTTGCCCTTCGGCTCGGCAAACCAGCGGCGCATATGCAGGCCCATATAGGCGTAGGCGCTGATAGCCACCCATTCCAAGGCCAGGAACATCACACCCAGCAGGGCAAATTGCGCGGTGATGGGTTGGCCGGGCACCACGAATTGCGGGAGGAAGGCGGTGAAAATCAGGATCGCTTTGGGGTTGCCCGCGGCCACCAGAAATTCCTGCCGCGCCAAGGCCCACAGGCCTACCTTGCTCGGCGCGGTGTCCACCTGCTGCTGCGGGTCTGCGCGCCATAGCTGATATGCCAGGTAAAACAGATACGCCGCGCCGAGAATCTTGATCCCGTAGAACAACAACTCCGAGGTTTGCAGTACCACCGCCAAGCCAGCGGACGCGAGGGCGATCATGCCGGCGAAGGCCAGCAGACGGCCGAGACCGGCGAGGCAGGAGGTGCGGTAGCCATAGCGGGTAGCGTTGCTCACGGATAGCAGGTTATTGGGGCCGGGGGCCATGTTCAGGGCGAAGCAGGCGGGCAGGAAGAGGGCTAGGGTGGCGAGGTCCATGGCGGCTCCGGGTTGGCAGGTCGGGGAGTCTTGAGGATAAACGCATGAAGCGCGGTTTAACACTCCGTGGCTGGGCTTATGGCCCCGCGAGCGCTTCAGGTGCCGCGCCAAACAACCGATCGGCAATTTGCCTGCCCCGTTCCAAGCCTTCCTGCGTCAACCAAATGGATTTGTTTTTGTTCACCGGATTACTGATAAAACCTTGCTCGTGGAGTCGGTTCATTATTTGAAAGTCGTGGCCTTTCCATGAGTTGCCGTTATCAAAGCTGAAGGTGGTCAGCAGGGCAAGTACGGCTTCCTCAATCAGTTTTTCGTCGTATTCCATAATGGGTACTCCGCTTGAGTTACACAGCCCCTGTCGAGCTTAGCGCAGCATTCGCTTGAAGCGTTATGATGCCAATTCCTGTTTTGGTCATGGACGGAAAAATCTTGGCGACTCGCTCTGGAAGTCACACATTGGGTGCACCGTCCGAACTCGATTATTACGATTACAGGTCGGTGCCATTGTCGGCTGAGATCAGCGCGCTGGATGCCTGGAACATCATGACCGCCGAATCAGGGCCGCTGTTGCGATTGGCCTTTCGGATCAGGGATGGGATTTCTTCAAGGTTTGGCGTAAAGCGCATCGGCGGGTTCTCCGGCAATCGGCGCGTGACGGTGCAAGCGGGTGAGCGGCTTGATTTTTTCTTGGTAGAGGACTGCGCGCCGGATAGGCTGGTGCTGACTGAGCGTGACCGGCACCTGGATGTGATGATTTGCCTTTCAATTGCTGATCGTGTGCTGACGATCACTTCATCGGTGATCACCCACAACACCTTCGGGCGCCTTTACATGCTACCGGTGGGGCCGGCGCACAAACTGATCGTCAATCGGTACATGACCCGCTTGCAGCGCAAGCTGCAACAGCTTTGAACCCAGAACAGGCTCACACAACGCAACCTGTTCTCGGTTGGAGATGTCGAGCTTCAGCGATACAGCGAAAGCGCTGGATCACGGCGCAACGCTCCACACCGCCAGTTCATACCCATCCAGGTCGGTAAAGTGGAACCGGCTGCCACCGGGAAACGAAAATGTCTGGCGGGTTATCACCGCTCCCAGCTGTTGAAGCCGCTGCTGCACACTGTCCAAGTCATCTGCGTACACGATAACCAAGGGGCCGCCCGGTCGCACAGGCTCGCCGGTGGTGAAACCACCCGTGAGCCGGCCATCGCTGAACTCGCTGTAGGTGGGGCCGTAATCGACGAAAGTCCAGCCGAATGCAGCGCCGTAGAAGGTTTTGCTGCGGGCAATGTCGCTTACGTTGAATTCGATATTGTCGATCTGTCGGTCTCTGCCACGAGTACTCATGGGGGCTTCCTTGGCCGGTGTGCAAGGCCGGAGTGTAGCGTACCTCACATCCTTTTCATTCATCGATAGGGCCTTTGTGATTAGCCAGTATCTCTGAACACTGCATCCAGCCAAGGTGTGCTTATCTTTGTCGAGGGCCACTCTAGAATGGCGGCGTACTTCTCCCAATTAAAGGAATGTTGTCATGCCTAATCATTCAATCAACGGCAAGGTTGCACTGATCGCGGGTGGTGCGAAGAACCTCGGCGGGTTGATCGCCCGCGATCTGGCCAAGCATGGCGCCAAGGCTGTGGTCGTGCACTACAACAGCGCTTCCAGCCAGGCTGACGCGAACGCAACCGTCGCCGCAATCGAGGCGCTAGGCGCGAAGGCTGTGGCATTGCAGGCGGACTTGACCACGGCGGGAGCGATGGAAAAACTCTTCAACGATGCCGTCGCCGCAGTCGGCAGGCCGGACATCGCGATCAATACCGTGGGCAAGGTGCTGAAAAAGCCAATGGCTGAAATCACGGAGGCGGAGTATGACGAGATGATGGCCGTCAACTCCAAGACTGCGTTCTTTTTTATCAAGGAAGCCGGCAAGCACCTCAATGACAATGGCAAGATCTGCACTATTGTCACTTCACTGCTGGGCGCTTTCACGCCCTTTTACGCTGCATATGCCGGCAGCAAGGCGCCGGTAGAGCAATTTACGCGAGCGGCGGCGAAGGAGCTGGGCGTTCGAGGTATTTCGGTCACGGCAGTAGGGCCGGGGCCGATGGACACGCCGTTCTTCTACCCGGCCGAAGGTGAGGATGCGGTCAGTTACCACAAGACGGCTGCCGCGCTGTCGCCGTTCTCGAGCACGGGCCTGACAGATATCGAGGATGTGGTCCCGTTCATCCGTAACCTGGTCAGTGACGGCTGGTGGGTGACTGGCCAGACAATTTTGATCAATGGCGGCTACACCACCAAGTAAACGGTCAACGCACAGGCGCAGACGTGGTGAGCGCCGATCGATCCGTGCCCCCCGAGCATTGAGAGCCCATGGATAGAATCGAACAGTACCGCGTCTTCGTTCAGGTCGCAGAGCTTGGCAGTTTCATACAAGCGGCACGGCTGATGAGGCTGCCACGCGCAAGCGTGTCGGCCGCCATTCAACAGCTGGAGGCCAATGCCGGCACTCGACTGCTGCACCGGACAACCCGCAAGGTCTCCCTGACCGCCGATGGCACCCAGTTACTGCTGAAGGCGCGCCAGGTCTTGCTGGACATCGATGATATCGACCAACTGTTTAACAGCCATCAGGAACAGGTCATGGGCCGTCTGGAAGTGGACGTGCCCAGCCGCATAGCGCGGCGCCTGGTGATGCCTGCGTTGGCCGAGTTTCTCCGCCGCTACCCTGGGCTCCAACTCGGCCTGGGCTCCACCGATCGCGCCATTGATTTGGTACAGGAAGGCGTTGACTGTGTCATTCGTTTTGGCACCCCGCAGAACAGCAGCCTGGTGGTGAAACCGTTGGGCAAGGTGTTGCTGGTCAATTGCGCGAGCCCCGCATACTTGGCGGAATTCGGGGTGCCCACACAGCCTTGCGATCTGCAAAACCGGCATGTCTGTATCGGCTACAGCACGAGCGCAGGCGGGCAGGAAACGGCCTGGGAATATTGCGTCGATGGCACCGCGCAGGCTGTCATGATGCCGAGCCGTGTGGTGGTCAATAATGCCGAAAGCTATATCGCAGGATGCTGTGCAGGGCTCGGTTTGATTCAGGTGCCGTTGTTCGATGTTCAGCATTTATTGGACAGCGGCGAATTGGTGGAGGTGATGGCGGCCTATCGGCCGGCCCCCATGTGCGTTTCAGTCCTGTACCCGACTCGCCGCCAACGCTCTCGTCGCCTTGGCGCGTTCATCGATTGGTTTGCCGCCTTGATGGCTCCGCATCTGGAGCCTTGATGCACTCCAGCGGTATGCCCACCTGTTCTCTCTGACTCGCCATGTTCCGGGTCGGGCTCAAGGATGAAACCTGCGCCCCAACGCATCCAGCCGCACCGCGATCGGTGGCAGGCGTTCGCTGCTGCGGGCGAGCGTCTCGACGTCGTCGGCGGTGTTCTGGGCGATGCTCTGTACCGACTGCAAGCGCTCGACGATCTCCAGGTTTGCCGAGGTCTGCTCGCGGGTGGTGGTGACGATGTGGCCGTTGAGTTGTTCGATGTGCGCGATGTCCTCGCCCACAGCCCGTAGCATGTCCACGGCCACTTGGCTGTCTGCCACGCAGCGCTCTACGCCTTCGCGGCTGGCGTGCATGGCTTCGACGGCTTGTCGGCTGCCGTGTTGCAGGCCCTCGATGATGCTCTTGATTTCCTGGGTGGAGAGGGCGGTGCGCTGGGCCAGGCTGCGCACTTCATCGGCAACCACGGCAAAGCCACGGCCTTGCTCGCCGGCGCGGGCGGCCTCGATGGCGGCGTTGAGGGCCAGCAGGTTGGTCTGGTTGGCGATGCTGCTGATCACTTCCAGCACCGAGCCGATTTGCTCTGCCTGCACCGCCAGGGATTCCACGGTCGATTCCGTGCCGTTGATGCGCGAGGCCAATTGGCTGATTTCATGTTGGGCGCGGCCGACGCTTTCCTGGCCGCGCACAATCTGCTGGCTGGCCTGGCCTGCATGTTCCACTGCCTGTTCGACCTGCACCGTAATGTGGCCCATGGCGTCTTCCATGCGCTGCATCGAACCGGTCATTTCGCCGATCTGCGCCAGTTGATGCCGTGCGCCTTTTTCCAGGGTGCCGCTCGCGCTGGCCAGTTCCTGGCCAAGCTGGCCCAAGCCATGGGAGTCGCGGGCGACGCCGTCGATCAGGTGGGTGAGTTGCTGCAGGAAGTGGTCGAACCGCTTGGCGAGGGATACGTGGGCCTTGCCTTCACCTTGGGCGGTTTCCACCGTGAACTGCGAGGTAACGGCGAGCATCTTCTCCAGCATTTCCTGGCTCTCCACCGCTTCGGCCTGGCTATGGACGGCCAGGTAGAGCAGGGCGACGGTCTCCATCACCACATAGAAGGCGTGGACGAACACCATCGTCCAGCCGCCGTGATGCTCCATCACAAATACAGGAAAACCCTGGTGCTGTAAGGCATGGAACACCACGTGATGCACCGCGATGGTCAGTGCCGCCACCAAAATCGGCAGCCAGTCACGGTAGAAGGTCAGCACCGCCAACAGCGCGAAAATGCCGAAGTGGGATTCGATCACCCCATGCGCCTGGTTGATGTGCAACGCCGCCATCACCATCAAGCCGGCGCCCAGTGCACAGCGCATCACGCGGGTGCCGCCGATGACGCGATACAGCGCCGTGAGCACCACGCCGGTGCCGCCACCGACGATCACGGCCTGCATGAGGGTGTCGTGCCAGAACGCCAGGCCGAGGGAGAACAGGAACATCAGCCAGATCAATGCCAGCATGATGCGGTCGGCCTTGCGGTCGTGCTCTTGAAAACGGACGGGCATTCACTCTTACTCCATGAGAGGGGGGCGTCGAGGTCAAGCAAGCACGCGGTGTGCCACACAGGCGCGCCGCTGTGGAGTCAAGCAGATATTCAGGATTGTTGCCGGTTACCCACGCGTTATCGGCCTGCGGGCGTGGGACTTTAAGAGCGGCTGCCCGAGCGGGCAGCCGAGGTGGGCATCAGGCTCAGAAACTGTACTTGGCGGTCAGCATCATATTGCGGGGGCTGCCATAGGAGTCGCCACCATAAGTCACTGAGTTGGAGATGGACTGGTAGTAGTGGCGATCGAAGATGTTGTTGGCATTGAGCTGCAAGTCCAGGTGCTGATTGACCCGGTAGCCCGCCATCAAGTCGGTGACGGCGTAGCCGCCTTGCTGGAGCCGGTA
Organism: Pseudomonas sp. Pse35; assembly: GCF_024519715.1. Classification (NCBI taxonomy): domain Bacteria; kingdom Pseudomonadati; phylum Pseudomonadota; class Gammaproteobacteria; order Pseudomonadales; family Pseudomonadaceae; genus Pseudomonas; species Pseudomonas sp. Pse35. The sequence goes on along the minus strand of NZ_JALJRP010000008.1, from coordinate 90,230 downwards.
GTTGCTGCCATCCGCTAGCTTGATGTCGTTGTACATGCGGCTCTGCCAGGAGATATTGCCGCCGACGCGGAGTTTTTCCAGCGGGCCCTGGAAGTTGTAGCGTGTGGTCACTTTGAACAGGTGCTCCGGGATGTCGGTATCGAACTGCTTGTTGACCTTCTGCGGGTTGGCGTCGTCCTTGATGGTGTGGGTGCGCGCATAGGTATAGCCGCCGCCGACCTGCCAGTTTTCGGTCAAGGCGCCTTGCAGTTCGAAGTCGATACCCTGGCTGCGGATTTCGCCCGAGGCTTCTGCACAGGACGCCTGCGGGCAGTTGGGCACCACCACGGCCACGGCGCGGTTTTCCTGGTCGACGCGGAACAGCGCCACGCTGGCATTCAGCGCGCCACCAAAATATTCGCCTTTGACGCCAACCTCATAATTTTTACCGACGATGGGCTTGAGTGGGGTGCCGGCTGTGCTCTTTTCTTTTTGCGGCGTGAAGATGTCGCTGTAGCTCACGTATACCGAATGCTGGTCGTCCAGGTCGTAGATCAGGCCGGCGTAGCGGGTGAGGTTGCGGGTGACCTTGTAGTCGCCGGCGGCATCACGGTTGTCGTAGTCGTACCAGTCCAGGCGAGCGCCGAGGATCAGCTTCAGCGGGTCGGCCAGGCTCAGGCGGCTGGTCAGGTAGAAACCGTCCTGGGTGGTGACTTCGCGAACGTTGTTGGTGCGGGTGAAGTTCGGCTTGCCCGCATTGATCGGCCAGTTGAGGTCGTAGGGGCTGTAGTTGTGGGTGGTCATGTCGTAGATGCGCTTGCTGGCGCCCACCACCAGTTCATGGGTACGGCCGAACGCCTCGAACGGGCCGCTGGCAAAGGCGTCGAGCCCGGCCTGGTTTTCATCGTAGCTGGCCTGGTACACCGTGCGGGCGAGGGTGTCGTTGGTCCAGCGCGATTGGTAGGAGCCGGAGAACAAGGCGTTCTGTTCGGCATAGTTGGCGTTGACCTGCAGGCTCCAGTCGTTGGCCAGGCGCTGGCGCAGCTCAGCGAACACGGTGTTGATTTCCTGGTCCTTGTTCTCCCAATCGGTGCCTGGGTTATAGGAGCGCGACAGGCCCAGGTGGCGCCCATCCAGGCCGACCATCGAAGCGCCCCAGAAGTAGTTGGTCTTGTCCTTCTGGTTCGAGTAACCGAGGGTCAGGGTGGTGTCTTCGCTCAGGTCGGCTTCGGTGACGGCATAGAACAGGCCATGATCCTGCTCGGCCTTGTCGATAAAACTGTTGGCATCGCGGTAAGAGGTGACGACGCGGCCGCGCCAGGTGCCACTGTCATTGAGTGGGCTGGAGGCGTCGAGCTCGCCACGGTAGTCGTCCCAGCTGCCGACGGCGCCGGTGAGCGTGACTTTCTGCTCATCCAGTGGCCGCTTGCGGATCAGGTTGATGGCGGCCGAAGGGTTGCCTGCGCCGGTCACCAGGCCGGTAGCGCCGCGCACCACTTCGACGCGGTCGAACATCGCCAGGTTCGGCTGGGCGCCTACCGACGCACCGTTGTAGCCGCTGGGGATACCGTCATACATGAGGTTGTCGATATCGAAACCGCGTGCGGTAAAGCCTTGTCGCCCAGGGCCGTTGGAGTAATTGAGGAACAGCCCCGGCGTGGCGTTGACCACGTCGTTGATGCTGGTCATGGCCTGGTCATCCATGCGCTGGCGCGTGATCACGGTGACGGCCTGCGGGGTTTCGCGCAAGGTCAGCGGCAGTTTGGTCGCGGTCTTCATCGAGCCGGTGGTGTACGACTCGCTGCCTTCGGTGGTTGCGCCAAGCTGTTGGCCCGAGACCTGGGTAGCGCCCAGCTCGATGGTGGCCGGTGCTTCGGCGTCGGCGGCAATGGCCGCATTGGAGGTTGCTAGCGCGATAGTGATTGCCATCAGACGGGGTGTAAAAACGTTGCCGCCGCGTTGTTGCACAGACATGAAAGTAGGGCTCCCCAAGTGCCTTCCGTGGCGAATAGTAAATCTGTTGATAATTATTCGCATCAGTCTGACAGATTGAGTCTGTAGGGAAAAGTCCAAAATCTGTAGGAGCGAGCTTGCTCGCGAAAGACTCATGGGCGCCGCGTTTCTCCAGGACGCACGCGTTATCGTAGAGGTTTTTCGCGAGCAAGCTCGCTCCTACAGGGTGGTGTTCAGGTGAACAGAATTTCGTAGGGCTCGCGCATGCGCTCCAGCAATATCTGCGCGAGCATCGGCGGTAAGCCAATTTGTGGGTCACCCACCAACTGGCTGGCGTAGGCATGGGCGGCGTGCAGCTTGCGCGCGACGGTCCAGGTGTCCAGGCGGACCTTGCGTGCACGTTGCCAGGGCATTACCGCGCTTTCCCGGGCCGGCCAATGCCAGGCCCAGATCGGCAGTTCATACAGTTGCGCACCTACCAGGCTGCACGCCTTGGCACTCGCGCGGCCGACGGCGTCATGGTCGTCATTGCCGTCGTTGCGCCAGGTGGTAAACACCACGTCGCCAGGTTGCAGGTAGCGCGCGATGAATTGGCTCATGGGCTGTTCACGGGCGGCCAGTGCATCATCACAAAACCCGCCACGAATCCATTTCAGGCTGTGCAAGGGCATACCCAATCGGCGCAGGGCCTCTGCGCTTTCCTGGGGGCGCACCACGCTCAAGCGGCTGGCCGGCCATACCTGAGAGCCGGGATGGCTGGCGCTGCCATCGGTGATGGAGATCAATTGCAGCGGATGCTCGCGGGTGCTGAGCAGTTGCAGCAAACCGCCGCACGCCAGCACTTCATCGCCAGGATGAGGTGCGATTACCACGACGCGAGCACCGGGTGGTACCAGGGTGTTCAGGGAGATGATGGGGGTTTGCGCCAACTGCGGCGCACTGTTCCAGATTTGCACGGGGCCGCGACGGCCTTCGCTTAAGGAGGCAGGCTTCATGGGGTGTCACATCCTTGTCGGTTGATACCGGGTCGTGCTCCGTTGACGGGACGACGCTCTTGTCTTCACCGCAGGCTCCGCTGGGTGAGTGCGCAGCATGCCAATCAAGGAATGCCATGCAAGGCGTTAGGAGCATAGACAGGCATGGGTATCTGCACAACTTTGATGCGATGTTTGCTGGGCTGACGTCATCGCAGGCAAGCCAGCTCCCACAGGGGGCTATGTTGCCCACAATATCTGCGCCTGGCGCGGATCCCTGTGGGAGCTGGCTTGCCTGCGATTTTGTTTTTACCCAGCCCGCATCAAGCTCTTCAAGTAATCACCAAACCCACCCTCAGCCCGGCAATCCAGTCGCGCACTGGTCACCACTTGCGGCGCATGGCTCCAGGCAATGGAGGCACCGCAACGCTCCAATTCACGTACCAGTTGTACATCCTCGTGGCATTCCAGTGGTTCAAACCCACCGGCCTCTACGTAGGCGCGGGCACTCACGCCCAGGTTGGCCCCATGAATATGCCGATGCCCATCGCGGGCCTGGTAGGCCTGCTGATAACGAATCTGCGCGGCCGGGTCGAAGCCGTCGCTCCAGGCGTCCACGGTGACTGTGCCGCACACTGCGTCGCAGCCTTGGGCCAGTTGGGCCACCAACCAGTCAGGGGCGACACGGCTGTCGGCGTCGGTGCAGGAAATCCACCGCGCGCCTTGCTCCAGCAAGTACCGTGCACCCACGCCGCGGGCGTGGCCGACATTGCGCGCCTGCACGTGCAGGCAATGCACCTGGTGGGCCTGGGCAATCGCCGCGCTGGCATCGCTGCAACTGTCGAGTACTACCAGAATCTGTACCGCTTCACCCAGCAAGCCCGGGTGGTCGGCGGCGATCCGCGCAGCCCGCAGGCAATCATCCAACAGGGCTTCTTCGTTATGTGCCGGGATCAGAATACCGATCATCGTAAACCCTCATGGCGAGCGACCGAGGTGCCATCGAGGCTCCACAGGTCGAGCAGGAAATCCGGGTCCTGGTACTGCACCAACGGTGCTACACCCAGACGCTGTTGCAGCACGGCGTGCACCTGTTCGGCGGTTTGCGGGCAACCGTCAATGGGCACTCGCCAATGGCAGGCCAGGATTTGCCCGTCAGCGGTCAAGGCGGCGAGTGCGCAATCGATCAGACGATTAAAATCACCTGCATCGAGGTAATAACAAAGCTCACTCAATAAGATCAGCTCGAATTGCCCGCCGGGCCATTGTTCCGGCAGGCGACGCTGCTCCACCCGGGCATGAGGAAAACACTCCAGCCGCGCTTGTGCCAGCCGTACCGCCGCAGTTGCAGTGTCGCAACACAGCAGGCGTTCACAACGCGGGGCCAACTCGGCACTCAGTTCGCCGTTGGCACAACCCGGCTCGAATATCGACGCATAGCGCGGCCGCGTCAGCACGGCCAAGGTCAGGGCGCGCTTGCGTTGTTCGTACCAGCGCTGACGAAAAGCCCAAGGGTCGTCATTGCCGGCAAACAACTGGTCGAAGTAGGGGGTTGCCACACTCATACGAACACCATCTCAAAAGGTTGCAGCAAGCGCTCCACCACATAGGGCGCCAGCACCGGTGGCAGGCCGATTTGCGGGTCGCCCTCCAACTGGCTGGCGAAGGCGTGGATCGCATGGCGTTTGCGTGCCACTTGCTCAGCGGTCAGCGGAATCTTGCGCGCCCGATGCCAGGGCACCTTGTGGTCTTCGGCGGTGGCCCAGTGCCAAGTCCACACCGGTAGTTCACACAGCACTGCACCGACGGCCTTGGCTGCCCTGGCGCTGGCGCGGCCCACGGCCTCATGGTCGCAATGCCCATCCTCGCACCACGTGGCGAACACCACATCGTTAGGCTTGAGGTGGCGCTGGATAAATTCGCAGAGCTGGGCTTCGCGCTCGGCCACATGGCTATCGGCAAACCCGCCGCGCAGCCATTTCAAACTGTGCAGCGGCAAGCCAAGGCGGTGCAAGGCCTGGGCCGATTCCTGCGGACGCACCACACTCAGACGCTCCACCGGCCAGCGCCGGGAGCCCGGGTGGCTGGCGCTGCCATCGGTGACGGAGATCAACTGGATAGGGCGATCCAGCGCAGCCAGCCCTTGCAGCAGGCCACCACTGCCCAGCACCTCGTCATCCGGATGCGGGGCGACTATCACCGCTCGATGCCCTGGCGGCACCAACTGCGCCACACTGATGTGCTGCAATTCGGCCAATCGTGCGCTGTTTTGCCAGTGACTCAACGGCGTGCCCTGGCCAACAATCGGATTGGGCCTCATAGCGCCCATCTCCCTGTGGGCTCGCCGGCGACCTGTTCACCGAGGGCGGCCAAGTCGCGTTCGGCATGACTTTGCCGCACATACACCGGTAAATCGGCCATCAACTGGGCAAAGTGCGGATCCTTGCAATACGGCCCGGCGCCGACCGCGCGGCCCACATGCTGGATCACCTGCTCGACTGTGTCCTCGATACACGCACGCGTCTGTTGCGCCAGTTGCCGCGCATCAGCGCGAGGCTCGCGGTCGATCTGCGCGGCGCTGGCGCGCAACACGCAGGCGGCGCTGTTCAGGGCGCTGTCGACCGCGCCGAGGTGGGCCAGCGCATGGGGCTCTGCACGTGTGGCGCACTGGGCGCGCAGTACTTCACCCAGGCGTTGCGCCGCGCCGTACCAGCACGCGGCAATGCCGATCCCACCGTGCCAGAAGCCCGGACGGGACAGATAGTCGCCCGGGCCGCCCACGGCAATTCCCCTGGCGGCGCTGAACAGGATGTCGACGCTACCGGTCGCCGCCATGCCCACCGCCTTCCAACCCTCATCCGTCACCGTGATGCCCGGTTGATCCATCGCCACGGCCACCAATTGCTGGCGGTCCTCTTCGTCCCAGGCCGTCAGCAAACCATGGCTGACCACCGCCGCACCGGAACACCAGGCCTTGCGCCCCTCGACGAGCAGCCGCTGGCCGTCGCGACGCACACGCACCTTGGCCGTCGGCGGCTCGGCCGCCCACATGCCCCAGGTGCTGCCCAGCGGCGGCAAGGGGCTGTCGAGTTCGGCAATGATCGCCAGGGCATCGGTATGGCCTTCGAACAACTTGCACAGACGCAGGTCATGCCCGGCCACCTGGGCCAATTGGCTCAAGCGGGACAGAGTCTGGCCGCTGCCCGGTAACGGCAGTTGATCAAGGCCTTCTTCCTGAAGGGCCCTCAGGGCATTACCCAGGGCTTGCGTGTCGGCATAGCCCCGGTAGCCCTGAAGGAAACCGTGCAACGCCATTTCACACCTCGCCTTCGTGCTGCAGTTCAAACAGCAGCAGCGAGCGAGCGGTGACCGCGTACTCATGCTCGAAATCAAAGCGTTCCTGGCCACGCACAGCCGGGTCGTTGGTGTCGAGCAGGCACGTCCAGAACTCGCCCTCCGGCACCGGCGGCAGGCGGAAATTGACCAGGTCGTGATGGGCGTTGACCACCAGCAGCAACGTGGCGTCGGCCCCGGCACGACGAATCCCGGTTTCCTGGGCGCGGCCATCCATCAACATGCCCAGGCAGCGGCCCTGGCTGTCTTCCCATTGCTCGGTAGTCATTTCGTTGCCATCCGGCGCGAGCCAGGTGACGTCCTTCACGCCGATGTCTTCGTTGTAGTCGCCCACCAGGAAGCGCCCACGCCGCAGGATCGGGTACGCCAGACGCAGCTTGATCAGGCGCTTGACGAACTTGAGCAGCGCCTTGCCGTCATCGTCCAGATCCCAGTTGACCCAGCCGATCTCGCTGTCCTGGCAATAGGCGTTGTTGTTGCCGTGCTGAGTGCGAGCGAACTCGTCCCCGGCGACGATCATTGGAGTGCCCTGGGCCAGCAGCAAAGTGGCGAAGAAGTTGCGCATCTGGCGCAGGCGCAGCGCGTTGATCTCCGGGTCGTCGGTAGGGCCTTCGACGCCGTGGTTCCAGGACAGGTTGTTATTGCTGCCGTCCTGGTTGTTCTCGTCGTTGGCTTCGTTGTGTTTGTCGTTGTACGACACCAGGTCGTGCAGGGTGAAGCCGTCGTGGGCGGTGATGAAGTTCACCGAGCTGTACGGCCTGCGCCCGCGGTGATTGAACATCTCGCCCGAGGCGGTCATGCGCCCGGCGAAGTCTGCGAGTTGGCCGTCGTCGCCTTTCCAGAACGCACGCACGGTGTCGCGGAAGCGGTCGTTCCATTCCACCCAGCCTGGTGGGAAGTTGCCCACCTGGTAGCCACCGGGGCCGCAGTCCCAGGGTTCGGCGATGAGTTTCAACTGGCGCAGCACCGGGTCCTGGCGGCACGCCACGAGGAAACTGTGGCGCTCATCGAACCCGTCGCGGTAGCGCCCGAGGATGGTCGCCAGGTCGAAGCGGAAGCCGTCCACATGCATCTCGGTGGCCCAGTAGCGCAGGGAATCGGTGACCATTTGCAGCACGCACGGGTGGCTCAGATCCAGGGTGTTGCCGGTGCCGGAATCGTTGATGTAGAAACGCTTGTCGTCGGGCATCAGCCGGTAGTAGGAGGCGTTGTCGATGCCACGCATGGACAGGGTCGGGCCGCGCTCGTTGCCTTCGGCGGTGTGGTTGTAGACCACGTCCAGAATCACTTCCAGCTTTTGCTCATGCAGGTGCGCGACCATTTCCTTGAATTCGGCGATCTTGCCGCTGGCCAGGTAGCGTGGGTCGGGGGCAAAGAACGCAATGCTGTTGTAGCCCCAGTAGTTGGTCATGCCTTTTTCCAGCAGATGCTGGTCGTTGACGAAGGCGTGCACGGGCAACAGCTCGACCGAGGAAATGCCCAGTTGGCGAATATGCTTGAGCACGTCATCTTCCATCAGACCGGCGCAGGTGCCCCGCACCGACTCGCCAACCGAAGGATGGCGCATGCTGATGCCGCGCAGGTGGGTTTCGTAGATGATCGTGCGGTCCCACGGCACCCGTACCGGTTGGTCGTTGCCCCAGGTGTGCGCCGGGTCGATGACCTTGCACTTGGGCACGAAGGGCGCACTGTCGCGTTCATCGAAACTGAGGTCGTCGTCCGGGTGGCCGATGGTGTAGCCAAACAGCGCTTCGGACCATTTGAGTTCGCCCACCAGTTGCTTGGCGTAGGGGTCGATCAGCAGCTTGTTGTGGTTGAAACGATGACCGTTGGCCGGGTCATAGGCACCGTATACGCGGTAGCCGTAAATCAGCCCGGGGTGAGCATCGGGCAGGTAGCCGTGGAAGATCTCGTCGGTGTATTCGGGCAGTTCGATGCGCTCCAGTTCGACCTCGCCGGTATCGTCAAACAGGCACAGCTCCACCTTGGTGGCGTTGGCGGAAAACAGCGCAAAATTAACACCCAGGCCATCCCAGGTGGCGCCGAGGGGGAAGGGCAAACCTTCACGGATCCGCGACGGCTCATGAACCGGCGTCGCTGTGGTGTTGTCGGGTTTGCTCATCGAGTTGCTCCTGCAAAAGGTCTTTTTTCGGGCCGAAGGCCGCCGTACTGACGGTGCTTCAGCGCATGGCTTGGACGGAAAAGGGCCTGCAGCGCGCAATGCGTGCTGCAGGCCCGAGAAATCATGGGGCGGGCGGTTTGGGCTTCTTCGGGGCGGCGGGTTTCTTCGCCGCAGGTTTGGCGGCGGCAGGCGCAGCAGGTTTGGGCTTTGCCGCAGCCTTGGGCGCGGTTTTCGGCTTGGCGGCCGGTTTAGGCTTGCTCGGCGTCAGCGCCTCGGCTTCCGCCAGCTTGCGCGCCATCTCCCAGTGGCGATCGTGGGCGCCATCGGGCTTGCCTTCAGACTCCCAGATCTGATGCGCCAGTTCGCGAATGCGTTTGTCTTCTTTACTCATCACAAACTCCTCACAGAAAATTTTCAGCTTTCTTGATTATCAGGATTGATAAAGACATTGACCGGGAGATCCCCCAGGGCAGCGCTGATCAACAGCTCCTTGTTGGGTGTGACTACGCCCGTTTGAAAAAGTCCCTTCCAGTTTTGTGCAGGGGCGGCGAACGGTAATTTCACCCGCGTATCGCCCCAAACCTGCGCATTGATCTGGGGAAACATCCCGTTTTCAAGCAACGGATAAGACCAACGCGGCACCACCACCAGTAACTGCTTGCCTTGATGTTCACGGTAGAACGCAACCACGCGCTCAGCGTACTGGCCCGTCACTTCCAAAGGCGTATAGCTGCCATGGCGCAGCAGCTCGGGGCAGGCTTTACGCAGGCCCAGTACCTGGGCGATCACTGCCTGTTTGATACGCCCGTCGCGCCAGTTGAACAACAGTTCGCCGATGTCCGGTGGTGCCTGCAAGGCACGTTGCCGCGCAGCGAAGTCCACCGGGCGCCGGTTGTCTGGATCGACCAGGCTGAAGTCCCAGAACTCATCGCCCTGGTAAATATCCGGCACACCAGGCACGGTCAGATGAAGCAAGGTTTGCGCCAGCCCATTCAGGGCGCCGGCGGGGGCGATGGCCTGCGCAGCGCTGTCCAACGCACTGCGCAGCGGCGCACCGGCCTCACTGAGCAGCAGGCGCTTGAGGAACGCTTCCGCCGCCTGTTCGTAAGCCTCGTTGGGCGCGCTCCAACTGCTCTGCAACTTGGCCTCGCGCAGGGCTTTTTGCTGCCACTGCCACAGGCGTTGCTGGTACGCCTCCAGATCGGGGTTGGGCTCCAGCGGCCAACTGCCGAGCAGCACCTGATAGAGAATCAACTCATCGCCAGCCGAGGGGCTGTCGGCGCTCTCGCGCAGGGGTTCGGCCAGACGGCGCCATTGCTCGACCTGTTCGGCATACCAGGGTGCGCACTCGCTGAGCACCGCCAGGCGCGCACGGGTGTCTTCCCCGCGTTTGTGGTCGTGGGTGGCGGTGGCCAGCAGGTTGCCGGGAAAGGTCTTCAGGCGCTGTTGATTGGCCGCATGGAAATCTGCCAACGGCGCACTGAATTGCTCGGTGCTGAAGCCCACATCGTTGCGCGACAACAACACCGCCGAACGGTAGAACGCGGTGTCTTCCACAGCCTTGGCGGCGGCGGGCGAGGTCAGTTGCTGGAAGCGCACGCAGGCATGCTTGAGCATCTTGCGCGCGCGGCCTACCGGGCGATTGCGCCAGGGCTGGCCACCCAACCATTGCTCCAGGTGGTCGAGCACCGGCCAGTCGCCTTCGTTGAGGGTACTGCGTGCACCCTCCATGGCGTGCTGGAACACCTTGTCGTCGGCCGCACTGCGGCCCTTGGCGCTGATATAGGTGCGGTACACCGGGAAATGCACGATCAGTTCCTGCAAGGCCCGGCGGATGGCACCCAGGGTCAGATCGCGGGTCATCACGTCATCGCGGGCCACTTGCAGCAGCGCCTGGGCTACGCTTTCGAAGTCGCCGCCCAACGAACCATTGAGGATCTGCTGGCGCGCCAGCCGCGCTTCTTCGCCGAAGGCTGAGGGCCGCTCGCTGTGACGCGTCCACATCTCGGCCAGCGGTGCAAAACCTTCGGGATGGTGTTGCAGCAATGACAACTGGTTCATGAACTCGTAGCCGGTGGTGCCATCCACCTGCCAGTCTTCACGCAGGGTTTCACCTTCGCCAAGGATCTTTTCAACAAAGATGGGCAAGTGGCGTTGGGGTGACAGCGCGTCTACGCGGCGGCGCAATTTGCGGCAATAGCCACGCGGGTCGGCCAGGCCATCGATATGGTCGATGCGCAGCCCGTCGACCAGCCCCGCGCTGATCAGCTCGAAAATCTTGCCATGGGTGGCTTCGAACACCGCCGCGCGTTCGACCCGCAGGCCGCCGAGCTCATTGACGTCGAAAAAACGCCGCCAGTTGATGTCGTCTGCGGCTGTGCGCCAACTGGCCAGGCGATAGGTCTGTTGTTCGAGCAGGTGATGCAGGCGCTCGAAACCCTCGGGCTGGCGACTGTCGAATGCGGTCAGGCGTTGTTCAATAGCGGGTAGCAGCTCGCTGGCGCGTTCGGCCAGGGCTTGTTTGAGCTCGGTGGCCTCGGCGTAGGCGTCGTGCTGATAGGCGAGGGCGGCGAAACGTTCGGCCAGCGATTTGAGTAACTCGTCGCTACCCAGAATCAAGCCGTAGTCCCTGGGGCAAATCGGAAAACGGTGTTCGTAATGCTCGACGTAGAAACTCCCCTGGGCGGCATCGAACTTGAGCGCCAGCGTGCCGTTCTGCAAGGCTTCGCCGTAATCGCTGCCGAGGAAGGGCATCAGCAACTGGCCCTTGAGCAGCGGGTCGGGGGAGTGCCACTGGATGTCGAAGAACTCGCTATAGGGGCTCAGGCGGCCCCATTCCAGCAGGTCCAGCCACCAAGGGTTATCCGCGCCGCCCACGGCCATATGGTTGGAGACGATATCGAGGATCAAACCCATGTCGTGCTCACGCAGCGCGGCGACCAGGCGACGCAACGCCGCTTCGCCCCCCAGTTCCGGGTTGACGCGGGTCGGGTCGACCACATCGTAGCCGTGCATGGAGCCGGCGCGGGCGCTTAACAGTGGTGAAGCATACAGGTGGCTGATGCCCAGTTGGGCAAAGTACGGCACCAGTGGCACCGCGTCATCGAGGGTAAAACCTTTATGAAATTGCAGGCGCTGGGTGGCGCTCAGGGGCAGTGCGTTCATCGGTCACGCTCATAGGCTTGGTTGCGCGCCACGGCCAGCAGTTCGAGGCGACGCGCGGCGCTGTCATTGTCGAGCAGGCTGGCGGCTTCGCCGGGCAAGCGTCGGCGCCAATTGGGGTGGGTGTCGAGGGTGCCCGGCAGGTTGGCTTGCTCCTCGATGCCCAATGCATCTTCCAAGGGCAACAACACCAGTGGCGCACGGGTATGGCCCAGGTAGCGCACGCTGGCGTCGACCATATGGTCGGTGTCGTTGCGGATCTCGTCGATGAAGTTCTGCGGGTCCTGACTCAAGGCTTGGCGCAGTGCCTGGCGTTCGCGCAGGCGGTGTTCGCTCCATTGGTCTACGGTGGGCGCATCGATCAGGCCCAGCTGGATATTCCATTCGATATCGCGGCTGTGCCACCAGCCATTGAGGGTCGGCAAGTCGTGGGTACTGGTGGTGGCCAAGGCGTTGTCGGGCCAATCGAGGATGGGCTTGAACTGGCCGTCATGGTTCTGTTCGAACAGCAGCACACGCATGCCCAGGATCGAACGGGCGCTGAGCTTTTCGCGCAGGCCTTCGGGCACGGTGCCCAGGTCTTCACCGAGGACGATGGCCTGGTGGCGGTGCGATTCCAGGGCGAGCAAACGCAGCAGGTCGTCCACCGGGTAATACAAGTAGGCACCTTCACGGGGGGACGCGCCCAGAGGGAGCACCCACAGGCGTTGCAGGCCCATCACATGGTCGATGCGCAAGCCGCCGGCATGGGCGAAGTTGGCCCGCAGCATTTCGATAAAGGCGCGATAGCCATTGCGCTTGAGGCCCTCAGGGGAAAAGGCAGAGATGCCCCAGCCTTGCCCTGCGCGGTTGAGAATGTCCGGTGGCGCGCCGACGGTGAGGTCGGCCAGCAGTTCATCCTGGCGACTCCAGGCCTGGCTGCCGCCGCCGTCGGCGCCCACCGCCAGGTCGGCGATCAGGCCGATGCCCATGCCGCTGCCACGGGCGGCCTGTTGTGCGCGCTCAAGGCTGCGGGCAATCAGCCATTGGGTGAAGGCGAAATAGCCGATTTCGTCGCGGTTGTCCTCAGCGAACTGCGCCAGGGACGGGCTCTGTGGCGTACGCCAGGCTTCGGGCCATTGGCGCCAATCCAGGTCCTCACCCGCGGCGGCACGCTGGGCCTGTATGGCTTCGAAGCGGCAGTGGTTTTCCAGGGCTTCGCCGCCGGCCTGGCGGAAGCTTTGAAAGTCGGCATGCTGGGGATGCGCGCCGTGGCGGAAGTCTTCATACAGTGTGCGCAGCAGGCGTTGCTTGGCTTTGGCGGCGGCCGGCCAGTCGATTAGCGTGAGCTGTTCCAGGGCATGCAGCTCCTCGGCCAACCCGGCAGCTTCGATGGCGTTGCGCACCTCACGTTCACCGAGTATGCACGCCGGCGAAGCATACAGGCTGTTGAGAAACAGGCGGCTGGAGGGTGAATAGGGGCTGAAACGCTCAGTGTCGGCGCTGAACATCGCGTGCATCGGGCTGATTGCCACGGCGTCGGCGCCGCGCTCGGCGGCGGAACGCACCAGGTGCTCCAGGGCCAGGGTGTCGCCAAAACCGCCATCGCCCAGGCGGCGCAAGGCATAGAGTTGAGCGCTCAGGCCCCAGGCGCGAGCGGGTTGGCTGTCCACCGCGTCGGCCACGCTGTAGCAGTGGCTGGGCGCGACGGCCAGGGTGAAGGTTTGCCCGTCGATATGCACCTGGTGGTAGCCAAGGGCAATCACGCCGGGCAATACGGCCTCGCCATCCAGGCGCAGCTCCAGGGTTTCGCCGCCTTCCAGGCTGACGCGACACGGGGTGTCCGGGGCGAAGTAGCGTGCCAGGTCCAGGCCCGCACCGCTGTCGGTGGTCATCAAGGGCGGCAGGTGCCGGTCCTGCTGCGCCTGCTCAAGTTGCAGCAGGCTCGCGTCGATTTCGGCATCGCTGTCGGCCGGGTGCCCCAGCCCTTTGAGGACGGCGCGCAGGGCATCAGGCTTTACATGTTGCGGGCGACCGTTGGCATCGATCCAATCGACGGCCAGGCCCGCGCGGCTGGCGAGAATTTCCAGGTTCGCTTCGCTCAAAGAATGTCTCCAACAGGGGATAAGCAAACGCGTGCGCTCAAGGGCGGTAAGTGCGCACCTTGCGGGGCAGGCGTTTGGAAAATAATCGGGTGGGGTGCCGGATGATCCAGGGGCTGTTCACTCAGGTTCAGGTCGATCTGCAGCACACGGCCGTTGCCCAGGCGCCAGCGCGCGGTGACGGCATGGTCAGCCAGCACGTGCGCGCCCAGGGCGACGGTGCCGGGCAAGTGTGGCACCACGTGCACGTGACGCAGGCTCAGCAGGTGGCGGTAGAGCTGGGTGTGGTCGTTCTCGACGAAAGAGGGCACCGACTGTAAAAAGGTTTGCAGCGCGTTGGGGTCGGGGATGCGCTGGCGTTGCTTGGGGTCGTGAAACGCCGCGAAGTCGGCAAATTCATTGCGCCGCCCCTCACGCACCGCCTCGGCCAGTTCGCCATGATGGTCGGTGAAAAACAGGAACGGCTCGGCGGCATTCACCTCGTCGCCCATGAACAACATCGGGATCATGGGGCACAGCAACAGAAGGGCGGTCGCGGCGCTCAGTGCCTGGGGCGAACACAGCTGGTGCAGGCGTTCGCCGAGGGCGCGGTTGCCGACCTGGTCGTGGTTCTGCAGGAACGCGACGAAGGCGCTGGGGGGCAGATCCGCACTGGGTTCGCCGCGCGCATGGCCATGGCGTGTCGTCTCGCCCTGGTAGATGAACCCCTCGGCCAGGCAACGCGCCAGCTTGGCGGTAGGCTGCTCGGCAAAGTCGCTGTAGTAGGCGTCGGTTTCACCGGTGAGCAGCACGTGCAGCACGTTATGAAAGTCGTCATTCCATTGGGCGTCGAAATCGTGCTGCAACAGGCTGGCCTGGTTCAGTTCGTTTTCCAGCATCAGCCACACGTGGCGTCCGCTGTCCACCTGCTGGCGTACCCGTTGTGCCAGTTCCTGTAGAAACCCGGGGTTGTCAATGGCGTGCACGGCATCCAGGCGCAGGCCGTCGAAGCGGTATTCGAGCAGCCACATCAGGGCGTTATCGAGGAAGAAATCCCGCACTTCACAGCGCTCGAAATCAATACCAGCGCCCCAGGGGGTGTGCACGTCCTCCTGGAAGAACCCCTGGGCGTACTGGCCCAGGTAATTGCCGTCGGGGCCGAAGTGGTTGTAGACCACATCGAGGATCACGGCCAAACCGTGGCCGTGGGCACTGTCGATCAGCTGCTTGAGTTGCTCGGGAGTGCCGTAGGTGGCGTGGGGCGCATAGGGCAGCACGCCGTCATAGCCCCAATTGCGTTCGCCGGGAAATTGCGCCAAAGGCATCAATTCAATCGCGGTGACGCCTAGTTCGGCCAGGCGTGCCAGGTGTTTCTCGACGGCAGCGTAGCCGCCCATGGCGCCGACATGGAGCTCGTAAATCACCGCCGTGTGCCACGGGCGACCCTGCCACTGGCTGTGGCGCCATTCATAGGCGAGGGGGTCGACTACTCGGCTCCACCCATGCACGTCCAGCGCCTGGGCCCTGGAGGCGGGGTCGGGCACTGTGTTTTCGCCATCGATGTTAAAACGGTAAAGCGTGCCGGCAGGGCACGCGATTTCGACTTCAAACCAACCACCGGCCTGGGGCAGCATGACGATGGTTTTACCCTGATCCAATTCAACGCTGACATAAAATGCGTCTGGCGCCCATAACGCAAAGCGCGTGCGGTGCGCGTCCAGCATGATTGCGCCGTGGGGCCAGGTTTCCAGAGTCCTTGACGGCATCTATGAAGACCTCCCTTAGTTGTTCCAGTCGCTACTTGTTCGATTTCCCCAGGGCCTTGGCCACCAGTTGTTCGTAGAGTTCGGCGTAGGGTTCCACGGCCTGGCACCAGTTGAACGGCTGGGTCATGGCACGGCTGCGCATGGCATTGAGCAGACCGGGGAAGGCGAACACCTTGAAGGCGCGGCGCAACGCCTCTTCGTAGCTTTGCACCGTGGATTCATTGAACAGGAACCCGGTGACGCCATCCTCAATGGTGTCCGCCAGCCCGCCGGTGTTACGCGCCACCGGCAACGAGCCGAAGCGTTGCGCGTACATCTGGCTCAGGCCGCAGGGCTCATAGCGCGACGGCATCAGCAGAAAATCGCTGCCGGCGAACATGCGGCGCGCATCGGTCTCGTTGAAGCCAATGCGTACGCCCACCTGGCCCGGGAAGCGCAGTGCCAATTCGCGCATGGCCTGCTCTTCTTCCGGCTCGCCACGGCCGATGATCGCAATCTGGCCGCCGTTTTCGACGATGAAACCGGCGACGGCTTCGGTGAGGTCCAGGCCTTTCTGGTAGACCAGGCGCGAGACCACAGCAAACAGCGGACCACTGGATGGCTGCAGCTCAAACAGCTCGCGCACGTGGGCGGCGTTGATGGCTTTGCCTTCCCAATCGCCGATATTGAAGTTGTGGGTCAGGTGCGTGTCGGTGGAGGTTTCCCAGCTTTCGTCGATGCCGTTGGGAATGCCGCTGAGCAGGCCTTGCTGGGTCTTGCTGGCGAGGAAGCCATCCAGGCCACAACCGAATTCCGGGGTGGTGATCTCCTGGGCGTAGGTGGCGCTCACGGTGGTGATATGGCTGGAATACGCCATGCCTGCCTTGAGAAACGACATCTTGCCGTAGAACTCCATGCCTTCCTGTTGCAGGGCGTGGGGTGGAATGCCCAACTCAGGCGTCGAGGCCAGGCTGACCACGCCCTGGTAGGCCAGGTTATGAATGGTGAACAGAGTTGGCGTACGTGACCCACGCCAGTGCATATACGCGGGGGCCAGGCCCGCAGGCCAGTCGTGGGCGTGCACCAGGTCTGGGCACCAGTGGATTTGTGCAAGGTTGGCGGCAATGTCCGCGGCAGCCAAGCCCAGGCGGGCAAAGCGAATATGGTTGTCCGGCCAGTCGCGGCCGTTGTTGGCGCCGTAGGGCGTGCCTTCGCGCTCATACAGTTCGGGGCAGATCAGCACATAGATGACCAGGCCGTCCGCAAGGTCCATGCGCCCGATCTTGCACGGGGGCAACGCGGCATGGCCACCCAGTTCACCGACGATATGAATCGGGTTATCGCTTTCCATCACTTGCGGGTAACCCGGAATCAGCACCCGCACGTCATGCAGGTGCGCCATGGCGCGGGGCAGGGCCGCGGAGACGTCGCCCAGGCCGCCGGTTTTCACCAGGTCCGCGAACTCGGAAGTGACAAACAAGACTTTCTTTCGATTCGGATTCTGACTCACGACCGGCCGCACAGTGTTGGGCAGGTCGGCCAAAGACTTTGGCCCTCCTGCCGGCTGACTAAAACGCTCTCCCTGAGTATCTACTGCGGCACTGATCATAATGCACTCCCATCTGTTGGTTGGCTAATGGCCCGCTGCCATCAGCTCCGAGTGACCGCATCCTGCGGCCAGGCACACAAGCGCTATACAAGCTGGCAAGGCGTATGCCAGTTGTAACGTCGGCTAAAAAAGATTGGATGAGCGGGCATTCGGCCTGAAGCGCGCGTGCTCGCCCTTACCTAAAACTTGACCAGCGGCAGGTTTCGAAAGTTTAGATTTTTTGCGGGGTTTTTGTTTTGGAACGGACCCATCGGTCATGAGTCTAGGACAGATCCCAGCGCCTGCTGGGTTTTCATGCAGATTTTGTAGGACAAAAAACTTTTAACGATATGCTCCTGTGGCGAGGGAGCTTGCTCCCGCTGGGGCGCGTAGCGGCCCCAAAATTTTGGGAGCGCTGCGCACTCCAGCGGGAGCAAGCTCCCTCGCCACAGGGGGGGGGGCGCACTTTAATGGTGCGTTAGCCGAGCCCGCGAATGGGCACACCATTGGCCCAGGCGTGTATATCTTCGATCATCTGCTGATAGAACTGCTGGTAATTCTGCTCGCTCACATACCCCACGTGTGGCGTTGCGAGCACATTGGGCAAGCGGCGAAACGGGTGGTCAGCCGGCAGCGGTTCCTCGGCAAACACATCCAGCGCCGCCCCGGCCAGGCGTCCGCTGCGCAATGCTTGCAGCAGTGCCTGCTCGTCCACAATCGGCCCGCGTGCGGTATTTACCAGGCGCGCTGTGGGCTTCATCCAGCCCAACGCTTGCGCATCCACCAGACCACGGCTGCGCTCGCTGAGCACCAGATGGATGGTCAGAATATCCGCCTGCTCAAACAGCTCGCGCTTGCTGACCCAGGTCACCCCCGATTCAGCCGCGCGCTCCGGTGTGAGGTTTTCACTCCAGGCAATCACCCGCATGCCAAACACCTGGGCGAACCTTGCGACTTTCTGGCCAATACTGCCCAGCCCCAGGACGCCCAATGTCTTGCCGTGCAGGTCGCCGCCCAGGCCGACCTGCCATCCGCCCGCCCGCAGCGAGTTGGCTTCGGCGAGCAGGTTGCGTGTAGAGGCCATGATCAAGGCCCAGGTCAGCTCCGGAGCTGCGTGTTTATAGCTGTCGGTGCCGCATACCTGGATGCCCAGGGCCTTGGCTGCGGGAAGGTCTATGGCCGCATTGCGCATGCCGCCGGTCACCAGCAATTTGAGCTGGGGCAGCCCTTGCAGCAGGGCTTTGTCAAAGGTTGAGCGTTCGCGCATGAGGCAAATCACCTCGAATCCTTTCAAGCGCTCGATCATGGTGGCGGTATCGGCGGGGTAGTCGTGGAGAAAGTGCACCTTGCCCACGCTGTCCAGCGCCGACCAATCTGCCACGTCGCTGGCCACGTTTTGCCAATCATCCATCACTGCGATTTGTATCGACATGCACGCGGGCCTCGAAAAGTGGCAATTAAAGGGCGTTCAACCCGTGCAACAGGGCTTTATGAAACTGTTCCGGCTCTTCCATCTGGGGCGCATGGCCCAGGCCGGGGAACTCCACCAACGTGGCGCGGGGAATCAGCTTGGCCACCTGCTTGCCCAGTACCTCGTAATGACCAATTTTGGCCTTGACCGCCGCCGGCGCCACATCTTTGCCGATGGCGGTAGTGTCGCTGGTGCCGATCAGCAGCAGGGTGGGCACCCGCAAGTCCTTGAACTCGTAGTACACCGGTTGGGTGAAGATCATGTCGTAAATCAGCGCCGAGTTCCAGGCAACCTGAAGATGCCCCGGGCCTTGGTTCAGGCCGGCGAGCATGTCTACCCAGCGCTCGTATTCAGGTTTCCAGCGCCCCACGTAATAGGTAGTGCGCTCATAGTTGCGTACACCGTCGGCGCTCAGTTTCAGCTCGCGCTGGTACCACTGGTCGACGCTCTGGTAGGGCACGCCGAGGGCTTTCCAGTCTTCCAGGCCAATGGGGTTCACAAGCCCCAACTGTTCGGTTTGCTGGGGGTACATCAGCGCATAGCGTGTGGCGAGCATGCCGCCGGTGGAATGGCCGATCACCGTGGCCTTTTGAATGCCGAGCTTTTCCAGCAGTTGATGGGTGTTGGTCGCCAGTTGCTGGAAGCTGTACTGGTAGTGGTCGGGCTTGCTGGAGGTGCAAAAACCAATCTGGTCCGGGGCGATGACGCGGTAACCGGCGTCACTGAGCGCCTTGATCGAACCCTCCCAGGTAGCGCCGCAAAAATTCTTGCCGTGCATCAGCACCACGCTGCGGCCGTTTGGAGTGCCGGTGGCGGGGACGTCCATGTAGCCCATTTGCAGGGATTTGCCCTGGGATTGGAAGGCAAAATGATTCAAAGGGTAGGGGTATGCAAAGCCCTGCAACTCAGGGCCGTAGGTGTCAGCTAACACGGGCGCCGCGCTGACCGAAAACAAACCGGCTACGCATAATGTACGGATAAAAGGCATGGGTTTTGGCTCCGAGACAGATGCCCGGATGCTCTTTGCCCGCGATTAACGGGGGATTAACGCCCACTGCAACGTCAGCGCTGCGATTACGCCATAGCGCAGGCTTTTCGCCAGGGTTACCAGCAGTAGAAAACGCCACAACGGCTCACGCATCACCCCAGCCACCAACGTCAGCGGATCACCAATGATTGGCACCCAACTGAGCAACAACGTCCAGTGCCCCCAGCGTGCGTAATGGCTGCGAGCCTTGTCCAGCTGATTGGCGCTCACCGGGAACCAGCGTCGCTCTTTGAAGCGCTCGACCGAGCGCCCCAGCAGCCAATTGACCAGCGAGCCCAGCACATTACCCAGGGTGGCGATGCCCAGCAGCAGCCAAAGGTTGTAATGCCCGCTGAGCAGCAGGCCGACCAGCACAGCTTCCGACTGCAGGGGCAATAACGTCGCGGCGCCAAATGCCGCGCCGAACAGCCCCAGGTACCCCATCAACACCGGTCAGTGAGCCGGGTAGTCCGCTACCACCACGTCTTCGCCGTCGCGGGTCAGGCCAATGATTTGATACGCCTCGCTGCGTCCGTCTACTTCCATGCCTGGCGAGCCCAATGGCATGCCTGGTGCGGCAAGGCCCAGCAGGTCGTTGCGCTTGCGCAGAGCCAGGACCTGCTCGGCGGGTACGTGGCCTTCGACGAACTTGCCGTCGATCACCGCGGTGTGGCAGGAGCCAAGGCGTGGCGCCACGCCCAAGCGTTGTTTCACCGCGCTCATGTCGGCTTCAACATGGTCGTTGACCTTGAAACCGTTGCTCTCCAAGTGGCTGATCCACTTCTTGCAGCAGCCGCAGTTGGCGTCGCGGTGTACATCGATGGGGATCAGTTCGGCGGCCTGGGCCAGGGTGGTGGTAAACAGGGCACTGAGCAGGGCCAGTCGCAATGGGGTTTTCATCGTGGGTCTCACTGAAGGCGCGGCAATAAGCCGGGCATTCTCCCTGCTTTTGCCGGCATGTTTGCAATGTGACGTCGTGGTAATGTTTCTAAATTATACGAACCCCTGATTGTCGAGCCGCTGCTTGAGCCGGTCCAACGCAATTGACGACAACGCGACCATGCGCTCATGCAAAGACGCCAGTTGCAGTTCAGTCTCGTAGGTCAGCACCCGTTTGAACAGGGTGCCGCCCTGATGAGCGCGCAAGCAGTAATGGATACAACCGTCAACCGCCAGGGAGGTGAACACGGTCTTGAACTCGCTGGGGCGGCGGGCGATTTGTACTCGGTAACTCATGGGGACGCGTATGCCCAGCAGGTCGATGATTTCGGTAAAACGCGTGCCGACCGGTAATGAGCCGGTGGTGCCGGTGTCGGCGCTGATGGAAGTGGGGTGCCACTCGTGCCAGCGGTCGGGCTGGGTCACATAGTCATAAACCGCCTCGATCGGCGCCTGGATGAAGCGTTCCTGACTGATCTGCTCCAAGCGGACCGAATGCTCAGTCGCGTGCATGACACACCTCCTGTGTGGCGGTTTTTACACTAGGAGTTGTGAGAATAGTCTGACTCCCATGCTTTGCACGGGAGTCGGCAGACCGTTGATCAATCCCGCTGAGAACGGCCCCCACAAGGGTTTCCAGCAGACGCTAGATATCCAGCATGGCCAGCACTTCCTTGGGGTAACGCAGGCCTGCGGTTGCATTGGCAGGGAAGATTGCATCCAGCGCAGCCAGTTCGTCCGCGCTGAGGGAAATCGACAGCGCCTCCACATTCTCTTGCAGATAGGTGCGCCGCTTGGTGCCGGGAATCGGGATGATGTAATCGCCTTGGGCCAATACCCAGGCCAGCGCCAGTTGCCCGGCCGTGACACCTTTGTCTGCCGCCAAGCGCTTGACCTGTTCTACCAGCAGCAGGTTTTTCGCAAAGTTCTCACCCTGAAAGCGCGGGCTGAAGCGTCGGTAATCATCGGCGCCGAAATCATCCGGGCTCTTCAAGGCGCCGGTGAGAAAACCTCGGCCCAACGGGCTGTACGGCACAAACGCGATGCCCAGGCGCTGGCAGGCGGCGAGGCAGCCATTGTCTTGCTGGTCGCGGCTCCACAGCGAATATTCACTTTGCAGGGCGCTAATGGGATGGACCTTATGCGCCCGTTCCAGAGTAGCGGCGGACGCCTCGCTCAGGCCCAGATAGCGCACTTTGCCCTGTTTCACCAGGTCGGCCATGGCGCCGACCGTTTCTTCGATGGCCACGTCGGGGTCGATACGGTGCTGGTAGTACAGGTCCAGCGTATCCACCCCCAGGCGTTGCAAGGTGCCGTCGATGGCGTTGCGGATATACTCGGGCCGGCCATTCACCCCGCGCACTACGGGGTTGGCAGGGTCGCGCACAATCCCGAATTTACTGGCCAGGAAGACCTGGTCGCGCTTGCCGGCAATAGCCTTGCCGATCAGTTGCTCATTGGTGTGCGGGCCGTACATGTCCGCGGTATCGAGAAAGTTGACGCCCAGCTCCAGGGCGCGGTGCAAGGTTGCGGTGGCTTCGGTGGTATCGGTGCCGGGCGTGTAGAAATCGGTCATGCCCATGCAGCCAAGGCCGATGGCAGACACATGCGGGCCGTTTTTACCGAGTTGTCGAGTGTGCATAGGGAAGCTCCTTGTGATGAGGGGCCCATTGTTACCCTTGAAAAAATGCAGATAAACCCGCTAAAAGTGCTATCACTGTTCGTAATATCTAAACAATTCCCCACGGGAGCATTTTATTGGATCGTTTTAACGCCATGCGCGTGTTCACTCGGATTGTTGAATTGGGCGGGTTTGCCAAGGCCGCCGACAGCCTGCAATTGCCACGCGCCTCCGTGACGATCCTGATCAAGCAACTGGAGGCCCATCTCGGCGTGCAACTGCTGCAGCGCACCACGCGCCACGTCAGCCCGACCCTGGATGGCGCGGCGTACTACCAACGTTGCGTGCAATTGCTGACTGATCTTGAGGAAACCGAGGCGGTGTTCTCCACGCGGCGCCAGAACCCCCGGGGCACATTGAGCATCGATATGCCCTCAGGCATTGGGAGCTTGATTGTCATTCCGGCTTTGCCAACGTTTACCGCGTTGTACCCACAGATCGAGTTGGAGATCGGCCTCAATGACCGGCCAGTGGATCTGATTCGCGAAGGCGTCGATTGCGTGTTGCGCGGTGGTCAGGCCCTGGATGAATCGCTGGTTGCACGCCCCTTGGCGATGATGGAACAACTGACCCTGGCCAGCCCCGCGTACCTTGAACGCATGGGCACGCCCACTTGCCTGGAGCAGTTGGCGGGTCACCAAATGGTCGAGTACGTGTCCAGCGCCAGCGGTAAACGTTTTGGCCTGGAATTTCTGCTGGGCAGCGAGTTGCATCCGATCAACCTGCCGAAAGTGGTTGCCGTGAACAGCTCTGCCGGTTACTTCGCTGCGTGCGAAGCCGGCTACGGGCTGATCCAGGCACCTCGTTATCACGCCCTGCGCCAACTGGCCGAGGGCACGCTGGTGCAGGTGCTCCCAGATGTTGCAGTGCCGAAGATGGCGCTGACTGCGTTGTACCCGCCTCATCGGCAGTTGTCGCAGCGGGTGAGGGTGTTCGTCGATTGGCTGGTGCAGTTGTGCGCTCGGCCCGGCACCGGCTTACAAGGCTAGGCTTGCGCCCTTCGATAGGCACCAGGCTGTTGCCCGGTGACTTTATGGAAGGCTCGGGTAAACGCCGCCACCGATTGATACCCGGCCGCCAGCGAAACCTCGGCCACGGTCTGGTCCGCCTTGAGCAACCCAGAGGCGTGGCGCATGCGGATCATCAGCAGTACTTGCCCGGGCGACTGCCCACACAGTTCGCTGAAGCGCTTGAAAAACGCCGAGCGCGACAACCCGGTACAGGCCGCCATGCTTTCCAGGCTCCAGGGCTCGGCCGGGCGGGCGATCAATTGTTCCAGCAAATGCGCAAACGCCGGTGCCCGGCCCAGCGCCGCCAAGCCGCCAAGCTCGGTGTTGTCGAGTACTTGCTGGCGCAGCACATACAGGAACAGCAGGTGGCACAGGCGCTCAAGCAGCGCGGAAGAGGGCGCTGGGGTGCGTGCGCATTCTTGCAGGATCAATTCGAACAGGTTGCGTGCAGCCATCAGCGACGGGTCGCCGGCGCGCAGGATGATCCAGCTGGGCAGGGTGTCGACGATCAGCGTCGACAATCCGGATTGGAAGTGAAAGAAACCGCAGACTAATCCTACGCCGTCCGTGGCCGTGCTATCGAGAGGCAGCATCGAGCGGCGTGGGCACTGCTGGGCGCCGGCCGCCGTGGCTTGGCCGGAAAGCCTGAAGGCAAAGTCACGCAGCAGGAACACCGCGTCACCATTGTTCAGGTGTTGGGGCGTTGGATCACCGTCGATATGCAGCCAGCATTCGCCTTGCACAATCAAGTGGAAGCTCGCCTTCGCGAGGCCATGGGTGCTCGCGTGCCAGTCACCGCAATAACGGCCGACGTGAAACAGGCTGGTGTTGAGTTCGAGGCTATCTAATAACCAATCGACAAGTACATCGGACGAATTCATCTAATGGAAAGACTCAAGAGCAAGTAATCGCTACTTTAGCCTATTGAGCGCTTTTTTTAGAACCAACAGACTGGGGCATTCAAACCCAACAGGAGTCCACTTCATGTCCCGTGTACCGTTGCTCACGCCTGAAACCGCACCGGAAGCCGCCAAGCCCTTTCTGGAAAACGCGCTGAAAGGCTCGGGTTTTATCCCTAACCTACTGGGCGTACTGGCCAACGCACCGGCTGCGCTGGAAACCTACATCACTGTCTCCGGCTTGAATGCCAAGGCCGAGCTGAGCCTGGCCGACCGTGAAGTGGTGCAACTGATTGCCGCTACTACCCACGGTTGTGATTTCTGCGTCGCTGGCCACACGGCGGTTGCCCGCAACAAAGCCAAGTTGCCCGAGGAGGTGATCGAGGCCTTGCGCCGCCGGGGTGAGTTGCCTGACGCGCGCTATGAGACACTTGCCGCGTTTACCCGTGAAGTGATCGCCACCCGTGGGGATGTGAGTGACGCGGGCTTTGAGGCGTTCCGCGCCGCTGGCTACACCGACGGCCACGCGCTGGAAGTCATCCTGGGTGTCAGCCTGGCAACCCTGTGCAACTTCGCCAACGTGTTTGCCCGCACCCCGCTGAACCCGGAGCTGGCGCAATACCGTTGGGAAAAACCGGCCAACTGATTCGGCGTTGGCCCACCTGCTGTAAAAGGAGAGACATGAATGCTTGACCCAATCTTGAGCCGTTGGCTCGATGTTCAAGCGCAGGCCCTGGACGTGGGCAGTTGCGATCCACAGGAAGTGCTGCCACGGCTGGCAGAAGCCAATATTCTGAGAATCGGCGTGCCCACCCACCTGGGCGGCCTGGGCGGCGATGTGGCGGGTGCGGTCGAGGCCATCGCCAATGTGGCCAGCCATTCCCTGGCTGCGGCGTTTGTGTGCTGGGGCCAGCGCTCGTTTATCGAGTACCTGCTGCAGAGCCCCAATCAGCGCTTGCGCGAGCAGCTGATGCCAGACCTGCTCAGCGGCAAGTTGGCCGGCGCCACCGGGCTGTCGAATGCGATGAAGTTCCTGTCGGGTATCGAGACGTTGCAGATCAGCGCCGAGCCCAACGACCACGGTTGGATCCTCAACGGTCGCCTGCACTGGGTGACCAACTTGCGCAAGAATGGCTTTGTCGCTGCGGCGGCCATCGAGCATGCCGGGGGCGGCGCGCCATTTATCCTGGCCATTCCGGATTCGGTGGCCGGGTTGCAGCGCTCCCGTGACCTGGAGCTGCTCGGGCTGCAATCGAGCAACACCGCAGCGCTGGGCCTGGAAGGCGTGGAGCTGAGTCGCGAGTGGTTGTTGCACGAGGATGCGCGCAAGTTTTTACCGGCGGTACGCCCGGCGTTTCTAGGCTTGCAGTGCGGTATGTCGATTGGTTTGGCACGGCGTTCCCTGGCTGAAGTAGCCCACCATTTGGGCGCCAGTCGTACCGTGTTGCGCGACGAGCTGGAAGCCCTGCGCGCAACGCTGGATCATCTGGTCAGCGAGCTTAAAAAGGGGCTGTTGGCCGGGCGCTTTACCGCCGAGCCCATACCGCTGTTCAAACTGCGTATCGCCTTGGCCGAAACCGCCGCCAGCGCTGTACAGCTTGAACTGCAAGCCAGTGGCGGAAAGGCCTACCTTACCGCCCACGGCAGCGGTTTTGCGCGGCGCTGGCGCGAGTCGGCCTTTGTGCCGATTGTGACGCCTAGCCTGGTGCAACTGCGTACCGAGCTGCACCGCCAGGCCAGTCTATGAGCCAGGCGGTATTGACGGCCCAGGGCATTTGCCTGGGGTACGGCAGCGGGCCGGTGTTGCAAGGCTTCGACTTGCACTTGCAACCGGGTGAAGTGGTGTCGATCCTGGGCCCCAGCGGCGTGGGCAAATCCAGCCTGCTGCGGGTGCTGGCTGGCTTGCAGGTACCTCAATCTGGCCGTGTGCAGGTATTGGGCGAGCCATTGAGCGGCCCGCATCCGCGCGTGGTGGTGGCCTTTCAGGACCCGAGCCTGCTGCCTTGGTTGACCCTGGAAAAGAACGTCGCCTTTGGTCTGGATTTCGCCCGCCAACCGCACTTGAGTGGTGAAGAGCGCCGCCGGCGTGTTGACCACGCCATTGCAGCGGTAGGGCTGGAACCTGCGCGCCAGCAGTTCCCGGCGCAATTGTCCGGTGGCATGGCCCAGCGCACGGCATTGGCTCGCTGCCTGGCGCGTCAGCCGCAAGTGTTGCTGCTCGACGAACCCTTCGGCGCCCTGGACGAAGTGACCCGCGCCGACATGCAGCACCTGTTGCTCAAGGTCAATCGTGAGCAGGGCTCGGCGGCGGTATTGATCACCCATGACATCGACGAAGCGCTGCTGCTGTCGGACCGCATCCTGCTACTGGGTAACCGCCCGGCGCGGACGTTGGGCGAGTGGGCTATCGATTTGCCGCATCCACGGGAAGAACAGGTCGAGGCCATCGGCGCGCTGCGTATCGAAATTTTGAAAACCTTACGGCAGGCGAGCCGCCCTCAACCCAACCCCCTTGAACGACAGGAGTTTACTTATGTGTCTGGATGACCTGGCCCACTCGCGCCGTGACTTTCTCAAACTCTCCGCCGTGCTCAGTGCCGCCGGCGCCTTGCCTCTGCTGAGCAGCCTGCAGGCGCGTGCCGCCAACGAGCCCGACGCGCCGGTGCGTATTGGCTATCTACCTATCACTGACGCCACGCCACTGCTGGTGGCCCACAACAATGGCCTGTTCGAAGCCGAAGGTATCAAGGCCGAGCGCCCAGTGTTGTTGCGCAGTTGGGCCCAAGTGATCGAGGCGTTTATCTCCGGCCAGGTCAACGTGATACACCTGCTGTCGCCAATGACCGTATGGGCGCGCTACGGCAGTAAAGTGCCGGCCAAAGTCGTGGCGTGGAACCATGTGGGCGGTTCGGGCTTGACCGTATCCCCAGGTATTACCGACGTGAAGCAACTGGGTGGCAAGTCGGTGGCGATTCCGTTCTGGTACTCGATTCATAACGTGGTGGTGCAGCAACTGTTCCGCGATAACGGCCTCACGCCGGTCACTCGTGCCACCGGCAGTTCGATTGCCGCCAATGAGGTCAACCTGATCGTGTTGCCGCCCTCGGACATGCCTCCGGCCCTGGCCAGCAAACGCATCGACGGCTACATCGTCGCCGAACCGTTCAATGCCCTGGCAGAAAACCTCAAGGTCGGTCGCGTGCAGCGCTTCACGGGTGACGTGTGGCGCAACCACGCGTGCTGCGTGGTGTTCATGCACGAGCACGACCTGGCCAACCGTCCGGAGTGGTCGCAGAAGGTGGTGAACGCCATCGTCAAGGCCCAGGTGTGGACCCGCAACAACCGTGAAGAGGCGGTGAAGCTGCTGTCCAAGGATGGCCCGAACCGTTACACGCCCCATGCCGAACCGGTGTTGAGCAAAGTCCTGGCGCCGGCGGCCAGCGACCGCGCCTCCTACGTGGCCGACGGCGCGATCCAGCACGCCAACTGGGACGAGCATCGCATCGACTTCCAACCGTACCCGTTCCCCAGCTACACCGAAGAACTGGTGCGGCGCTTGAAGGACACCCTGATCGAAGGCGACAAAAAGTTTCTCACGGACCTGGACCCAGCCTTCGTGGCCAAGGACCTGGTGGACGACCGCTTCGTGCGCAACGCGATCGAAGCCGTGGGTGGCATGCAGACCTTCGGTTTGCCGGATGGTTATGAGCGGCACGAGGAGATCGGCGTTTGAACAACAGCAGAATCCCCGGCTGGTGGCTGGGGCTGAGTGGCTTGGCGGGTTTGTTGGTGCTGTGGTGGTTGGGCGTGAAAGTGTTCGGCGAGGCCGATGGCCTGTCGGCGCGCTTTTCCCTGGCGGCCACCGCCAGCAGCTTGTGGGAATTGCTCGGGCGGGGTGAGTTGTACCTGCATATCGCCGTGAGCCTGAAGCGTATTTTCGTCGGGCTGTTTATCGCGTTGTTGGTAGGCGTACCCCTCGGGCTGCTGGTGGGCAGTTCGCGTAACCTGGAGGCGGCGACCACGCCAGCGTTCCAGTTTCTGCGGATGATTTCGCCGCTGTCCTGGATGCCGATCGTGGTGATGCTGATGGGCGTGGGCGACCAGCCAATCTATTTCCTGCTGGCCTTTGCCGCTGTCTGGCCGATCATGCTCAACACCGCAGCGGGCGTGCGTCAGCTCGACCCGCGCTGGTTACAGTTGAGCAAGAGCTTGAGCGCCACGCGTTGGGAAACCTTGCGCCGGGTGGTCATTCCTGGCGTGGTAGGGCATGTGCTGACCGGCGTGCGCCTGGCCATCGGCATCCTGTGGATCGTGCTGGTGCCCTGCGAAATGCTCGGGGTCAGTGCGGGGCTGGGGTATTACATCCTCGACACCCGTGATCGGCTCGCGTATTCGGAGTTGATGGCGATGGTGGTGGTGATCGGGGTGCTGGGGTTCGCGCTGGATGCGTTTGCGCGTTGGTTGCATCGGCGGTGGGTGCATGGCGGCTAAGTGGTTGAAACCGGCGTCGAGGCTCCGAACCCGCCTGACGAGTAGGTAATGTCGATGCAGTAACGCGTGAAGCCCCCAAGCGTGCTGCACGCGTTGTGCACGAAGCGTTATCCGGATGCAGATCAGCGGCGCTGGTAACCGCCACCACCCTCATAGCGGTGATCATGCCAGCCCCCGCCGCGCGGGAAGAAGAAACAACCGCCCAGGCTCAGCATGATCATCAGTGGAATCAGCAGGATGAGTCGTCGCAGCATTTCACAGTTCTCCAAGGGGTATTCGCAAGGCCTGTCAGGCGGAGGGCAAGCCAAAACTTTTCATCGCCTGTAACATAAGACCCTGCCGAAACCGCGCCATCCCCGTGACTGGGTATGTGCTTGGCATGCACGGCGATACACAGTGGATACATTCTTCAGGTTCAGGAACTCGTCATGACCCAAAAGCAACGCTTGAAATACTCGCTTCTGATTGCCCTGGCTGTACTGGGCGCGATGTTCGGCCTGTCTTATCTGCAGAACGCAGGCGTGATCAGTGAAAAAACCTTCCAGTACCTGGCCATCGCGATTGCCGTGGTCGTCGTCGTGATCAACGGCATCATGCGCCGCAAGGTCAAGCCTAACTTCTGACGGGCGTCAGTCAGGCACGACCTTCGAGTACCTTGGCAGCCTCTTCATGGAGGCTGTAGCTCTTGTCAGCGTTGAGGGTGATCACGCCCTCGCTGCATAGACGCTTGAGCACCTCGCGCACGCTGAGAAACGACAACGGTATGCCCAGCTCCAGCAAATGGCTGTGCACGCCGCGTACCCCGAGGGTGCGCTGGTTGTCGGCGGCAGCGAGGAGGGCGTCGATGACCTTCAGCCGGATCAGGCTGGTGCGCAAACCGAAACACTTGAGCAAATGGCGGATGCGCTGGTTGCCCTGCTGTTCGGGCGCGTTACCGAACGCCCGTGCGTCGTTGCCATAGTGGGTATCTGCGGCCTTTGAATGTCCATCCGTGGGCACTTGCGGGTTATACATGCAAAAACTCCTTTTCAGAGCCTGATCAGGAAAAAGATGGTGCTCTTGGGTAATAAGACGAACGAGTGACGCAAATCATGAAACGATGGATGTAGAAAATTTGTCGGTATCAGGTTTGTCACATCCCCTGCGCCGTCGATAGGCAACCTTGTGCGGTTAAATTTTGCCGGGCGATGTGCGTTCTTACGGTGGGGTAACCATCCCTCGTAAGGCTGTTCAATTTGACTGTGGAGTCGGCGTGATTATTTCCAAGGGGTTGTCCAGAGTGGGCACGGCAGGGCTGTTACTCGCCTTGAGCCTGGCCGTATCGGCACGCGAGCAAGTGACGCAAACGTCGGCGGATATACGGCGTACCAGTTATGGCGTGCCGCATATTCGCGCCTCTGATGAGCGGGGCCTGGGGGTGGGTATGGGTTACGCCTATGCCCAGGACAACCTGTGCTTGCTGGCCAATGAAATAGTCACGGTCAATGGCGAGCGGGCGAGGTTTTTCGGGCCGGACCAGGCGACCCTGGAAGAGCGCAACAACCTTGCCAGCGATGTATTCTTCAACTGGCTGAATACACCCGAGGTCGTTGCGGCATTCTGGAAAGCCCAGACGCCCGAAATGCAACAGCGCATCGAAGGGTACGTGGCCGGCTACAACCGTTATCTCAAGGATAAGGGCGCACCCGCACAGTGCCAGGCCGCGTGGGTACGGCCCTTGGTAGTGCAAGACCTGGTGAAGTTGACCCGCAGGCTATTGGTGGAAGGGGGCATCGGCCAATTCGCCGAAGCCTTGGTCGGGGCAGCACCGCCGCAGGCCACCGCCAGTGTGCAGTCCGGTGCCAAAGCCTTTGCCACGGCCGCCGCCAACCAGCAACGCTTCACGCTGGATCGAGGCAGCAATGCCGTTGCCGTGGGCCGTGACCGCTCATTCAATGGCCGTGGCATGCTGCTGGCCAACCCGCATTTCCCGTGGGTGGGCGGCATGCGTTTTTACGAGATGCACCTGACCATCCCGGGCCAGTTGGATGTGATGGGCGCCGCACTGCCAGGGCTGCCCGTGGTGAACATCGGTTTCAACCAGCATGTGGCGTGGACCCACACCGTGGACACGTCCAAACACTTCACCCTGTACCGCCTGACCCTCGACCCCAAGGACGCCACCCGTTACCTGCTGGACGGCAAGTCCATCCCCCTGGAGAAAACCGCCGTAACGGTACAGGTCAAGCAAGCCGACGGCAGCCTCAAGGCCGTGACCCACACCGTCTACAGTTCGCAGTTCGGCCCCGTGGTGCAATGGCCGGGCAAGCTCGACTGGGACAACCACTACGCCTTCAGCCTGCGCGACGCCAACCTGGGCAACGACCGGGTGCTGCAACAGTGGTACGCCATGAACCGCGCCGGTAGCCTCAAGGAGCTGCAAACCTCAGTGCATACCCTGCAAGGCATCCCCTGGGTCAACACCCTGGCCGCCGATGACCAGGGCCAAAGCCTGTACATGAACCTGTCGGTAGTGCCCAACGTCAGCGCCGCCAAGCTGGCAAAATGCAGCGACCCACGGGCCGGCCTGCAAATGATCATGCTCGACGGCGCCCATAGTGCCTGCGCGTGGGACATCGACCCGCGCGCGGCCCAGCCGGGTATCTTCCCGGCCGACCAGTTGCCCCAGTTGCAACGCACCGACTACGTGCAACACTCCAACGATTCCGCCTGGATGGCCAACCCCAAGGCGCCGCTAAGTGGCTTTTCGCCGGTGATCAGCCAGGACAACATCGGCCTCGGCCCGCGTGCGCGCTTCGCGCTCCAGCGCCTGCAAACCCTCGAGCAGCAGCCGATCACCGTCACTGATCTGCAAGACATGGTCATGGACAACGAGGTGTACCTGGCGGGCCAAGTCATGCCCGACCTGCTGACGTTCTGCGCCAAACACCTGGGCGCTGACGCCGCTACGCTACAGCCGCTGTGCACCAGCCTGAAAAACTGGGACCAGCGCGCCAACCTCGACAGCGGCGTCGGCCTGGTGCACTTCATCAACCTGGTGCAGCACCTGCAGCAAATCCCTGACGCCTGGCGCGTGGCCTTCGACCCGGCCCATCCCCTGACCACCCCTAGCGGCCTCGCCATCGACCGCGCCCCGGTCGCCAAGGCCCTGCGCGCAGCCATGCTGGCCTCCAGCGCTGAGGTCAGCAAACTGGGGCAGACCCGCTGGGGCGATATCCAAGTCTCCGGCCAAACCCCCATCCACGGCGGCCCGCAAGAACTCGGTATCTACAACGCCATGCAAACCGTGCCCCGCGCCGACGGCAAACGCGAAGTCGTCAGCGGCACCAGCTACCTGCAAATCGTCAGCTTCGACGACAAAGGCCCCAACGCAGTCGGCGTCCTGGCATTCTCCGAGTCCAGCAACCCGGCGTCCGCCTATTCAAAGGACCAGACCCAAGCCTTCTCCGAGAAAAAACTGCGCCCATTGCCCTTCACCGAGGCCCAGATCAAGGCCGACCCGCACTACCAAATCCACACGGTGAAGGAGTAGGGCAGAGGCGCAACCCCTTGATGCCAAGGCAGAATATTTTTTGAAATCAAGGGGTTGCAGGCCTAGGCAAATGAGTACATAATGGCGCCCATCGAACGCAACGAAGCATTAAAAACTTCAATGTATTCAATGAGTTAGAGTAGAGGCAGGCTTCACGTAGCCCACTCAAGTTTGTATGCGGTGAATGTCAGCAACCAGGGCATTGATCGTTTGAGGCCGAGTAGCAAAATGGTTATGCAGCGGATTGCAAATCCGCCTACGCCGGTTCGATTCCGACCTCGGCCTCCACTCTTGAAAACCCCGTAGATTAACGTCTACGGGGTTTTTTATTGCCTACGATTTGATGATCGCTTCCGCAATTTTTCGGATCGCTTCCGCAATCCTGCCTTTTTTCGGGAAATTTAAGACACCGTTGTGGGTATGCCTTTCCTCGATTGGACGTGGGATTGTGCTAAAGGCTAAGGAGCCTGAGCGTCCACTAACGGCCAAAGCGGTACCTTCAGGATCAGGTATTAGCTATGAACATTAGATTGATGTGCATGATATAGACGGCAGTTACCGTAGATGCGCGCCTATACTGGCGACTCAGTATCAGTATTCCTATCGTCGAAAGCGTAATCGCCACTCCGATATGACAACTTTAAACAGCATTGATGAATTGAACGTATGAGATTCCATCCCGATGGCCCTTCGATCCCAGATATCCTCCTGGAGCGCTGTGACTCTGGCCGCGTCGTATTCCTGTGCGGTGCCGGGGTTTCGCTTCCATCGGGTATGCCTACTTTCGTCGGGCTTACTCGTCACGTCATTGAATTTTTTGACCCGCCTGCCGATTCAGAAATTATGACCGCGTTTCGGCCATGGCTGGACGGTCAATCTGCAGCGAATGTCCCACTCGACCAAATCTTCAACCTCCTGCACCTTGAATACGGTAAGGATGAAGTTAACGCTCTGGTCACAGAGCGGCTAAGTGCTCCCCTACAAAGCAAAGATATTGGACGTGAGCACGATCTGATCAAGCGGATTTCTTCGAGTCAAAGTGGCGTGCCACAAATTGTCACGACGAACTTCGACCGATTATTCGAGGCAGGGCAAGTAGGAGGGCATCTGGCCTGGCATGTGCCGCCTGCTTTTCCTGATCTGAACTTCGGATCGAAGATAGAGGGCATCACATATCTTCACGGGCGACTGGTGGAAGCAGTCTCTGAAACTCATCCCTACGTACTGAGCAGCGCGGACTTCGGACGCGCATACCTCTCAGAGGGATGGGCCACCAACTTCATCAGGCACCTCCTCGAACGACATACCGTTGTCTTAGTCGGCTATCAGGCGGAAGACCCTCCCGTTAAATATCTTCTTCAGGGCCTGAACCATGACGGCCAGTATGATCGGTCCCGACTCTATGCCTTTGACCGTGGGCTTCCTGAGGACATCGAAGCTAAGTGGCGTGACCGAGGGGTTACAGCCATAGCCTATTCCGATCACTCGCACCTCTGGATGAGCATGGAAGCTTGGGCCGAACGAGCCGATGATCCGCGCAGCTGGCGTGCATCTATAATCGCTCAAAGTCAGCAGGACCCGAAGGTCCTTGCCCCTCATGAGCGTGGCCAAGTGGCTCACGTCCTTCGCACAGTACAGGGAGCGAGATTGTTCTCGGAAGCTGATCCGACACCGCATCCTGAATGGGTATGTGTGATGGATGCGTATGTCAGATCTGCCCAGCCAAGTCGCGGCTACGGCGGCGATGCAGAGAGCTTTAACCCTGTAGTTGCTTACGGGCTTGATGACGATCTGCGCGATATTTCTGAGGGTGATCGCAAGCAGGGTGTAAGCAACGACAATCTATTAGTCTGGCGAGACGAAGACGACAATCCACATGAGTTTCATCGGTTGGGTGGTCTACAGGTAGGAGGTTTCGAGGCGACGCCAATAAGGCTTGGCCACCTTATCACCTGGGTAAGCAAGACCATCGAAAGCCCTGTGCTGGCCTGGTGGACCATTCGTCAGAACGGTCTGCATCCGCGACTTCTACAGCAGCTTGAGTGGCAAGTGGAGCATTCAAAGGCTCTCAACGAACGAGCTCGTCATATCTGGAACCTCATCCTCGAACACCATCGAGACCCTCGCAATCGTCAGTGGAATGGCGAATGGTTTGACTTAAAGAAGCGTATTAATTCTGAGGGATGGACGGCTAGTGTCCTAAGAGAATTCCGGAAGGTTACGACTCCGCGATTGGAGATCAAGAGACCTTTTGGCTTGGGGCAGTCCAAGCCTCCGTTGGCATCTTGGGGGGACATTCATCTCGGCGATCTTGGTCAGTACGAAGTCATGTTCCTTGATAAGCACAACGAAAATTTAGACATCCCCGACGACGTATTACCACAGGTATTTGGCATCCTGCAGGAGCAACTTACTGTCGCCTCAGGGCTATTGGGGGATATCGAGACCATCTACTTCCGTATACCCACCTGCTATCCGGAACGTGAGATTGATGGGAAAAAGTACATCACGAAAGCAGCGGAGGCCGTGGCTTGGTTTATTCAACTTTTCGACCAAATGGCTGCCAAATTGCCAGAACTGGCGAAGGCACATGTAACGACTTGGCCCGCAACGGAGCGATTCTTCTTCCGAAAGCTAAAACTCTACGCATATAGCAAAGTAAACGTCTTCGAGGCCGACTGGGTTGCCGAGCAAGTCTTGTTCTTAGATCAGGAGGCATTCTGGGACATTGATGTGGCCAGAGAGCTTCTTTTCTTACTGGTTGACCGATGGAAAGAGTTCTCTCAGGTGAAGCGGAATCAGGTCATCGACCGTATCTTGACGGGCCCCGATAAGCGTATTCAATGGTCTGACGAAGAGTTCCATGACCTGCGGGATGAGTTCACTGCAAGATACGCTCGATATCTCGAACTACAGGGTTGTGAGCTTACAACCATTCGTAGTGACCGGCTTGCCGAGATGATCGGAGGTATTCATGGTTGGAGCGACGCTTGGGCGACTTCGACGGTCACTGAGCACGGCCCCCACACCGGCTGGGTCGGTACGGACGAAAAACCAGATGCGGTCTTGGATCTTCCCGTAAGCGAGGTAGTTTCCAAGGCAAAGGAAGAGCTGAAACGTGACTTTGGCAGCTTCATCGAGAAGCGACCCTTTACTGGCTTGGTGAAAGTGAATCCGCGAAAGGCATTGTCTGCGCTAACGATTGCAAGTAGAGCTGGCGACCACCCAGAAGCGCTCTGGTCGTCCATGATCAATGAGTTTCCTGCAGACACCACAATCAGGCTGAGACGAGTATTCCTGAACCGAGTAGCACGGCTCCCGCATATAATTATCGTCAAACTGAACCATACTTTGAGCCGATGGCTCCAACAGCACCTGGTGGCAATCCTTGAATTTGATGCTGATCTCGGTTGGGCGGTCTACGATCATATCGTCGAAGGCATCCTTAGCGGGGGAGCCGATGCGGCGAAGAGTGGTCTTGGTGAAACCCACCAAGGCGGAAAAGTTATTGAGCGGTCCTTGCGTACATATGGCCATGCAATCAACGGCCCCGTCGGCATGTGTACCGAGGCCCTTTTCAACGCAGTGCCCAGAGATAAGCAGGAGGCCGCCTGCTCACTAATTCCAGACCATATCAAGTCTCGTGTCGAGCGCCTCTTAGCTGTACCTGGTGAGGGCTCAGATCATGCGGTATCAATAGCAAGTAGGAGGCTGAACTGGCTCATGTTCGTAGATCCCTCCTGGGCCACGGAACGACTTGTGCCCATGTTGGCGTTCGAACATCCAGCTTCGGAGCCAGCGTGGAACGGATTTCTTTATAGTGACCAAGTGCCTCGACGGGCGTTGCGAGAAATCATCAAACCGCTCCTGCTTCACCTATTTCCATGGGTCGAAGGATTTTCATGGGATCGTGACCTTTCAATAGGAGCCGCCGAATGGCTAGGATACATGTGCGTATTTCACCCGAATGAGCCTGGCGGTTTTTCACAAGGCGAAATGCGTTCTGTCCTTCGAGCAATGTCTGATGACACTCGAAATCGGTTTATCTCCTGGCTGGGCCAGGTTGGACAGAAAAACGAGGGCGGTTGGGCCAAACACGTCATTCCTTTAATCAACAAGGACTGGCCCAGAGAACGCCGATACAGGACCTCAGCATCGATGAGAGCCTGGATAGGCATGCTTGGTGACACCGGCGATAGCTTTCCCGAGGTCTATGAGTCGGTGAAGAAATTCTTGGTGGCGGTGGAGACAAATGATCATCCGTTCTACCGTTTCACTCGAGAGTTAAGCGATGAAAAGCCGATTACCGTTCTATTCCCGGAAACAACGTTGGATTTGATGAATAGAGTTACACCCCAGATTCTTACACGTCCTCCATACGAGTTGCCGAAGGTGCTAACTCTGATCGCGGAAACCCAGCCTGATCTGAAATCGGACTCCCGTTATTTACGCCTTGTGGATCTTGTTGAACGAAGCTAAACCTTGGTCTTTCAAGTCGAAAAGTCAGCGACTTTCCTCGGACTGCCAGGGTGCCCAACGACTGTTTTTGACCGTATTAGCTCTAGTGGAGCGTCCGCTCTTGGCCTTTTTCTGCCTATCGTACTGGTAGCAACGAGTCATTTCGTAGGCTTCACAATTTCACCGACTCGCCGATAGACCTTCTTGGTCATTTCCTCTGTGGAATGACCTAGTAGGCGGCTCGCGTGCGTCAGCTCTATCTCGCTAGCAGCTTTCGGCCGGATGTCCTTGAACTGGAACTG
This sequence comes from Pseudomonas sp. Pse35, assembly GCF_024519715.1. NCBI lineage: Bacteria > Pseudomonadati > Pseudomonadota > Gammaproteobacteria > Pseudomonadales > Pseudomonadaceae > Pseudomonas > Pseudomonas sp. Pse35. The sequence goes on along the minus strand of NZ_JALJRP010000008.1, from coordinate 53,483 downwards.
CCGAATGCTGGTGGCTAGTGTCGGATCACCATCAACCGCGGCTTTGATCGCCGCCTTCTCCCGTGCGTCGTCCCACCGATTGCGCAACATCTGCTGGCTCATTCGAAGCCCTGACGCATTGGTGATCAATGTTGAGGTCCGAATGCCGTTGATTGCTCTACGTTCCTGCAGGTCTTCGATAAAGGCGCTCAGCCCGGACTGAACGCCTGCATCCTCCAAGCGAAGGCGTAGGCGTTTTTCGGTTTTGCCCTGGCCAATCAGCAAGAAACCGTTGTTCAAATCGGTGGCTGCGATCTTGAGCACATCGGCGGGACGTTGGCCGGTAAGGTAGGCCAAATCCATCGCGTCCTTGAGCTCCTGTACTGCCTCCGCGTAAACCGCGTTCCATACGGTTTCACCTGCATAGTAGTCCCGTGGCTTTTCCTTGTTGCGTCGAACGCCAAAGCAAGGGTTTGCTTTGTCAGTCAGCCCCCATTCGCGTGCAATGGTAAAGGCATGGGAGAGCAGGGCGATCTCACGGTTGGCCCTCACCTTAGCTGTTCTTGCATCGCGGTACTGGGCAATCACCTGCGGCGTTATCGACTCAATGGGAGCACTCTCAAACGCTCTTCTAAGTTGCTTGAGCTCTTTGCGGTTATCGGACTGGGTGCGAATTGACTTGCCTGGGATGATTTCTTTTTCATACCGGTCAAACAGATAGCCCATCAGGTGATTGGGTTTCGGTGGTGCCTTGCGCTCGAGCCTGGCCCATTCGACCTTCGCTTGGTCCAGATCGGTGCCCAACGGAATTTCCTTTCGCTTTCCGTCCGTAGTTCTGCCGTCGTAGTAATACGATGTCCAGGTTTTTCCACTCTTACCCTTGCGGATGCGCCGTATCATCCGGGGCGGTAGATCTCGATTGGTGGTGCTTTTCTGGCGCATGGGTCAGCTCACATTCGAAAGGTCCAGCGTCCAGGCTTCGGCGACTGCGTTAGACGCCGAGGGCTTAACGCCTGCAAGTTTTAGTCGAGCGTATACCCGGCCCACTATCGGGCGTCGGGCACCGGTTAGAACGAACTCCCAGCGGTTGTCAGTCAGCCACTGGATTTGTTTTGAGGGGAGCATGTAGCCAGTGATAGCTGCCAGCTCTTCCTCGGCGAGGGTTTCGCTTTGTATTTCCATGAGGTGGTCCTTGCCGCCATAGCGGCTGACTTTGAAAGGGGAAGGGGACGTTGTTGCAAAAACAAAACAATTTATGATGTATAGAAAATTCGGAAAACCTAATACCTAGAGTCTCCTATGTGGCGAATACGTTTAGCGATGGGTCTTGCTTTCTTTCTTACAGGGCTAGTACTGGCAGTTTTCGCTGGGCTGGAGGGCCGCTTCTGGGGGGCATGCGGCTTTTTGGTGGCCGGCGTTGCTGGCTCTGCCACAGTAATTTTATGGGAGTCTTATATCGATCCGATGTTTTGGCTGGCTCCTATTCTCGGAGCAGCTCTGACGATATTTTCTGTTTTAGACGTTTTTACTTCGAGTCACGCAGTTAACTCCAAGGAGATAGCGGCGCAGGACGACTTTGTAAGCTTGCTCATTCATCTTGAGGTCAATGGATCTCGCATGAGCGCACGCGAGAGGGCGCTGACTGCGGAGGCATTTAAGGTGTGCGCACTTCAAACCAATTATGACCAGCTTGAGCTTGTAGGTAGTGCTCAAAAGGCAATTTACTTAGGTTCAACGCTGACACTGGTTGACGGAATCAATTCGGCCATGGCCGGAGAGCGGCCCCTGCGATGCCTTGATTACTATCGCGAGCTGAGAAAAACTCAGGCGCCACTTTTTGCTAGGATGGAGCAAAGACATTCCTGGCTATTGGAGTATCTCACTACTGATGCTCAATAATTAATCGGTGCAGTTCTATAGACATGGATATTCTTTTCTCGGTCATGCCCGGGCGGTGGCGTAGAGAGGTCGGCCTGATTTCTTAGTCCTGACAGCCATTTCTTTTGCGCGCTTGCGGGCATAAGCCAGGAACTCATTGAAGGCGCCCTCTGGGAGGTCTGCTTTTGCTTGTAGAGTACTAGCGCTTCGTCGGCGATGATCATGCAGATGCCCGAGAGCGTTCCCTCTTTCTGAAGATGAATGTTGCCCCGCTTTCTGATGAACTTATGGGGGGGCATAGGTCCGGCTGTTCAGCCTCCGCCCTCGCCAGGGTGGCGTGATTGGTTTATGTGATCTATAGATTCAGATCCGGCATGGAGCCGGATAAAGGAGCTGAAATGAGTGATATAGAAAACAGTCTGGTGGCCATCGAACAGGCGATTGTCGCTCTATTATCCGAGGCGAAGGCTGCCGGTGTTAATCTAGAACACCTGGCAACCGCAGCGAAGGCAGGCATTATGGGCAACAATATGTACACCTACGTCGGTAGTCCAGAGCGGAAAGTTGCGGCTTGCGAAGCTGTCGATGCTTTGCTTCAAAGCGTCAAGTAGGTGAGATGTTGGCTCCGCCCTTTTCATTTAGCGCAGTAGGTGAGGGCGGGTCAGCTGAAAAGGTTTTGACTCTTGCCGGTGGCCAGGTAGTGAAAGTCTTGGATTTTCATCTGCTGCTCGACAGTGAACATCAGGTTGCATTCAGTACAGTGCCCCGCAATCCGAACGGCGTGAAAGCTCAGTTCATCCAGATCATAGTCCCTGAGGCATGACGGGCAGGTGATGGCTAGCTCGGCATCCGGGCAACAATGCTCGGCGTCTTTCTTGTCGCTGTGGGCCTGCTCACAAGCTGGGCACATCCAGCATTCAGACACCTCTGGCTGGCAGCACTGCTTAGCATCGTCCTTCCAGTCGTATAGCTCATTGCAGGCACCGCATTCCCACTTCTGGACGACTTTGCCTCGTTTGCTCATGGGTTATCTCTAAACGTGCGCCTGCCTCGTCGGCTGGCGTGATTCGTTGACATGAGGTATTGGTTACATTCTGGAAATGCGAAAACCTAGAAGGAAAAGGCTATGGATTTGCGAGACAACCCGTATTGGCAAGCGCTCGGCGCGGTAGTTGCCGAACTGGAGCACATGGGCGTGGACCTTGACGAGGTCCAGAGAAGAGTGATCAAAGGTTTGCAGGAAGGCGGCCCGTACGCATGCAAAGACGAAGCAAAGGCACTGGCTGGAATTGAAGCATTAAAGGAATCGATAATTTCCTTCCAGTACACCCGGACTGCTTAGGCGCGCTGCGCCATGAATCATCACATTGATTTTCCTTCATAGCAGTTGTCCTGCAGCTCCTTCCAGGCCTTGTATTTGGCCTAGCTGCGAGTTGTTGCCCAAACCGGCTGCGTCCAGTGGTGGCATCGCCGATATACAGATCCACTTTGCCCTTATTGCACCGGTGCGGGATAACCTCCCACTCCTTCAGCGGTACCTTCTCGGCCATTTCGCCGTATTGAATTTCGTGAGTCGGGTGGTAGTTACTGATCTGCTTCTTGGTGTTGCTGTACAGCACCACACCGATGTAGTGGCCTTAGGATCACGCCCGGCTCGCCGTGGGCAAGGACGCGGCGCACGATCTCGGCGGGTACCTTATAGTGCTGCTGTACGTTTGTGCAGTTGTGGCTCATGGATTATCTCCATTCATTCGCTGCCCTCCGTTACCGATGGTGGCAATTTGGCTTCAAATAGTGTTTGATACCCGCCCATTTCAAACCTGATGTGATAGGGCGGATGGATTCAAAAAAACAGAGGAAGAATAATGAAAGGAATTCTAAGAGGGTTTGTTGCTGGAGTGTTAGTGCTGGGCGTCCTTTTATATGGGTACCATTCTTATATAAATATCTCGAACTCCGAATTTTATGCAGACATAAAGCATGCCGCTCCGATAATGGCTCAGGTTTTCGGTATAGCCGGCCTGGCATGGATGGTGATTTACTCGATTTTATCCGCCGATACTTCCAAAGTTAAGCTGATAGGCAGTGGACTTGTTCTGTCTCTTGCTTTTGCTGCTAATAATGTTTGGACTTACGGGTTGTCTATATTTATTGTTGCGACGTTAGTTACTGAGTTGCAGTTTCTAGAAAAGCTTGCCGCTATGTTTACTAATCGTGATAAGTATTGGGATTTTCTAGCACAGCAGGCCACTCCTGAGCAGTCTAAACAAAAAGCAATTCTTGAAGCTGTCGAAGCTGTCGAAGCAGAAGAAGCCGAAAAGCGTGGTAAAAAGCCAGAAGACTTATCACCTAAATCTGATAGGTCGAGTGAATCAAAAGCTCCATTTGTCAAACCCGCTACCACCTCCGCGGGAGAGCAAAATGCCCCACCTAACGCCTCTTATCTCTCTCAAGATGTAAATGATCCTCCCGAAACAATGCTGGTGCATGATATTTCTGAAAAGCTAGTTAAAGATCGTGCAAGGAGTATAATGAAATTTCAAAGTGACGCGTTTTCTGCGTTACAAAGATATACTTCAGCGCTAGAAGGGGCAAAGCTACTTGCGCAGGTGAGGTTTTCTGCTCCAGGACTTAATTTTGAAGTGGATGCATTGTTGAAGACGCAGTCTGTTGATTATGTGGTGGAAATTAAGAATGTTGTCACTGGCTCTGGAATCATTAAAGCTCAATTAATTCTCTCTAAGCTTATACATAAGTACGCCGCGATGATCGCTTCTGCCCGTGAGCGGAAGATGGTTAAAGGTATTCTAATTATCCCCAAAGGGGCGTGGGTAGCAAAGGATAGTGTAACGGATGTGGTTGTACTAGAGCTCGATCCAAAAACCAATTTGCTTAAGCATGTTGGCGGCGATTGGTAATGATGGCGTACGGATTTAAGCTAGACCTATGCGGTGTTGGGTTCTAAAGCGTCTCAAGCAGCTATCTGACTCTGGATCCTGGCACCGACGGCTTCGAAGATCCGCGCGGCGTGTTCTTCGTCCAGAGACAGGGTGTTGGGTATACGATCCAGTCGGAAGCCACCCCATCCGGCTTTGATTGGCCTCGTCGCGCAGCGTCTTGTAGCAATGCTCGATCACCTCCTCCAGGTGGTCGGAGAGGTAACGCCATCGGGCGCCAGCTCCACTGACTTGCTGTAGCGGTCGCCGCGGGCGCTGATGTAAAACGCGCTCAGGTAGATCGTCCAGCACTGGGGTACCCCACAGACAGCCAGGCCAATCTTCCCCGGTGCGATGTTCTTCAACGACCTGTAATTGACCATGCACTGGCGGCCGCTTGGGTCAATGTTCGCAACCGCGACGTCGATGGTGGCTGGAAGAGCGCGGCACGAACGATCAATACGGGCCTTGAGGTTGTGAGGCTTGCGCTTCCTGCTCATAGCGCCTCCGCGAGTTTGCGCAGCGCTTTACGCTCGGCCCTTGTTATCGAAGGTTTATGGCGCCTGAGGATTGTTTCGGGATCGATCTTTGCGGTGCGCTTCGGAGGTTGCAGGTTGATGGCTGGGCGTTCGCCCTGATAGATCGTCCCGCCGGCTACAAGAAACTGAGCAACACCTTCCGATATTGATTCTGCGTGTTGGCGTTGCTGCTCGATCAGGCTGAGGTGATTGCTGATCATGCTGGCTTCACCTGATGCGAATCGAACTGTCGCCGCGCTCAAGGTGAGCCCAGTTCGGTTCGGGAATAATTTCGTGCTCCGCATCCTCGCCGACGGCTATGCGCTTGCGCACCGCTTCATTGTGATCACGAATTTCTTTGAGCTTGGCGGCAATGGCCTTTTTGTCTGCGACGATGTCCGTCTTAACCACGGTAAGGTCGTCGGGAAGTTCGTCTTCCTTGTCGACGATTACCTTCTCAGGTGCCAGTGCAAGCGTGATGGTGAACAGGGGGCGCTTGATCGACTTGATGTCGGCAGCCTCCATGTTCCTGCGCAAATAATCGTTGAGCTTGCCTACGGTATTTTTCTTGATGCGTTTGAGTTCATTCAGCCGGTCGACTTCTTTTTCAATCGCGTCGATATCGCCGCCAATGTTGCGTGCAAGCATGACAACGTTTTCAGCCTTAACCTCAAACTCACCGATGATGCCGTCCATGGTGTCCTGGATAGCTTGGATTAGACTTTCGTCGTCGGTATCAGACATGCCTGCCAACTCAGTCAGTTGGCTAGTCAGTGTGTAGAGCTCGGTCATGCTGCTGACTCCTGCGCAAAATTGGGGGAGAGGTCTTTTAGCTCCTTGGCGATTCGCTTAACGGCGTTGTCGTCATTGCGCGCTGTAAGTCGACGTACCGCGTGGTCGTGGATCTTTTTGAGCTCCTGCGCCGACTGAGCACCTTTCATGGTTTCAATGACTGACCTGATGTAGTCCAGGCGTTCTTGCTGCTGCCTTTCTTCTTCAGCAACACGGTCTTCTGCCTTGGAGATAGCCACCTCATCTCGTACGGCGTCGACATAGGCTGCATCGTCGAACAGGCCCATGTGGATGTCAGCCGAGAAACCTAGAGGTTGCAAGCACTTGCCGATGGCATCTGTGAGGGACTTTTTGGCCGCCTCCCAATCGGTCAGAATTTTCCCCTGCTGCAGGAATACGAAGGGGGTGTGCCCGTAGTGCTGGACGGTGCATTTCTGGCCGTCTTTACCCAGATACCAGAGCTCAATTTTGAGCGTGTGTAGCTTCGCGTTGATCCGCGGAGCATCGGGCCATTCTTTGGTTGGTGCCTGGAGAGGGGCGCCTTCATCGAACCGGTCTTCAAGGACCGTCCAGCCCCAACCCTCGCCGCATGGGCCGAATACTTCAGTGGCCTTACGCATCAGGTAAGTGGGCTTGATGGCGGTGCCTTTAAAACCGCCCATGCCCGTGAAGTTCTTTGTTGCGCTTGGGTCAGTGGTATCGACCTGGTCCCAGATCCGCATATTTGTGGTCATGAGAAATCCTTGCCGCGTTAGACGCAGCATTGAGAGAAGGATAGGGGCTGGATCGACTTGATCCGCATATCAAATTCGCGACTCAACGCGTGGGGGCAATGCGAAGAGCAGGTCAAAAGAGAAGGCTGGTCAGCTCTGTTGCTGTACCCGATAGCGAAGGATCTGGAGTACTCGACCTCCATAGCTGGGTTCTGCGTACTGCTCAATCGGCGCCCCGAAGTAGCCGCGGCGCTCGGCCAGTTTGTAAGCTTCACGTAGGTTGTGAGCGCTGATATCTTCGAGCTCTTCATCGATGAGTGATTTAACCGGTGAGGTAGTCATTTCATCTCCTTGCGCCGCCGGCAGACGTCCAGAAGCCGTGCGCTGTACCAATGGAATTCTTCCGCGTTGATGGCGCCCGAGGTGTAGTGCCGAACAATTAAGCCTTCGGTGAGGGCTTCTTCGATCTGGGGTTTATCCGGGTCCTCAAGTGCCAGTAGCGCCTTGTCGATTTCAACGTATGGGCTCATAGATCATCGTCCTCTGCCTGGGCGATCAGGGCGTCGTCAGCCAAAGGCTCAACGAGGCGTTGAGCGATCATCCTGAGCTGTTCTATAGGTTCGGCTACCGCCATCAGGTCCTCGGCGCCGTCTCGGGCCAGGAACCGATCACCCAGCAGTCCGGCGATTACCATTTCGCCAATTGCACAGGGACTTTTACTGTCACTGTTGATTGCGAACTGCTCGACCTCGGAGGCGAACGATTTGAATGTCACGCCCTGGGGGGCATGTAGCCGTCGCTTGAATTGCACATCGCTGCGGCGGTCAACCAGCGTTTCCACAGCGTTGTCGATCCACTCCTTGCGAGCAAACTCCAAAGCCGTCTCGCTCACTGGAGGCGGCAACTGAGCGTCGTAACGCTCCTGACAAATCTTCAATGCTGAGCTCATGATCGCCTCCATAGGTGGGTAACGGTCCAACAAAATTCGGCTGCACTCGTCTGCTCCGCTGGTTGCCGTTGGGCGTGGAGGGGAGTGCATGCGGGTTGTGTTGGTAGAGTTGAGATGCTGTTTGTTTGGGTAGGTGAATCAACGGCGGCCGGCTATAACCAGGATGGCGATCAGCCAGATGAATCCTGCAAGATAGGTGACCCAAAGCGGTGCCGTTATCAGCCACCAAGACCAGCCGACAACGCCTGTTATCTTCAGGACCATAAGTGCGAGCGAAGCCGAAATCGTCGTTACCAATATCGCGCGAGGTCGAATATTTCGCGGTTTCATTTCCTTCTCCAGGTTGTTTTCCCAATGCACCCGGGTAACCAGGTGCATCAGTGAAAAGGTCCTTGATCGTTCGGCTCTACTGGAGCGGTACAGATCGATTCAAATTGTTCCTCCGGCCGCGACTCTGTGTCCGCCGGAAAACTGGTCTTGGCGCTTTACGCTGCACGCCTGGGTCAGTTGCCAACCCTCTGAACCGTTGAGGCCGGTTCATCGCTGCCTTTGAATCTGGGCCGGTGGTGATCCGGCAAAGTGAAACGGTGAAATGAAGGGCGGTTGCTTTCGCTGCTGCCTACAAATGCAAGCAAGCTTGTATTAATAAAAGCATGCTTGTGTTTAATGTGCAAGTTTTCTTGCGTTTTTTTTGATGGACGAAAAAAAGCCCGCACATGGCGGGCTCTCTACTACGGCGGGTTTTAGCTGAGTGTGTCTAGATTTCGCCTGACATATCTCTGTCAGTCAGGAGCATCTCAAATGCTGATGAGCCGAATCTGCTTGCTCAAAGTTTGCGTGCGTTCCAGGCAAGAAGCACACGAGCGTGGATAACCAGGCTCTCCAACTCTGCGCCTTTGATGTCGTAGGGCGGGAACGACTCATTGTCTGAGATCATACGGAGCATCTTGGGTAGGCGTTGCAAGCGTTTGATGTACAGCATGCCATCAAGCGTAAATACATAAATACCGTCCACTATGACTTCGTTAACTCCCTGGTCAACGATCAAAGGATCACCGCTTGAAAATGTTCCGGCCATGCTTTCGCCGAACCCGGTAATAACGGACAGGTTATCTCCGTTTGTGTATGTGATCCCCTGTTCCCGTAGGTATTCAGTACGAACAGTGATGTTCCGTACCGTCTCGATATACTCTTTTGGCAAGACCTTACCTGGGCCCATCGATCCCACAACATCGTACTGAGGGATCACAAGCTCATCTTCCTTTTGATGGTGCCTGAAGTCGCCTGTCACAACGTTATCCATTGCACGTCGCCTCGGTGGTTCGCTAACACCATCAAGCAGCCAATCGACAGTTGTATCTAAGCCGCGAGCGAGTGCTAGCAGATTGTCATTCTTTATATTGCTGGTATCTCCCGCAAACCATTGGCGCACGGCTTCATAGCTGACACCACACGTAGTGGATATCAGTCGCTTAACGCCTCGCACGCCGGTTTCGGGTTTCCGCGCAAGCACGAGTTTTGTCATTCGATCAGTGATGTTCATTTGCTCAATTTACAAGTTGGCTTGCCAAGCATGCTTGCTTATTAAATGCAAGCATGCTTGAATTTGGCGTGAGTGCATTGGAGGTGTCTATGAAACGCCAAACAGCGATTGAGTATTACGGCTCCATCCCCAAGCTTGCACGAGCTCTCAAAATTACTTATGAGGCAGTTCGGCAGTGGGGGGATGAAGTCCCCGAGTTGCGCCAGTACCAACTGGAAAAACTCACCGATGGAGTGCTGAAAGCAGGTCGAGAGACCCGCTCTCGGTCAGTGGCCTGATCATGTCTACGAGCCCATTAAGCCAAGAGCAGTCCGTAAGAGCGCGCAAGAACTACACCGTTCTCATGCAGCGACTTGCATCGATTGGCAACGCACCCGTCGCGCATGCAGTGGGTTGCGATGAAGCAACGATCAGCCGGATGAAACCGGAAAAATTCGAACAGTTTGCACAGATCCTGGCTGTTCTTGATTTGAAGATCGTTCCCAGTGAAATGCGCTGCTTCAACCAGCGAGACATCGAGGCGATTTTCCATCAGGCAAAACGTTGGATGGAGCACGTCCAAAATGTCGATCAGTTGGAGGAGGGCTGACATGCAATTCACTGTCACCATCAACCAAACGAAGGCGCAGGAGTTGGGCTTGAACTCCCGGCAAGCGCTGCTATCCGCTTTCGTATTTGAGTGCCCTAGCTGGAAAGGCATGCAGACGATTGATTTCCGCGTCTTCGCCGGAGGTGCAGTATGAGCATGGGCCTGATGGTCGCCGCGATGAAGATTCGCGTCGGTAATCCACTGCGCAAGCTGGTGCTGATAAAACTGGCAGACAATGCAAGCGATATGGGTGAGTGCTGGCCGTCTTACCAGCACATCGCGGACCAGTGTGAGATCAGCAAGCGTTCTGTCATGAACCATATCGCCGCGTTGTGCGCGTCAGGGTTGCTTCGAAAAGAAATCAGAAAGGGTGGCCCAAAGGGCAACTCTTCGAATGTCTACTTCCTAACTCTCGACGGTGGTGGTGCATCTCCTGCACCAGCGGTAGTGCAGCAGATTCACCAGGGTAGTGCAGCAGGTTCACCCCCTAGTGAATCTCCTGCACCAGGGGGTAGTGCAGGAGCTGCACCCAGAACCAGTTACTCTCTTGAACCAGTCAATGAACCGGTCATTGAACCAATTACGCCCCAGGCTCCCGCCAAGGTCGTGACGGGTGAGGTCGTGCCATTCGCTCCCCAGCAGCCGCGGGTGGAGATACCCGCAGACATGCCTGGCCCCAAGGATCATGCCTGTAAGACATTCAAGATTTGGGCGAACTACGCCATGGCCTACCGGAAGCGTTACGGCGCCTGGCCCGTTTGGAACGCCAAGACGGGGAAGCAGATGGCCCTACTCGTGGACAGGCTCGGCGCCGAAGTCGCCCACCACGTCGCGGCTCACTTCCTGAAAACCAGCGATGCCGCGGTTCTTCGCAAGTGCCACAGCATCAACGAGCTGCTGGCGAATGCCGAGAGTTACCACACCCAATGGGTAACCGGTCAGCGGGTGAATGGCACCACGGCCCGCCAAATGGAACGTACCGAAGCCAACTTGTCCGCAGCGGAGCAGGCCGCTCAGTTGGTCCTCGCCAACCGTCAAGCAGGAGGGCGCAATGAATACCTCTGAGATGAACGCTACCCAGGTTGCGGGTTTGGCTGCCGCCATCTGCGGCACGGCCGAGGCGATGGGGCAGGAAATAAGCCCCAGCACAGCAGCACTCATGGCCGAGGATCTTGCGGTATACCCGGTGTCGGTTGTGCGAGCAGCCTTGAGGGCTTGCCGAAACGAGGTGAAAGGGCGTCTTGCAATGGCGGACATCCTGTCACGCGTGCAGCTCTCGGATGGACGCCCGGGCAAGGATGAGGCCTGGTCTATTGCACTCACAGCGAGTGACGAAAGCGAAACCGTGGTGTTGACCGCTGAGATCCAGCAGGCCATGAACGCAGCAGCCCCCATCTTGCGTCTAGGGGACAAAGTCGGAGCCCGTATGGCGTTCATCAGTGCTTACGAGCGCCTCGTCACACAGGCCCGTACAGAGGCTTCCCCGGTGTCCTGGAGTGTATCCCTGGGCTTTGATCCTGTTCGCCGCATCGCTGCCATTGAATCTGCTGTGCGGATGAAGCTTATCCCGCAAAAGCAGGGCGCTCAGTACCTTGCTGAATTGCGTATTGCACCGATCACGGATGATGGTCGGGCCATTGCCGGATTGCTATCAGGCGATGTTGTTGAGCCGTCTCCTCGCGTGCGAGAGAAGCTTGCTGAGGTGCGCCAGATCGTTGATGCCGCGAAGGCCCGGCAGGAGCATGAACGACGCAAAAAGGCTCAGGCCGATCGGGTTGATACCTACCTACGAAAGCGCAAGGCTCGGGCTGCTATCGCGATGATGCTAAGCAGGGAGGGCGTGTGATGGGGCCGAACTGCAAAGGGGAATCCAGCCTCTCGCTCGCGTACAGACTTCCGCAAGGCCTACGGGCGGTGGAGGCTGGTTCGATGGATTTTATTAAAGCCAAAAATCATGATCAAGAGGGGGGAAGGCCATGGCTGAGCTCGCATTGATCCGTACTGCCCAAGGCCTCGTGCCGGCTACCGAGGCTGATCGTGAAGCTGTCCAGAAGTGGAAAGCTGGCCAGGTGATTCACGGCAAGTTCACGCGCATGCGCAATGGCAAGTTCCACGGCAAATTCTTCTCCATGCTCGATCTAGCCTGGGAGTATTGGGAGCCGGTGGGAGGGCTTATCCCTCGCCAGGAAATGCGCGGCATCCTGGGTCTTGCCAAGTACTTCGAAGCGCAGAGCGGTAAGCCTGGGCAGCTGTCCCACGCCGTGGAGGCATATATCTCCGGTCTACAGGAAGCCCGCGCCGCTCGGTTCCCAGCGGTGGAAAAGAGCCGTGAGGCGTTTCGTGAGTGGGTGACCATCGAAGCGGGACATTTCCACCTGATCCAAACGCCCGAGGGAATTCGAAAGAAAGCCAAGTCGATCAGTTGGGCGAGTATGGACGAGACGGAGTTCGAACCTCTCTATCGCGACGTATTCAACGCCTGCTGGAGGTTGGTGCTGTCTGCTCATTTTGAGAGCGAAGAGCAGGCCCTGGCCGCCGCGGAGATGATTGGGAGCTATGCGTGAGCCTTTCCCCCAATCAGCCTCGCCCGAAGAAGTGCCGTGTTCCAAGTTGCAGGGCCTCATTCATCCCACGAGTGAGCTTCCAAACCTGGTGTTCTCCGGATTGCGCTGTAGTAATCGCCAGGGCCAAGCAGGAGAAAAAACGCAAAGAACTGGCGAAGGTTGAACGCCGGGAAATCAAGGATCGTAAGGAGAAGCTGAAGGGCAGGGCGGATCACCTACGTGAAGCCCAGGCGGCGGTGAACGGGTACGTTCGGCTGCGTGACGCTCATCTGCCGTGCATCAGCTGCGACTCTACGCCGAACGACAACGACCTCATGACGGGCAGCCGCTGGGATGCCGGGCATTATCGATCCGTCGGAGCCTGCCCGGAGCTTCGTTTTGAGCCGCTGAACATCCATCGTCAATGCGTGAAGTGCAACCGCAATCTATCCGGCAATTCCGTGGAGTACCGCATCCGCCTAGTCCTGCGGATCGGCGCGGACAAAGTTGCCTGGCTAGAAGGGCCTCATGCGCCCCGTAAGTACGATGTGGAACAGATCAAGGCCATCAAGGCTGAATACCGAGCAAAGATAAGGGAACTGAAGAGGAGAGCAGCGTGAAGAAGCGTACTTACGTCAACAAGCCACTGGGCGATACCGAGTATCTACTGGAGCAGTGGGGCTGGTGGCGAATGGATGGGATGGGCGTGCCTCACTACGTGTCACCGCTCTATGCCCTGATCCGAGACAACAACGCCAGCACGGGTGGCATCAAGCATTACAGCGTCACAGATGAAGTAGCTTTGGCGATTGATAGGGCCGTGGCCAGGCTCTCCATTCGCGATGAGCAAATGGGCAATTTCATCTGGCTGTATTTCGGGGCGAAGTGGCCAGCACTTCGAATTGCAAGGACGGGTGGCATCGGGGAGGCGAAGGTCAGAGAGGTCATCAAAGCCGGTGTCGCTTGGGTTGACTGCGCCCTTGAGGTGTTCCGTGTCGCTGCGTAAATAGCTCTGATCTTTCGGACAGTACTTTCACAGTAGGGCGCTTAGCATTCACACTAGAATGTGTAACCTAGTGGGTTTCACGCCCCATTTGCATCCGACCTGGCCGATGCGTGTAGTATCAATGAATGGCTAAAGTCGAACAAACGCTGCCTTTTGCTTTATGAAGCCATAGTCAATCCATTTTATTCTTCCAACATTGAGGCTCACTCGATCATTTAATGGCAGAATGCTAGCCTAAATTTTTTCAATGGAGGGATGAAATGTCAGAGCGCGTCTTTTTTTATTGTGACGAATCCGGGGCAAAAGGGTATGCGGACCAAAAAGAGGCCTTTCCTGGCGAAATTGGCGTCTTTGCTGGAATATTGGTTCCCGAGCAGCTTCATGCTGACCTCTCTGAAAAGTTTGATACCATTGCTCTACAATTCAAGCCGGCAGAAGGCAAGCTGCATATAGCCGATTTGCCCGATGAGCAAAAGGGGGCCTTAAGGCAGGCACTCTTCGACGAGATCCAAGCAGCAGGCCTTCCTTGCTTCTGGTATGCCATCCATGTTGCTGGTTTGAATGATTATTACACTCAGCAGAACGAGTTGCTTCGCACGAGTCGGGCGGCCGTGGAAGCGCAGAGAATCAGTCCTGCTCGCGTCAAGACCGGTAGCGTTCGTGAAGAGCTACCATCGATGCATGTGCAGCTTTTTGCGGGTCTCCATGCTCACATTGTAGCGTTTCTCCTTGAGCGTGGGCTTACTAATGTAGACTTAGAAATTCGAACAGATCAAGTAGATAGCCCTCTTAATAAGAAGTTTGAAGAAGTAGCTACCGAGCTACTTGAGACGGATCCCCAAGTTATCCAAACTACTGGGTATGACACTCTGGAAAAAAAAGTCGTACATGGTCAAATGACTATCAGTGTCCAGTATCCAGCTGAGATGGAAATCCCACCGGTAATTCGCAGTCTGAGCATCAAACCTATCGATGATAGTGATGGGTTGGTGCTGGCGGCAGACGTCCTGGCAAATAGTCTACACCATCATTTCAAAAATCGTACGGAGGAAGAACTGTACTCTCCTCTGAACGAACCAGAAGCAGTTGCGCGCCATCCATTGTTTGAACATCTGGATGCGTTCTACAACTGGGGGACAGGAGATTTCATCGGCGACAGCCTCTACAGGCATCCGAAAGCCCCTTTAGTAGACTAACAAAAACGAGTATGCCTGAAATAGCCCCTACTGACATAAGTAGGGGGTGTCTAAACTTGCCTAGCATTCGGAGCTTTTACGGCAGATAAAGTATGGGTGGTTGCGCCTGTAAATTTATTCTTTTTTTGATTCTTGTGCATGGTCAGACTAAGTTGTTGGCATTTATTAATGTGTGCTGAATAAAGGTTGTTTTTAATTATGAAAGAAACCCTTGGCAGGCTATATTTATGGCAAGTAGCCCTCAATAGGATTATTGATCTTCTTGCCCTTAAGCAGCGCGTTGATCGCTTTTGCAATACTGGAAGACCCCTGCATGTTACTGAGTTGTATGACGGTGAGCGCAGAAGGTTGAAAACTAGTCTGCCTCTAGAAGATGAGGCGTTAAAAAGCTTTGAGGAGAAGCATGGCTCTTTGTTTCCTGATATTCATGATATTCATCTTATTGATGAGCTAATAGCTGAAGAGATAATTATTAAATTTTGCACTATTTTTAATGGTGGCTATGGAAGAGCTGGGGTTATTGCCGACAACAAAAAATCATTTTGGCAGCCAATTCTCAATGAGATATTTTTGGGTGCTTTTTCTGGCGATCTTAAAATGAAATTCAATGAATTTGTAGAAGATGCCAGAAGATACCGTGACAAGCATGGCGCTCACTTCGATCAGGAAAGTTTTACCATGACACATGGCGATAAGAAACCCAAAGAAGACGGGATTGTTTATGGCGTGGGCTGGAGCAGCGCCTTGTTGACTTTTAATTGGGACGTTATAAGTGAGATTATTCCTATTTTTTGTAGCTCCTTAAATGATTATATTGGAAGATTGCAAAAGGAAGCTGGTATAATTTAAAAGTTGGTTTCGGTGTCGCTGTTGCTCAAGCGTGGCCTGCCCCTTTTTTAACGCTTATTTCAAAGCTTGGATGTTCTTGTTAGGAGTTTCGGCGCAAACTATCTTCACGAAATAGCATGGTAGCTATGCTACGGCTAAAGAACGCCATATAGACAAGCATGATATGCGCAGGAGGATAAAATGATTCGTGAAGTTACCGTGTGGGAAAACAATTTCTTGTTGATTTTCTCGGACGCTGTTCGCCTCTATGAGGCAGCGGAAGAGTGCGTGAATGCAGATCTCAACAGTGTGCTGGCCAAGTCCGCAGTTTTGTCTGTAAACTACGCGATCGAAGCAGCAGCAAATTCATTCCTTCAATCGATAAAGATGACTAAAGTCATGCAAGAAAAGATTGATAAATTTTCTACATTGGATAAGTTTGACTTTGTACTACAGTGGCATACGGATCACCACCTAAGTGCTGGGGATTCTGATGTTCAGGCGGTGAAGAATCTTATCAAGAACCGAAACTCCATGGTTCATCCGAAAGTTACAACTAGGTCGATTTCAGTCGAGACTGAAGTTGGTAATGATGGCATCATAAAACACTCCATTGTACAGCCAGAGCCCCGGAAAGGTAAGGATCTTAAGCCAAAGCTACTGGGTGATGACCCTGAGCTCTATACCCATGAAGATGCTAAGGCTGCGCTCCAGGTGATGACCTCGTTCTTGAATATATTTGTACATTGGTGGGGTGTTGGATATGAAGTCGCAGAAACCTTTTTGTTTCAGACGTGGGATGGGTCGATTAATGCTCGGCAGGTGATGTTCAAAAAGGATCAGATCACCGTATTGATTCGGAATGATCATTTTCTGAATATCCAATTCATGGGGATTCATGGGATGTTTAAGGATGAAGAAAAGCCTGCCTGAAGAGGGTTACTCTCACGCAGAAGTGAGTCGCCTCGTGTGTCATCGACACGTTGAATAGCGGGTATTGTTCGATTTCCACCATTGTCTCGTAAAACAATCTTAGGTCACGTTTTGACGATCATGAATACGATGCTCGAAAATTAGGCTTATGTCCTATTTAATACTTTGCAATATTTCCATTGCTCTTACTCAGTAACCGAACTAAGCAGATGATGTCCGATGGCTATCGGTAAAGGATGAGGTCGCCCGGGCGGGCATTGGGCCTACACTGAGTAAAAACCTCGCACGACCTAAAAATGCCGTTTTAGCCGTGCGTCTATCTCGCCAGCGCAGTACAACGCCCTTACTAATCAAAGCTGACAGAGTGCACCATGAAACAAAATACTCTTCTTGTAGCCGTTTGCGCTGCACTGATCCAGGGCTGTGCCGCCACCTCCAATGGCCATGAAGAATCACCTTCCATGGCCATTACTACTTCCGCTGCTTTAGCCCAGCTAGCATTACCCGCTTACTACTGGAGCCTGGTTTCGGCGACTGATGCTTCGGGCAAACCGCTCGCTGCTCTGAACAAAGGTATCGATCGCAAGCTGCGCGTTTCATTCGGTGACAAGAACCTGAACATCAGCGGTGGTTGCAATGGCCAGCACGGTGGATACCACTTCCAGGACGGGATTTTGAAGGTGCAGCCACTGGCCTCTACGCTTATGGCCTGCGACAAGAGCCTAATGGACCTTGACGCCCAGGTGGGTCGACTGTTCAAGGAGGGCCTGCGTGCAGTCATCATCGGCGATAGCACGGAGCCTACGCTGCAACTGACTACAGCGGACGGATCAGTGCTCAAGCTACAAGGCGAGGCTACTCCTGAGACGCGCTACGGTAGCAAGGGTGAGATCAAGTTCCTGGAGGTGGCTCCCAAGACGGTCAAGTGCAGCCATCCAATGATCCCTAACTTTCAATGTTTACAAGTGCGCGAGCGCCGATTTGACGAAGCCGGCTTGCAGCTTCCGACCCAAGACACATGGCATCCGCTGTATCAGTCTATCGAAGGAATCGAACATCATGACGGCGTACGCACCGTGCTGAGGGTAAAGGAATACGAATGGAAGAATCCGCCTACGGACGCCCCCTCGAAGGTCTATGTGTTAGATCTGGTCGTCGAACAGGACGCTTCTGAGGCGAATAAGTAAGCGAGACGCAAAGCAGGCCGGTATCCACTCGTAACCGGTGCATACCGACCTGTCCCAAGTACTCGAGATGCCGGCGCTGAGTAGTCAGATTACGCTTTGGAGGTTTTTCACCAGATTGCGTGAAAAGCCTTTCCACGCGGATAAACACCTGATTTCATGACACGGTGTTCAGCTGTTTCAGCGCGACACCCATAGAGAGCCCGGCCACTCAGTCGAGCTTTTTTATGCGCGCGACAAATGATTTCATCTGTATCCAGGACAGCCCTCGGGAAGGCCAGAGCGCGGATAGCCGGATAGTGCGACGTACGGAATCAGCACCGGCTGCTCGTGCGCTCTGACCTCACAAGCTTGTGGAGTGGTGCGAGACAGGAGCCGCGAGATCGATGCATTGAGACGTCGACGCTGAGAAGAGCTTTTGTGGACCGCCCGGAAGAACGAAAGCACCTCATCAGGACCTCTTTATTTCCAAGGTTTTGCGTTTCCGAAGCCCTTGGATCATTCTTTACGCTCATATATCAGGAGCGTTCGTTATGGATAGAGAGCTGAAGGAACAGATCAGACCTGAATACAGCGAGATCTTTAATATTGTCGCAGACGCTGTAGACGATTCGGATCCAGCGACGAGCAGATTAGAGATTCAGGTGCCTTTGAGCGCTGAGTTCTATAAATCCGGTGCAGATATTGCTCAAGCCTTAGAAGAGCACTTTCCTAACAGAGCGGCGTTCGTGGTACTGGATGTTCACGTACGTCCTGAGTCGTTGGACATAACAGCTTACGTCCCTCCGAAATATTCCTTACAGAGTGTTGGCGGAAGCTGGGAGGTGGCGGCGCCAGACGAAGATTGTTGGGTTTTCGGGGTTTCGGATGAATCAAGCGCAAACAGTTTGGTGGGCGTGTTGAATTCGCCTCCTGCCGCGAAGCACTTCCACCTTGCAAATCCTGGTGTTGGTGTCGAGAGAGCCGTGTTGACCACTGTTTTGTTTGGGCTGCGTGATAGGCAAATAGATTTGACTTCCTGCAGATACAGGAGACAGGGGGTTCTTGATAGTCACGACCTGTTAGCGTAATTCTTTTATACACATAGCCCCGCCATCGTGCGGGGCTTTTTCGTTTCCAGCTCGACGACAACCCTTCCTGAAGCTCGGGAGCAGCTCGAAGCCGAGCGCTTAGCTTTTTACGCACCTGCGTATTGTGCATAGAAGCGCACTCTGTCTGGCTTCCGGCGTCCTCGACGTAGGTTGACGTTACGCACGTTGCGCAGGAAATACACTTCTTTGCGCACACTGCGCAATTACCAACACAGGTACTCACCATGCCCTACATCGTGATCCCACAACCTTTCCCGAAGTCGCCACTGCAAACGCAGTTCGACACTGAGGACGAGGCGAATGCCCGCGCTCAATCTATGATCGAGCAGGCGCCACAGCAAGCTGTTTACGTCGCTGAGTTGAAGACGCTGTACCAGGGCCAGGTGACTGTCACCTCAGCCCCTGCGATTGCTCAGCCAAAGAGCCCCGAGCAGGGATAGTTTCACCGCCACGCCGGGAGGCGTTGCAACCGCGTGCCGTATCGTCGAGACGACGACACACCAGCACAAACCGCCGGGGTTCGCCCTGGCACCTATTCATGTGAGCCCGCCAAGTGCGGGCTTTTGCATTTCTGGAGGCCAGCATGAAAGCCCCGGACAGGAGTTCATCTATGGCAAACCCGACACCGGAAGGCATCGTTGAGGCCGTTATCGTTCCCGCCGCCAACAAAGGCTTACTGGTTGGTGCGGCCACAGGGGTTGTTGGCTGGCTGTCCCAGGTCAACTGGATTGGCCTTTCTGGTGTTGGCATTGCGGTGTTGGGTTTGCTGATCAATCTGTACTTCCAGATTCGTAAAGACCGTCGTGAAGCTGAAGCAATTGCCGCCACTGCTCGCAGGGAAGACGCGGAGAGTGCCGCGCGGATCAAAGCCTTGCTGGATAAGTGCGACATATGAACGCTCAGCTGCGCCAACGTATCGCGGTCAGCCTGCTGGCTGTAAGTGCGGCGGGCTTCTCTGCCTGGAAGGTGAGTGAAGGCTACACCGACCATGCAGTCATCCCCACCGAAGGCGATGTGCTCACCATCGGCCATGGCTCAACTCGATACGAGGATGGCAGACCAGTGAAGATGGGCGATCAGATCACAGCTCAACGTGCCGAGCTGCTGGCCCGCAACCTGATGACCCAGGACGAACAACGATTCGCGGTCTCGCTCCCGGGAGTGAAACTGCACCAGGAGGAGTTTGATGTGTACATGGACTTCGTTGGCCAGTATGGCATCGGCACCTGGCGTCAGTCCTCCATGCGGCGTGAGCTGCTTGCGGGCAACTACATCCAGGCCTGTAAGTCGCTGCTCAAGTATCGCTATGCGGCCCGGTTCGATTGTTCCACTCCTGGCAACAAGCGGTGCTGGGGCGTTTGGAGCCGCCAGTTGAAGCGCTACGAGCAGTGCATGGAGGTACAATCATGATCCGCTATCTGATCGCGGCACTGATCGTTTGCTTGATCCTCATTTACGGCGGATGGCAGTGCATCGAATCCCAGGCCAGGGATCTGGCTGCCGCGACAGATCAGATCAGCACGTTGAACAAGGCCGTCGAGTCGCGGCGCAAAACCCAAAAGCTGCTGACTCAGATCGACACCGAAAAAACGAAGGTTCTCATCGATGCTCAAACTCAGAACAAGGCTTTGCTTGCTCGTGTCGGCACTGGCGCTCAGCGCTTGTCAGTCCCAGCCCGCTGCCCAATCGTGCGAGTCGGATCAGTCCCCACCGGCTTGGATGATGCAAAAGAGAGAGCCGAACTTGACCCAGCGGCTGCTCAACGAATTCTCGCCATCGCAAATGACGGTGATGAAGCAATCATCGCCCTGACAGCTCTGCAAGAGTGGGTCAGCGCCAAGTGTCTTGGCGTCACACCTTAATACCGAACAGAACCCAACCTACATGCAAAGGAAGCGCTCCTATGGCTGCTAAATGTGATTGGGCAGCCGTCGAGAGAGACTACCGGACGGGCTGCTACACCAACCGTGAGCTGGGCCGCCGGCATAACATATCCGAGGGCTCTATTCGGAACCGCGCGGCAAAGGAAGAGTGGCAGAAAGATCTGTCCGAGATGATCCGTCAGCGTGTGCGGGAGAAGACCGGCCGTGCCGCCGCTGCAGCCATCACAGCTGCGACTAACGACGCCGAGATCGTCGAGCAGGCTGCGGAAGCGGGCGCCCAGCTGATACACGGGCACCAAGTGTTGATTGCGCGTACTCGAGGCATTACTCAGCAGTACGTCGAACGTATTTCCGAGCAAGTCGCCAACGGCAAGATCATTGTTATGACGCCGAAAGGGTTGCCCGTTGAGATCGACATCCCCCTGGATTACGTAGGCAAAAGCCTGGGCCATGCCACTCAGTCCATTGAGCGCCTGATCAGACTCGAGCGTCAGGCCCATGGTCTCGACACAGACAAAGACCGGGAAAGCGCTGGCAAGTCCCTGGAAGAACTCCTTGCTGAGGCTGCCGGTGATGGCGAATGAAACCGATCGCCAGCGCTTGGTGCGCGAAGGTGATGAGTTCATCGCGCTGCATTATGCGAAGCAGCTGAAAGGTAAGACGCTGCTGCTCAAAGCCTTGGGCAACAAATGGTACCGGCTCAACGCCCTGTACAAAATCAAGGATAAAGACGGCAAGGTCCGGCGCTTCAAGCCAAACGACCAGCAACGTCAGCGGTTCCTCGATGAGCACAACCGCGACCTCATCCTCAAAGCCCGGCAGCTCGGGTTTACCACCTTTGAGATGATCGACGCGCTGGACGATTGCCTGTTCACCAGAAACTACAGTGCCGGCTGCATCTGCCACACGCTGCCGGATGCTAAAGAGATCTACCGCAACAAAATTCGGTTCGCCTACGAGAAGCTTTCGGGCGACCCGGCGTGGTCGGCGATTTTTAAGTTGATCGGCCTGCGCCTGCCGGTACCCCGCAGCGATAAAGACCAAGGCTACATCTTCGACAACGGTTCAAGTATCTAGGTCTCCACGTCGTTCCGGGGAGGCACGCTTCAGCGCCTGCACGTGTCCGAGTTCGGCAAGATCTGCAAGCTCAGTCCCGACAAGGCCCAGGAGATTGTAACCGGTGCGTTCGAGGCCGTTGCGCTGGGTAATCGCGTCACGATCGAAAGCACCGCAGAGGGCCGAGAAGGCTACTTCTTCGACTATTGCGAGTCGGCTAGAAAAACTAAGGACAGCAGGCGCCCGCCGACGGTGATGGACTGGCAGTTCCACTTCTTTCCGTGGTTCCGCGATCCAACATACCGGCTGGAAGCGTGCGACCAGGTGGTGGTGCCGCTTTGGATGCAGGAGTACTTCGCAGAGTTAGCGTCCAAGCAGGGCATCCGCCTGGACCGCGCACAGCAAGCGTGGTACGCCAAGAAGGCGGAGTCGTTGCATGACGACATGAAGCGCGAGTATCCGGCGACACCGGATGAAGCGTTCGACCAGGGCATCAAAGGCGCCTACTACCTGACGCAGATGCGGTTCCTCAGGCAGCAGGGGCGGATTACGAAATCTGTCAGCCGCAACCCAACGCTGCCTGTGTTTACCGCCTGGGACTTGGGCATGGGGGACGCGATGTCCATCGTTCTATTCCAGGTAGTGGGCCGCCAGGTTCACATCATCGACTACATCGAGCACTCCGGCGAAGGCATGGAGTATTACGGCGAGCTGCTCAAAAAGCTGGGCTACTCCTACGGTGCCCACTACGCGCCGCACGACATCGTGGTGCGTGAGATTGGAACCGGGAAATCGCGGATCGACGTAGCGAAGCAGTACGGCATCACCTTCCAGATTGTCCCGCGGGTTTCCCGTAATAGCGAAGGCGTGCAGGCGGTGCGTAACTTCTTACCGCTGTGCTGGTTCGCAGAGGATGAGCAGGACAAACGTGCGGCTACGGATGAGCCAGATAACGGTAGGCCGAGAACTGCCGGCGTATCCAGGCTGATCGACTGCATAGACAACTACCGCAAAGAGTGGGATCAGCGCTTGGGCGTATACCGGGATCAGCCCCGCCATGACTGGGCCAGCCACGGGGCTAAGGCTTTCGAGACCTTGGCCAGGTGCGGTGTTTTCGAGTTCACCACTGGCAGGATCCCTGGCACTCAAAGCTCAGCAAACACCGACCGCGGCCGCCGCAACTGGAGCGCACACACATGACCTCTATGACCATTGGTTGGAAACAAATCGCTGACGTGATCGCTCGCCTGGTCGCCCCCATGGCCGTACAGAGCCTGCAACTGCGCCGCGATATAGGCCTGGTGCAGGTAGATGCCGTGGAGATCAAAGAGCCGGACGGCGCTTATCCAGCTATCAGGGTGCAGTTTGAGATGGCTGAGGCGCTGGGCGTGACGCTGAACATCAAGCTGGCCGAGTTCACCGCAGATCCTGTCCCGTACATGCAGGGAATGCTGCTGCATTTGCGCGATATGGAACACAGCGCGAAGTTACGCCGGGCCGGGCGCCAAGCTGAAATCAATGTCGTTTATGAGGCAATAACCCATGGGTAGTTTTGGTTTGCTGCAAGTCAGGAGCGCGGCCGACCTGCAAGCTGATGATCAGGCCGCCGAGGCTGCTGCTCAGCAGAACCGACGTGCCCAACAAGTGGAAACCTCGCTGGCGGCGCATATTCGCCGCTGTTACGAATCCGCCAAGCAGGCGAAGCGCGATATTGACGAGCGTCTGCTGGATTGCGCGCGCCGGCAAAAGGGAAAGCACGAAGAAACGAAGCTGCAGGCCATTCGCGAGAACGGCGGCAGTGAGGCTTACCCCAAACTGACTACAACCAAGTGCCGCGCGGGCGCGTCGTGGATCAGGGACATTTTGATGCCGGCGGTGGGGCACCCGTGGGGACTTGATCCAACGCCTGTCGCCGACATTCCGCCGGAGTTCCTAGCCGCGTTCCAGCAAAAACTGGCTCAGCAAATGCAGCAAACTCAACAGACTGGGCAACAGCTAAGTCAGGGCACAGGCGCAGAGCAGCAGGGGCAGGGGCAGGGCTTTGAAATGCCTGATCCTGCGCAGGTTGAGACCAAGTTGCGCGAGCTGATCCAGGAAAAAGCTAAGGAGGCGTGCGAGGCTCACGAACTGCTGATCGCTGACCAACTGGCCGAGGGCGGCTGGGAAACCGCCCTGGAAGAGTTCATAGACGACTTCACCATCTACCCGGCGGCCTTTATCAAGGGGCCGATGCTTCAGCGCGTGCCTCAGATTGCGTGGGGGCAGGGCTGGCAGATGATTGAAACCGACGAAATCCAACCGTTGTTCTTCCGGGTTTCTCCGTTCGATATGTACCCGTCGCCGGATTCAACGAACACCGATGACGGCGCCTTCATGATCGAGCGCGAGCGCTACACCCGGTCGCGGCTCAATGCTCTTCTCGGCGTGCCAGGTTATAGCGATACGGCCATTCGTGCCGTGCTGACTGATCACGGGCAGGGCGGGTTACGTGAATGGCTGACCACCGATGCGCAACGCGCCAAGCTGGAGGACAAGGCCGGCGACTGGATGGTCAACAACGGTGAAACCATCGAGGGTGTGCATTACTGGGGCGGTGCCCAAGGCTTAATGCTGCTGCAATGGGGCGTAGATCCCGGGCAGGTGCCCGATGTGCTGGGTGAATACGAAGTCGACGCCATCCTGATCGGTACACACGTCATTCGCTGCGTGATCAACCGCAATCCACTGGGTGGTCGGCCTTATCACAAGGCCTCGTTCCAGATTGTCCCTGGTTCATTTTGGGGCATGTCGATCCCTGAGCTGATGGACGATGTACAGGATATGTGTGGCGCAACGGCACGAGCTCAGGCCAACAACATGGCGTTCGCCAGTGGGCCACAGGTTGAGGTGGATGAGGACCGCCTACAACCAGGCGAAAATCCAAACGAGATGTTTCCCATGAAGCGCTGGAGGGTGAAAAGCGGGCAGACGCAGGGGCTTGCTGGTGGGGCTACCGCTCCCGTGCTGCGCTTTTATCAGCCGCAGAGCCTGGCCGGCGAACTGATGGCTGTTTATGACTCCTGGGAAAAGCGTGCTGACGACGCAACGAATATCCCTCGCTACATCTACGGCGCGGAAAAGGTCGGCGGCGCCGGCAACACGGCCAGTGGTTTGTCGATGCTTATGGAGTCTGCCAACAAGGGCATCAAGGACGCGATACGGCATATCGATCGTGGTGTTGTTCGCCGTGTCATTGAGGCGCTGTGGTTGTTCAACATGCGTTATTCGGATGACAACGCGATCAAGGGCGACTGCAAGGTGGTGGCGCGAGGTGCAAATGCGATGCTTCAGCGCGAACAAACGTTGCAGGCGCGCACGCAGTTCCTCGGCTTCACCAACAACCCGGTCGATATGCAGATTCTCGGCCTGGAAGGGCGCGCCGCCATTCTCCGCAAGGTCGCAGAAAGCCTCGATATGCCTGGGTTGATCCCGACCAAGGACGAGATGAAGGCACGGGAGGATCAGCAGCAACAGCAGGTGGCTCAACAGCAACAGGAGCAAGCCAAGCTGGCGGGCCAGCAAATGGAAGCCGAAACCGGAAAGGTTGCTGCTCAAACCGAGGAACTGACCGCACGTGCCGACAAGATCCGTATCGAGGCCCAGCGCCTCGGCATGGAAAACGGGGCAACGGTCGCTCAACTTCAACACGCATCCGGGGGAGCCAATGAAACCCAGCGACCACCAATGGCGGGCCCTGGTCAATCTGAGCCACAGCCCGGACTGGAAGCACCTGAGGGAGCTGCTGAGCAGTTGCCTGATGGAGGCCCAGCAGAACCTGGAGACGGGCAGCAACCTGGAGGGGATATTTCGGGCCCAGGGCCGGGCGACCCAGATCAGGGAATTACTTGAAACATTCGATAAATCCCGCGAGGCGCTTGACCGAATCAACGCCTCGCGAAACCGCCAGTAGCTACAGAAAAAGCCGCCCACCTTGAGGCGGCTTTTTTGTGGCCACTCTCCGGTCATGCGGCCAGATGACCCGAACCAGTACCACGACCAGAAGCCCGGACCTGCCGGCTCTACCACGGAGAAAACGATTAGATGAACACGCTACCCCGCAACGTACAGGCTCAAATTGACGAAGCAGAGGCCATTCAGCAGTCGCTGAACGCGCCGGCCGAGAATCCCGTTCCCGAAGCGGCTCCGGCAGCAGAACCAACTGAGCCTCTGATCTCAGATATCCAACAGCCCGTCAAAACGGACCCGGCCCCGGCCGCCCGTAATGCCGACGCTGACTATTGGGAGCAACGCTTCAAGGTCATTCAAGGGAAATACAACGCTGAAATCCCGGCGCTTCAGCAGGACGTTTCCCGTTTGACTGCAGAACTGGACAAGGCGAAACAGCCCGCAGGCAATGCCGTGCAGCGCGCCGTGTCAGATCTGACCCCCGAGGAGATCGAGAACTACGGGCCGGACCTCGTGGCGCTCATCCAACGAGTGGCTGGTGGCCAGGTAGCTGCCAATCCCGCAGAACTGGAAACGATCAAAAGTGAACTTGAGGGGCTGAAGCAGAAAACCCAGCAGACGGATCAGGAAAAGGCTGTGCAGGCGCAGGAAGAGTTCTTCCGTCAGCTTATCCAGCGTGTACCTGATGCGATTGAGGTCAACGCTTTGCCGGCTTTCCATGAGTGGTTGAGCCACATGGACGCATTCAGCGGCAAAGAGCGGCAGCAACTTCTGATCGAGGCCCAGACAGCCAACGACGCTTACCGCGCCGCTGCGCTGTTCCAGGCCTTCAAAGACTCGCAACCCGCTTCGGATGCCGGAGCATCTGCTCCGGTGCCCGTACCGGTACCAGCGAAGCCCGCCAATGTAATCCCCGAGGAAGAGATTCAACCGCGTTCTACCCGCACCAATGCTCAGCCTCCGGCTGAAGGGAAGTGGTGGAGCAACGAAGAAATCAATCAGTTTTACAAGGACGTGGCGCTCGGTAAGCGGTACACCAAAGCCGAAGCGGCTGCGATTGAACAAGACATTTCAGACGCGGTAGCGAACGGTCGCATCACGCGATAGCACGCGCTCTGTAACGCCGCGAGGCGTCATGAGACAGGAGTATCACGATGGCAGGTCCAACACGTGCCCAAGGGCAGCCTGACTACAGCTCGACCAGTGCATCGGGTTTTATCCCGGCACTCTGGTCGGGCAAGCTGGTTCAGAAGCTTTACGCAGCAACCGTTTTCGGTGAGATCGCCAACACCGACTACGAGGGCGAAATCAAAAACCAAGGCGACACGATCAACATCCGCACCGTCCCGTCGATTGTCATCAAGGACTACAAGATCGGCGGCGGGGTGACCTACGAAAAACCCACCAGCGAGAAGGTCCAACTGCAAATCGACCAAGCTAAGTACTTCGCGTTCGAAGTGAACGACGTTGATGCTTACCAGGCCGATATCAAGCTGATGGATGAGTTCAGCACTGACGGTGGCGAGCAGATGAAGGTGGCGATCGATACCCAGTTACTCAATCGTCACTATGCCGATGCGGCCGCCACTAACCGTGGCGATACCGCGGGTGCGCTGTCGGGCGATATCAACTTGGGAAAGGCCGGCGCGCCGGTAAAAATCACCAAGGAAAACATCCTGGATGTGTTGGTGGATTGCGGCACCGTCCTGGATGAACAGAACATCCCCGAGCAAGGGCGCTGGGTGGTGTTGCCGGCGTGGATGAACGGCATGCTGAAAAAATCGGATCTGCGTGATGCCAGCATTATGGGCGATGCCACTTCGGTCTTCCGCAACGGCAAGGTCGGCATGCTCGACCGCTTCACGGTGTATATCAGCAACAACACCACCGCAGTGGATGACCTCACCGCTGCCAAGAAGGCCAGCAACGTGATGTTCGGTCACAAGAAGGCCATCACCTTTGCAAGCCAGATGACCCAGATGGAAACCCTCCCAAACCCGAATGACTTCGGCAAGCTCGTTCGTGGTTTGAACGTGTTCGGTTCCAAGGTCATTGATCCCAAGGCCGTCGGCAATCTGTACTGCAGCCGCTGACTTGGCCCTCCACCTAATGGGCGGCCTTCGGGCCGCTTTCTGTTCCTACGGAGAAACTCCATGATTCGCGAACTGATTGAGAAGGCCAAAACAGCTGATAAAACTGGGCTGATCCAGATCCTGGATGAGCTGGGTGTTAAGGCCGACCAGCGTAAAAGCGAAGACACATTGCGCTCGGAAACGCTGGCGGGGTTGCAGCAGGCGCTGACCGATGAAGAACGGGATGTTGCCGGTGGTGTAGCAGAAATCACCGGTTTGCCCGGCAACATTGGTACGCAGGCTGGCGAGCAGGACATTACGTCCGCACTCGGCGCTGAAGAAGGGCACGCTCTTATCGATAACTCGCTGCCCGGCGACCAAGTTCTGCATGGCGTTACCGCGGACGTTACAAGCGAGGCTATTGCCTCCGACCTCGCACCTCCGGACCTTGATGAAGAGCATGCCCCGGCCGCGGTGCAAGGTCGCCCGGTGAATCGCCTGCTTCGCAACGCCAACACCGGCGCCGAATTCGTATGGACCGTCGAGCTTGCCAAGCTCTCGCACATGATCGAGGTGTAAGTCATGCCGGTGACGACTGTTGGCAACATCCTGACCCGCGCTAAGAAGATCCTGCAGGAAGTCACCTCAAACGGCACGCGGTGGGCAAACACTGAGCTTTTGGATTGGCTGAACGAAGGGTACGCAGCAGTTTGCAACATCAAACCCAATGCCAGCTCCGTCACGGCTGAAATTACTTGCGCTCCAGGCACTCGGCAATCGATCCCAGAGGGTGGTTTACGGCTGCTGGAGGTGGTGCGCAACATCACCGCCGACGGCGGTGGCCTGAGTGTGATTCTCACGACCAGGGGCGCCATCGACTCTACCCGGCGCCGGTGGCACGCGGAGCAGCCCGTGGAAGAGATCGAGCAGTACATCTTCGATGAAGCGGCGCCGCGTCAGTTTTACGTCTACCCGCCGGCGCTGGCCACCAGCAAGCTGGAGATTATTTATTCGTCGGTGCCCAGCCCGCACGAACAAGTGATGGCCAAAGATGATGCCAGCGAGAAAATCCGCCTGGACGATTCGTTCGCACCGGTGCTGCTGGATTACCTCCTCTCCAGGGCTTATGCGAAAGATGCCGAGCATGCGGCCAACCTCAACCGGGCGACTATGCATTTTCAGATGTTCCAGGCCGCGCTGGGTATGAAGGTGCAGACGGATCGCATGCTTGGCCCTCTGCCGGTCGCGGCTCCGTCCCAGCAACAGGTAATACAGCAATGAACGTGAACCAGTTGGTTGACCAGATCCTGCCGAACGTCCCTGGGGCGGTTATCGCCTCGATTCGTGACGGTGTGGCCTGGGCGCTTCGCGAGCTGTGCACCGAGGTGCCGGCCTGGAAGGTCAGAATCCAATTGGTCGATGGTGAGCAGCAGATAGCCGCCGGGCCGGGCCTAGAACCTATCCGTATCCAGGCGCTGTACCAGGATGGACAGCCTGCTTACTGCCAGGTGTTCCAGCCTTCGCCGGACACAGTCATTGTCACCGATGGACCTTCGAGGCTCACCGCAGACGTAGTTGTGCGACCGACTTTTGGCTCCAGCGCTGCGGCGCCGCCGGATTGGCTGCTGGACCGCTATTGTGAGGCGCTGATGCTTGGCGCCCAGTATTGGCTGCGCAAGATGCCTGAAAAACCGTGGTCAGACATGCAGCGTGCCTTGATAGATCAGACCGGGTTTTATGCGCTCTGTACAAATGCTCGATCTGAGGCGCTCGCCGGCCACCAGTACGGCAGCATCAGGATGAAGACACCGAGGTTTGCATGACATCCATTGCGATTACGTCTTTCCGTGGCGAGCTACCGGCGCTCACCCCGCGCCTGTTGCAACCCACCAATGCCCAGGCCGCTCGCAATGTGAACCTACGCAAAGGTTCGCTCCGGGCCGAATATGCACCTTTGCCGGTTACTGGTATCGGTGGTGTGATCACCCCGTCGTCAATCTACCGGTATCCGTTCGGTAATGACGGCCAGGGATTTTGGTTTGCCTGGGGCGATGGCAAGCAGGTCAATGCCGCCAAAAGCCCGTTGGCGAAAGATGCCTGGTCGCGGGTCTACTGGACCGGTGACGGGTTCCCCAAGATGGCGCCCATCGGCGTTGCGACCCAGGGCGCCGGACCATACCCTTCTGGTTTCTATCGGTTGGGCATCCCGGCCCCAGTCAGCGCACCGCTGGTGACAGAGGCGGGCAATAGCGGCACACCGCCTGCCACTCAGGTCAACGCCACGTACATTGTGACGTACGTTTCGGCATACGGCGAAGAAGGGCCGCCTAGCCCCGCGTCGAACATCATCACGCGATGGGACGGTGCTGAAGATCAGTTGGTGGGTAAGATCAATGTCCAGTTGCCTGCGGCGCCAACTGGCCCCTACAACATTGTCACCAAGCGGCTGTACCGATCTGAGAGCGGCGGGGAGTTCCTCTACTTGGCCGACTTTCCAGTGGCCCAGACCAGCTGGCTGGACGAGACGAACAGCGACGGACTGGGTATTGCTTGCCCGTCCCTTACCTGGGATATGCCGGACCCCACCATGGTGGGGTTGGTGGAGATGCCGAACGGTATTTTTGCTGGTTTCTTCGACAACACGCTGTGCTTTTGCGAGCCGTATTACCCACATGCCTGGCCAGTGGACTATCAGATCTCGTTTCCTGACAAGATTGTCGGCCTTGGTGTCACCACGGCCGGGCTGGTGGTGGCCACCACCGGGCGTCCGCGGTTGGTCACCGGCACGACGCCGGCGGCTATGTCAGCCTCTGACCCCGATGCTGATCGAGTGTGTGTGTCCCGCGGCTCAGTCGTGGATATGGGGGAGTACGTCGTGTATGCCTCTACCGAGGGCCTGGTGGCGGTCTCTGGCGGTGAGCCGCAGCTGATCACTGAGGGCATCCTGACGCCAGAGCAGTGGCAGGCGCTCAACCCTGCGTCGATTCATGCCTGTCGGTACGAAGGGCGTTATCTGGGGTTTTACGATGGAGGCTGCTTTGCCTTGGCGCCGGGAGAGGGGATTGAGTTCATCGACGTGCACGCGGCGAACTCCTATTACGACATTGCCGCGTCGTCGCTGTACCTGATCCAGGGCAGTACGATTTCCAAGTGGCGCGGCGGCCCGTCGATGACTTACCGGTGGCGTTCGAAGATCTTTGAATTCCCGCCGGGCTCGGCGAACTTCAGTTGCGGCAAGGTGGTGGCCGATACTTATCCGGTGCGGTTCCGCGTGTTTGCGGACCAGGCACTGGTACTCGATGAACCCGTCAACGGTGCCGGCATGTTCCGGCTACCTGCTGGTTACGCTGACGCCCGTGAATGGCAAGTCGAGGCCTCCGGTACTGCGGAAGTTTTCTCCATCCAAATTGCGAATACACCCTCTGAGTTGACCTAATGACTGCCAAACGCTCAAGCCTTCCCGCTCCCAGCAGCAAGGTTTCGGCGGAGTTGCGCCCATTTTTCAGTGCACTGACTGAGATCATCGAGACGGGCGAGGGAAACCGCGGGAACCCACTCGACAAGAAGCTGACCTATCGCGAATTGCTGGAGAGCGGGGCATTCACTCTGCGCCCAGGCTGGAAACCGGGCGGTACCGGTGGACTGGTGCCGTCTCCCGGCGTTCCAGATCGGGCAGTGCCGCCGGCGCCGGTAGGCTTCCAGGCGGTAGGGGTGTTTGGGATGAACACGCTGACCTGGGACAACCCCTACAAGCTCTACCGCAACCACTCGCTGACCAATATTTATCGCAGCGAAACGGACAACTTTGGCCACGCGGTGCTGATCAGCCGCGCCACGGGGATGATCTACAGTGATCCAATTCGTGGTGATGTGGTCGACCCCAACGACCCGAAAAAGGGCATCAGTTATTACTACTGGATCACCTGGGTATCCGCTTCGGGTGTCGAAGGGCCGCCCAACAGCCCGGCCGGTACGCACGTTGAGTCGATGCTCAGCATTGATTATCTGCTGGACCTGATCACCAAGGAGATGAACCAGAGCGAGTTGGCAAAGGCCTTGGCGAAAGCTATCGACCTGGATGGCCTCAATCAGCAGATTGCGATGCTGGATGCGGCCGCCCAGGCGGCGAAGCTTATGACCTCGGCCGAGCGTTATCTGCGCGACGACGAGAACGTGCACATCCGGCGGCAGATATCCGATCTGCGGGTTCAGACCGGCAGCGACATCAAAGCGGCCATCAGTCAGTTGCAGGAGGTCATCACCTCCGACCAGCAGGCCATCGCGCACCAGATTGACCTGATGCAGGCCAGCATTGGTGAGCATTCGGTCGATATCGTCACCGAGCGTACGGCACGAATTAATCTGCAGGAGGCCGCTACCCAGGCTTTGAATGGAATGTCATCGCGCTTGGAGAAAGCTGAGTCTGTGTTGACGCAGTACAGCGAGACTTTCGCGAGCGCCCTTGAAAGCCAAGCCCGAAACATGGAGGGCTTGGTGTCGCGAATGGACACCACGGCAGCCCAATACCTTAGCGATCAGCAGACCATTGCCACCGAGTTTGAAGCCACTACGCGTTCTATCACGACGCTGCAAAGCAACCTCAATGAGCAATCGGCAGCCATTCAACAAACCCTCAGCACGCACACCACCACGCTGGAAGGATTGGCGGCTCAGTACACCCTGCGGCTTGATGTTAACGGTTTGATCAGTGGTGTCGGCGCGTACAACAACGGCACCGTGGCGGACTTCGCGATCCTGGCAAACCGCTTCTGGGTTGCCACTCCCGGTGCCCAAGGGCCGAACTACGTGAATCCCTTCATGTTGGAAGGCGAAAAGGTCTACATCAACACGCTGCTGGTGAAAGAAGCTTCAATTCAGCAAGCGCAAATCGGCCCTATCAGTATCGGCAAGCTGACGGCAAACGATGGGTTTACGCCGGTTACCACTGTGGGTGGCCAGCTGCGCGCAGAAGCCATCGACGTGGCCAACATCACGATCGGTTTTGGCCAGGTGTATGGGCAGCTAGTCAGTTCGCAAATTGGGGCGGGCGGGCTGCCACGATTCGTGATTGATCCCCAAGCCGGGATTTTCATGAATGGTTTGGTCGGCGGGACGCGCATGGTCATGACGGACCAGTACCAGCACTGGTACGACGCCGCCGGCGGTCTGCGCATTGAAATCGGGGAGATGATGGTATGACGTCGATTATTCGCTGCCGTGATGCCAGCCAGCGTGTCACGTTCGACAGTACAGTCCGAACCATTCGCAAAATGGAGTCGATTCGAACGCAAAACAACGTAGGGGGCAGCCTTGACATGTCCTCCTATGACGGTCTCAAGCTAGATATAAGCCTGATGCCCGCAGAAAACGTAGGACTGTCACCGGTTCCCCTGGTGGTGATCAACGGCAATACGTTGACGTGGTCGGCTGCTCCTGTGTCGTGCTTCCTGATACTGGGAATTTCTTCATGAGCATCGGCTTCAGGGTCACCAATGACTGGGGGAACCTTGCTGTCGATGAAAACAATCCGATTTTCATTGCGGCCGGTGAAAGCGCAGGGCATATCGATAACGGTGGTTGGACAGACGTTCGCCTCTACAAAGACAAGGATGGCATCCCGCCCGTAGCCATCTTTTTCGAATACACCTTTTACGGAATGTCCACCAGCCCGACACCGCCCCTTGTATTCGCAAGACCTCGGAATGTCGCCTCCCAGGTGAACACGGTTATCGGCTATATCGCAGCAAAGGGCGCACCAGGGGCGTGGACTGGGGTGGTGGTCGCTTTCACCATCACCAATCTTCCCGGCAACCCACAGAACCATGCGGAGCTGTACCCGCTGCTCCGGGCCTACATGTGTGAGTTTTTGGTCGTTTTCTCCGGTGGTTATATCAGCGGTGAAACCCACGGTGTCCGAGTCTGGGCGCCAGGTTCAACATCGGTTGTGTTTGATTCTGGTAACAACGCCCTGAGTTACAAGCGATCCAGCGGCGCGTGGAACTACAGCCACCGCGACCAGGTGCTCAGTGATCAGTACCTGGAAGCTTGGTATGGCTCCGATACCTTCGGCGCACGGAATGAATGGATGCTGGTTAGCTCCATCGGGACAGGCTACTTCATGCGCTACAACGGTGAGGTAGCGGGCAGCCGGCTGATTGTTCCAGGCGTGATTGGCGAACCCATGCAGCGGCTCATCCTGACAGGTCGTTCTGGCACGCTAATCCACATGCCATTTCTGTTCATTGAAACCCGAAGGCCGGTCGAAGAAGGCATCGTCCTTCCTGCTGGACCGGGCCCGGCTTAAACCTTCCAGGAACCATCATGGCTACGACCCATATCTACCGCGCTGGCACGGTCTCTATTGCTGCGGGCGAACTCATTGCGACTGGAACCGGCACGTCATGGTTATCGAACGCTGTCCGCGGCGATGTGCTGTTGGTGCCGAGCGGCCAGTGCTTTGAGCTGGTCACTGTGGAGACCGACACTCGGGTGACGCTGGACGCGGCACCTGCCGGGGCTATAGCAAACGCACCCTATGTGTTGCTCCGTTTCGTCACCAGCCAGGGCATCCGAGATCTGCTAGAGAAAATCGAAGAGTTCTTGAAAGACCGTCAGGTCAGCCTGGCTGAGTTCGCGGATTGGACCACCGGCACTGCCACTGGCGGCCCGAACAAGGATGGCAAATACCCGCTCACGGATCGTTATGGCACGGTGACGTTGGCCGAGTGCCCCGCCAAGCTGGTCGCGATGGCCGGGCAGGGCGGCGGCGGTGGAGCTGGCACGGTCAAGCAGTTGAATGACGCCTTGCCCGACGCACAAGGCAAGTTGACGGTAACTGCAGGGGATATCGGTGCCGCCACGGCTGAGCAGGGCACCAAGGCTGATGGTGCAGTGCAAAAGGCCCAGGCGATGCTTTACCGGCCTTTGCTCACCGATGTGCTGGTGCTGGGGGACAGCCGCGCGTTTCAGTGCACCAAGGGCAATGTAGGATTTGCCGACTGGGCTGTTTCCGAAACGGGTGGCCTTGCAGCGTTTCCGATGGCCCTCAACAAAGGGGTCGATGGAAACACCACGTCGCAAATGCTCGCCCGACTGCAAGCTGATGTAATGGCCAACAGCACCGCCTTCGACGTGATGGTGCATTTCGGTACAGGCAACGATCGCCTTCAGGGTATGAGCCTTGAGCAGACTATTCGTAATCTGGAGTATCTGTATGCAGCGCTGATCAAGCGGGGCAAATTGGTTATCGCTATTGCGGAAACGCCGGTGATCGGTGCCAACGTCGGATTACCAGCCCAGCAGACAGCGAACCACTTCGCTGTGCACAACTGGTACCTGAACGTCGCGCCCAGTTTGGGTGTGATCGTGGTTAATCCGTGGGATGAGATGGTCGACCCAGCGTCGGGCACGAGCTTTTGGCCCAAGGAAGGCATGACCGGCGACGGCTTGCACCCGACTCCGATGGGCGCTCGGATCATCGGCCGCAAGGTGGGGGAAGCCCTGAAAAGGCTGTTTACCTTCCCGGCATTACTTCCGACCTCCAGCGTGGCCTATGACTCGACAGCGGTACCTGGTGGCAGCCTGATTCCCAACTCGCTGCTGACCGGTACCAACGGCACGCTAGGCGCGGGGAGTAATGCCACGGGCCAACTGGCTACGTCCTGCACGTTGCTCGGCTCAAACCTCACAGGCTTAACTGTTGCAGCCTCCAAGGAGTCAGCAGATTTCGGGTTCAAGCAGGTGCTGCGAATCACCGGAATGCCGAGTGGAACGACGCCGACCCTGACCATGGAGCAGTCGGTGGACGTGTCAAAGGTCGCCGTGGGCCAGAGACTGCGTGCGGTGGCGGGTTGGGAGTTTGTGAGCGTTAACACCAGCGTCTTGCAGGTGGCCCTGCAAATTGTGGCCGCGACTTCCAATGGCACCACCATCGCCCAGATTGGGCAGAACCAGGAACTGAATCACGCACTACCCATTGGCAGTATCGATGGGACGCTGGTTACCCAGCCCCTGACGCTGGCCCAGGCACCTACAAGCCTGAAAGTGAGACTTTCCATCATCTTCAAATCCGGCACCGGCCAGGATGCAACCATCAAATTGCGTCAGGTGGATCTGGCACGAATTTTCGCGTGAGGGCTTATCAATGAGTGAAACACAAGAGCAAATGCTCGCCAGGGTGCTCCAGGGTAATTTCGATGCCATCGCATTCTGCGAGACGCTTTTCGCTATTTCGCAGACCCTGGATGACATCGTGGACGGTGATAAGCCGCTCACCACCAATGACGTGTACCAGGCGTTCTGGCTGGCGTTGATCGAATTGCCGATCAATCCATTCTATCGGCACTTCGAGCACTTCGTGCGCCCGCTCATGGCCGGGGCGCTCCAAGACTGGCGCGATAGCGTCACCCTTGAGCGCGACGGCGACCACCACGGCCGAAGCCTGGCCTTTGTCCTGCGCGATCAGCTCACCGGCCTGGTGGTGCAATGCGCGTACCTCATCGGCGGAAGCGCCTGGATGGCAGAAGTTTCCGCCGGCATTCGTCGGTTTTTCCATGACGAGACATTTTCTGCCTACAACCAGGAATTGATCAAAGGAGTCGCACGATGAGCGGCGGCGGAAGTAAAGCGGATAACTCGGTACAGGATACGCCTGAGCAGAAGTACGCCGCTCAAGTGGCGGCGGAAAAGTGGAACTACGCCCAGGAAAGGCTGGCGCCGGTTGAAAACGCATACATGAATCGCGTTGATGACATGGATTCGGCCAGCAGCATGGCCTATGTGCGCGGTAAATCGAACGCAGGCACCCAACAAGCCTTGGCGTCCGGCCTGAAACAGGTGGATCAGGGCATGGCGCAACAGTATGGCCTGAATCCAAACAGCGGCCGCTCCGTCGGTGCCCAGGCCGATCTGGCCGCAAGCGTGGGGGCGGCGGGCGGCGATACCATGGCTCGCGCGCAGTTCGAACAGAAAGGGCAGAAAATCGCTGGCCTCAGCAGCGTGGCAGCCATTGGCCAGGGGCAGTCGTCACAGGCCCAGGCGGGGCTCAACACCGTCGCCAACCAGGCGGCTCAAGATGCTCAAGTGGCCTCCTTCACTAACTTTAACCGTAAGTCGGCCAACCTACAGCTCGCGGGTGCGGCGATGGGGGCGGCCGCGCGGGGCGCAGTTTATGGCCTCGACAATATGGCCGAGGCGAAGAAAGCGGCTGCGGCCTCGACAGGTGCAACAAACTCTGGCTTTTCCAGCTTTAACAGTGGCTACGGAATGTCGCCGAATAGCCTGCAGGGATTCAAGTACAAAGCAAACTTCGGAGGTGAATAAGAATGCCCTACTACGTCGATCCGAACGCGGCGTTCGCCGGAAAACAGGGTGCTTCCACGGTGCTGGGACAGTTGAGCCGTTCCCAATGGGATGACTGGAAAGCCCGATTCCAACCCTATGTCGACAAGCTGGCCAACATCGCAACCAGCGAGTCTTTTGCCGGTGAGCAGGCTGCGACTGCCTCGGAGTCGGTCAACAAATCCTTCGACAGCGCAGCCCAGGGCCTGCAGATGCAGCAGCAAGGCATGGGCCTGATGCTGTCGCCTGCCCAGCAGGCGGCGCAGGACAGAAAAATGCAGCTGGGTCGAGCTTCAGCAACCGTCGACGCGAGCAACAACGCCCGTGTTTCGGCGCGTGACCTGCAAGAGCAAATCATGGCCGGCGGAATGGGTCTCAGCGGGTTAAAACCGGGGAGTTAAATCATGGGATATGGACTGATCGGACTGAAACAGGAAATGCAGGGAGAGGCGATGCAGGGCCTCTCGCAACTTTCCCAGCAACAGCAACAGGCCAAGCTGGCTGAGGACCAGATGAATCAGCAGGCCAAGGCAAACACACAATCCAGCCAGGTAGGGATGGCTACCACGGGTGCCATGGTGGGCTCGGCTTTTGGCCCTGTTGGTACAGCCATCGGAGCGGGGGTTGGCTACATCGCGGGTTCGTTTATGTGATTGGACGTCAGAGCGTTGCCGAGTAAACTCAAAGTGCTATCACTTGGGGCGGCGTCGCCGTCGCAATCACACGAAGGGAATTCAGTGATGTATAGGAAGTTGAAAGTTGGTTTGCTCGCCGCATTAACTGGCCCCTTGCTTGCAAGTTGCACCACTTGGCACAACCCCTATATCCCGGAAGATACCGCGAATCGACAGTTCGATATTGATAATGGCTATTGCAAGTCTGCATCTTTCGGAGCTGTAGGGATGCCCGAGATTCGCCAGTATCAAGCCTCACCCACTCCATACACTGTTCAGACATACGGACAGATATATGACCCGTATAGAGGAACGAGCACAAGTTACCGGGCGACAAGTTATGTAACACCATTGTCGAATGACAACTTTGGAAATGGTTTCGCTCAAGGAGTGCAAGTTGGAAATGCCTGGGCAGCCTCTCAAGCGCGGGCCGACATCTACCGAGGGTGTATGCTAAATCTCGGGTGGTCTGATTCCAAGGGGGCAAATGTCCAGGCTCGAGTCGCACCGGAGAGCTCTACAAAATCAACTTCGTCAGACTTCTATAGCGCACTCGCAGTGAAAGTTCCGAATTACGCATATATAAATGATGACCCACGATTCCATGACTGGCTTAAGTTGAGGGATGCTGCGACTGGAAAACAGCGACAGTTGCTTTTGGTCGATGCGGAACGAAAACAGGACGCCGAGTCAGCTGCGGCTCTTTTTAAGCAATTTCTTAGTACACTTTGATCGGGCCGTTTATCAGAATACGGCCTGAATCATTTTATTGTCGGGAGACAACAAATGGCAGGCGGATTAGATACCCGTGGCGGAATGGATGGCTTCACCCAGGGCTTTGGCCTGGTAAGCAATCTCCTCGCACAGAAGGACCAGCGAGCACTCCAGCAGGCTCAGCTCGCCCAGCAGGCCGAGGACCGTCAATATGGCCGCGAGATCCAACAGCAAGAGATGGGCCTGCGGAAGGACGACTTAGCGTATCGCCGGGAAACGGATCAGCGTAATTACGCTGACGCACAGGACCAGCGCTCTTACCTACGCCAACGTGACGCCGATAATGCTGCCCGCCAGGATCGCCAGTTCCAGGCCACTTACGTTTTGCAATTGGCTGGGCAGCGGCAGGCTGCTGCGCGCATGCAGCGAGAGGATCAACGATTCGAGTTGCAGCAAAAGCAGGTCAATCACCAAATAGATCAGCAGGATAAAGCCCACCAGCAACAGCAGGACACGCTGGTCGCAAAGTCGGCCTATGCCAAGATCGCGGCCGGTGGCGATCTAGATGAAGGTGACCTGGAGGTGTTCAAACGTAATCCTTGGATGGACCCTCGGCATGTTCTTTCTCCTCAGATGCAGGATGATGTCGACACCGCAGGCCGCGTATTTACGGGCGATCTGAACTCAAATTCCCCAGAAGCATTGGCTGCGGTGAATCGTGTTTTTGGCCCTGAAATTCAGAAGGGAAGCGGCGGTCAAAAGCGGGTCGTTCAAGTGGTGCCAGGGCGTACTCCAGGTACCGTAGTTTTTGAGCTTGAAGTCACTGGAGAGGATGGAAAAAAGTACAACGCGCCGATGACAAAAAATCGTGGTACCGCGAACGATGCCGATGACGACATCTTAGAAGTTCCCATCGAAAAGCTCGCTGATCGGGTCTCTGGTTATAAGCTTCTGAGCGGCGCATTCAACACCCCAGAGATGAAGCAGGCGGCGCTGAAGTACGGCCGGCAATTGGGGCTTGCTCCTGCGGACCCAGCGAGCAAACCACTCGCCGCGCCCGTTCAAAAAGCCGAGGACCGGGACCTAGAGGCAATTGCCGCTGCTTCAACCATGAATGATCAGCTCGCTCGTATCGGAGAGCAAATTTCCACCGGCAAGCTCAACCTTGGGCCTCTCAATAACAAGGTATCCGCTGTTCGAAATATGGCAGGAATGAGCAACGAAGAGTCTAGAAACTATGGTTCTTTGAACGCGACGCTTGAGCAGCTCAGGAACGCCAGCCTTCGTCTCAACGCAGGTGTGCAAACCGATGGCGATGCTCAGCGTGCTTGGAATGAGCTTGTCACCAATCTGAACGATCCCGCTCTAGTTCAGCAGCGGCTCACCGAAATCATGGCGCTCAACGAGCGAGCCATGCAGCTGAAGACCAACATGATTCAGCAACGACGCCACAATGCCCGGGCCGAGCCCCTGGATATTGGGACGGTGATTCCTCAGGTAGATCAACAGCGCGGGATGCAAGTGCCTGGCGAGAAGAACGCGACTCGTCAGCAGGCAAGCACGTCGAAGTCGACCACCTCAGAACTGCCGCATGGCGCTAAATTCCTCGGCTTCGAATAGGGAGCAAGTTATGCCTATTGCCAAGTTTGAAATGCCTGATGGTCGCGTTGCTCGTTTTGAGATGCCCGAGGGGGCGACGCCGGAGCAGGCCCAAGAAGTCTTTGCGCAAATGGCGAAGATGAGCGCCCCAGCCCCCGAATCCCAAAAGAAAGCTTCGCTCCCAGAAGTTGGCGCTTTCCGCGCAGGACTGCGAGGGATCAATGATGCGCTGACATTCGGATTTGCAGATGAGATTTCTGGTGGTCTCGCGGCGACTCTTGAGCCGCTGACCGGGAGCGGAAACCCCGGCAAGACCTGGCGGGAGCGTTACGACCAGAACGTGGCGGGCGAGCGTGCGCTTGACGCAGCGTCTCGTGACCAGCACCCCGTTGCCAACATCGGCGGTGGCTTGGTCGGGGGGATCGTGCCCATGATTGCAGCCGGCGGAACGTCTGCTCTACCTGGCCTGGCGAGAACCGCTACCGCTGCAGCTGCGCCAACTACCGCTCAAGTTATTGGGCGCTCAGCAGCCACCGGTGCCGCCTATGGAGGCATGTATCGTCTCGGATCGGGGCAGGGTGATCTTATAGATCGGTTGCCGAGTGCAGTAGAGGGGGCTGCGCTGGGCGGTGCCGTTGGTGGTGTACTGCCTGTGGTTGCTGTCGGAGCTGGAGCGGTTAAACGTGCGCTTACCTCATCCGAAACCTCCGCCAATCGTCAGTTACAACGCGCTCTGGAACGTGACGGTATCAGTTTGGATGAGTGGCAACGGCGCGTTCAGTCGATGCGGGAAAGCAACCCTGCGGCGCTGCCGGTTGATGCCGGAGGGGAAAACGTTGCGGGGCTGCTGGAGCGTGTAGCCAACACGCCAGGCGCGGGTCGTACAAAGGTGATTCCGGCATTGAACGAGCGCCAAGCAGCTCAGCCCGATCGTGTATCCGAGCAGCTTTACTCATTGACCGGTGCAGGTCGCGAGCGCAAAGCCGCCCCATCGTCAGAGAGCCAGGAGTTGACAGCGTGGCAACCGCCGGCAGCCGGCGTACGCGAAGGCGAAACTGTCGGAAAAGCTGCAGATGATTTGTCCCAAGCGGCCGCGCCGCAACAACCGCGGAGCGCTTACCGATCGATCAACGAAACGGTTGAAGCCCGGGCAAAAGCCGCCAAGCCTTTGTACGAGCAGGCCTATACAGAACCTGTGCCCTGGACGCATGAACTGGAGGACCTGATGAGCCGTCCAGCAATGCAGAAAGCTTATCGCGAAGCTCAGACTCGCGCCGGGAACCAGGGGCGTCCGTTTTACGGAAAGTTTGTTGATTTGGCTGATGATGGGACCTTCACCGTGAGGGATGTGCCCAGCACGGGCGATCTGGATATCATGAAGAAGAATCTCGACGACCAGATCGGCGCGTTTCTACGTTCAGGTGAGAATGGCAAAGCCGCTGACATCATCACCATCAAAAATAAGCTGTTGGGGATCATGGATGAGTACAGCCCAACCTATGCCAAAGCCCGTAAGGTTTGGTCTGATGATTCGAGTTACATAGATGCGATTGAGAAGGGCAGAAACCTCGTTTTCAGCCAAAAAATGAGCCCTGAAGAGTTTGCTGATATTTTCGGGCGTCTCTCGAAAGATGATCGCGAGGGTTTTGCCACGGGAGCTGTCTCGTCGGTCATTGGCAAAATGGGTGATAAGACCAGTTCCTACGCGGATGTGGTACGGGATCTGAACTCCAAAAACCTGCGAGAGAAGATCGGGGCCATGATGCCCAGCGATGCCGCCAGGACCCAGTGGAATAGCTTTCTTGACCAGGAAGTGGCCTCATCTGGTCTCCGTCAGCGTGCGACGGGCAACAGCTCCACTGCGCGACGCACAGCCGAAGCTGATGATGAAAGCGGTTCTGTTGAAAAGGTCGGCACGGCCATGGCCGATCTACTGGCAGGGCGTTTTCTTGCTCTTGCGGGCAAGGGGGTGGCAGGTGGTTATAAAGGCGCCCGTGACCGGCTCCATGCCCGCTCGGACGATGCGCTTGCCGAACGCCTGATCAATCCCGACGCCGCGGCTAAAGCTCGGGACGTGCTGCCCGGTGCACCATCTTCAGCGCCTGCGCAATTGGCTGCACCAGGGACTGTGACCAGTAGCTTGGGTGGGGCTGCCCCACAGGTTGAGCCCGCACTGTTAAACCATGCAGCATCGCCCAGGTTACAGGTCAGCCAGGATGATGAGGCTCAGGACGCCCCTCAATCAGTCGCGCGCCCCCAGCCTGACGGAGGATCTCGGCTTATTGAAACGAAAGGCGCGCCGTCCGGTGAAGCTAAACCCCCGGCGGCGCCAGAAGAGGTACCTGGTCGAAACGAACTCTTACCCTCATCGAGGGCTGACCGGGCGAGCCTGCCGCCGGCAGAGGCACTGGATCTGGCCGCCCATAGTGCAGCGACCTCGCCTGACAATGACCTGCCTGAGCCGACCCAGGCTCAAAAGGACGCTGGCAACTACCGCAAAGGGCATATCAAGCTGCAAGGGCTGGATATTTCCATCGAGAACCCTCGTGGGTCTGACCGTAAAGGTGTCGACAAGTCCGGTAAGGAGTGGTCGCACTCGATGTCTGACCACTACGGGTACATCAAGCGGACCACCGGCGCGGACGGCGATCAGCTTGATGTGTATGTGGGGCCCGAGCCCTACAGTCAGCGTGTTTTCGTGGTGGATCAAAAGGACCAGGACACTGGCAAGTTTGATGAGCACAAGGTCATGCTCGGCTATACCAGCCAGGCTGCAGCAGTGAAGGCGTATAAGTCGAACTTTGATAAGGGCTGGAGCGTCGGCAGTGTGACGGAGATGAAAATGCCGGAGTTCAAGGAGTGGCTCAATACGGGGGACACCGCCAAGCCTCTGGCCGCTGGCAGTTCTCAAACCACGGTGAAAGCGCTCAATGCCAAGATTGCTGCTGTTCGATTGAGTGGGTTGAGCTCCGAGCGCAAAGCGCGAGAACTGGCCAGGTTGACCCGGGAGCGTGAAGAGCTTATGAGTTAGATAAAACGACGGTGTGCACATACTGAGACCGTCACTTTCTACATCCGGCCGCGAGGCCCCACCCCTTAGGTACATTAGATGCCTGCACAGATTCCAGACGAACCTCTATTTCGAGATCCCGATCGGCTGCAAGCCGGCGAGCTTGAGCCGATCCACAATCTCAACCCTTTACCGCGAGCCGGGCAGCAGCTCTGTTCATGCGGTTGTGGCTGGTTCGGGCCCGAAAACCAGCGGCAGAGCGGCGCATGCCCGGCCTGTGGCTCGACGTTTGCCAAAAAGCCCAGCAAGGCCTCGATTCATATTTACGACACACTGGTCAGGCTCCTAAGCGATGACCGCGAACGCCTCAAAGGTACTCAGGTTGACTGCTTGTCGTTGCGGGCGATGGTTGATCAAGCTGTCGGTAACTGCCGGACTTTGCAAGACCTACAGGCACC
This sequence comes from Pseudomonas sp. Pse35, assembly GCF_024519715.1. Classification (NCBI taxonomy): domain Bacteria; kingdom Pseudomonadati; phylum Pseudomonadota; class Gammaproteobacteria; order Pseudomonadales; family Pseudomonadaceae; genus Pseudomonas; species Pseudomonas sp. Pse35. The sequence continues at coordinate 10,055 of NZ_JALJRP010000008.1, read as the reverse complement.
CCTCACGGCAAAGGCCGCCGTGCTCGATGCAATCATGCAGTTGATCGGGTTTGCACCCGAATCGTCACCTGACGATCTGCCAGCCGCCGTGCAAGCCATGATGGCTGATCAGTTACGCTATGCAATGCACCGTGACGTACTACGGGTTGATCCTGCTGCATGGGAGGGAATACAGGATTTTCCGCAACACAAGCTAAGTGCCGCTGAATATGATCTGGCCACGGATCGAAAAATTATGCGTTGGCGTCATGTTCAACAACAGCCCGACCCGAACCTCCATCAAGAACTGCACCATGGTCATCACGATATGGCCGAATGATGTTAGATTCTCGCAATATGGATTTTCAGCGGAATTGACATGAGCGGACTGGCTAATCAAACAGACAAGCTTCATCTGCTAAAGCAGAAAGTGGATGCTTTCTCCAAGGCAAGAGACTGGGAAAAGTTTCACACGCCTAAAAACCTGTCGATGGCTTTGACAGTTGAAGCATCGGAGCTGATGGAGATCTTCCAATGGCTTGATCCTCACGAGGCTTTCACAGACTTAAGCCCCGAAAAGAAGACGGCTGTTGAGCATGAGGTAGCCGATATCTTCATCTATCTGTTGCGCTTTTGCTCTGTAACGGGGATCGACCTGATCAGCGCTGCCGAGGAAAAGCTGAAGCAAAACGCAGAAAAATATCCAGCTGAGCTGGTTAAAGGACAATCCAAGAAGTACACGGAGTACTAATGAATCAGCTGTTTGTATTTACCGCTGGGATGGCTATTGCACGAGCTCATATCAGCGACTCAATCTCGAGCCCTGTCTCGTTTATTAAGCTGGACGCTGCCCTTCCTCCTGAAGAAGCTGCGTACGTAAAGTCTTTGTTACCTGAGGGTAACGGGTTCTTTGCGTGGGGCGCCGTTCCTGGCGAGAAGAACATACCGACGTGGGAGGAGATGAGCGAAGGGGACATCGTCCTGACTGCCTATGACAACCACTACCAGTACGTATCGTCTGTCTTGTTCAAGCTGCATAACCGGGCTCTTGCAGAGAGTATCTGGGGACTGGATGCAGAAGGGAAAACCTGGGAGTACATGTATATCCTCAGTGAACCTAAGCCCGTCCACATGCATGTGGCATCTGAACCTGTAATCAATTACCTGCACAACGGGTACCGAGGGTTCACTCAGATTAAGAGCGATCGCCTTGATCGGATTGATGATGACTACGGGGATCTCAACAGCTTTGTCGCAAGGGTGTTTGGGGTAAGCATACCGCGGCCGGTAGTCCCAATTGAGATACTGGTCGCTGAGCAAGATGCGGAATCAGAGGGCACCTTTGACCCCGATAGCGTGATCGATGAGCGTAAGAAGGTCTTTGCGGCAATCGTCAGGCGAAGAGGGCAGCCGAAGTTCCGAAGTGAGCTTTTGGAAGCCTATGAAGGGCGTTGTGCTGTGACAGGCTGTACGGTTGAAGCTGTCCTTGAGGCGGCGCATATCAAGTCTTACGCCGGCGACAAAACGAATCATGTCACGAACGGAATACTGTTGAGGGCCGACATTCACACCCTCTACGACCTGGGCAAGCTGAAGATTGACGAGAAAGGGGTAATTCACCTTTCTGGCGACCTCAAGGATTCGACGTATGGGATCCACGACGGTAAGAAAATTAGCTTGCCTAGGGGATCTAAGAAGGCGCCGAACACGAAGGCGCTGAAGCAAAAGTTCAGTGCCGGCGCGCCGGTGTTGGTTTCACAGACAGTCACGGCATGAGGATGCGAGAGGTCCCGTAACCGCGGCGGCTAGTCGGGTGCCATGAGTACGGCCAGAGTCAGTTTGATGAATTCTTCGTTCTCGTCGATGGTATGGAGTGCGCCGCGTATGTTCTCTGCAACATCAGCTGAGCCGCGCTGTTCTACCCAGTTCGATAGCTCCATAATCGACGCCTCGAGGGCAAGTTGGTTTTCGTACAGCTTTGAAAGCAGGGTCGGGAGCAGGTCTGAGTTTGGCATCGATGTTCCTCTGTGGAGTTACGAGCGTAGCACTTGGGAACCGAGAGTCTGCAGTTAGGCTGTCACGTGCTAGTGCTCCTACTAATTGCATTTAGATTGATCGACCTTGGTCTAGATTCAAAGCGGCTGAAGAAATCGGCTATGATGATGGCCATTTGTATCTATGGTGCTTTTGGCCACGGCGATAAGGAATCGCGACATGAAAAAACCGGTGGCCGCTGCAGTCGTTCATCTCGATGGGAAAATTCTCATCACTCGTAGGGCGCCGGGGCAGAGTCTCGCGGGCCTGTGGGAGTTTCCAGGCGGCAAACTTGAACACGAAGAATCTCCCCAAGAGTGCATAACCCGTGAGTTACGTGAGGAGCTTGGCGTTGAGTCTGACGCCGGCGAAATACTCACCACCACGACTTACGCCTACCCCGGCGGAGAGATCGAACTGATCGCCATTTCGGTCGAGCTACAATCCACCCAGTTTGCATTGCAGGTCCATGACCGATTCGAGTGGGTGCGACCTCAAGAACTCCTTCGATACAACTTAGCTCCTGCCGACATCCCTATTGCCCAGGAGATCATCCGGAAATATGGCTAATTTCACTCCCCCAGCCCCCGGCGCAAACCTTAAAAACGACGATCTGATTCTTCATTTTTTATGTAGTCCTCAAGGTGGGATGCGTCGATCGAATCGGACCAACACACTTGTCATTGTTTCGAATCACGTAGCGTCAATTTATGACGATCGCTGGGTGGACGATGTGTTGCATTACACCGGCATGGGTCAGGTTGGTGATCAGTCTCTTGCGTTCAACCAAAACAGAACACTGAACGAGTCGCGCATAAATGGGGTGGCCGTCCACCTATTCGAAGTCTTTACAGCCAAGACCTATACCTACATAGGTGAGGTAGTGCTGGCTGATGAGCCGTACCAAGAGAGACAGCCGGATGTAGAAGGGCAGGACCGCTTTGTTTGGGTTTTCCCCTTGCGTTTGAAAGCGGGCACTCCCCCGGCAATTTCTGATGTCACGTTGCAGCAACTCAATCGAGTTAAGGAAAAACAGGCTCGGAAATTGAGTGATGCTGAGGTAGAAGCGTTAGCCCGGCGTCAAGGACGGACCAATGTTGGGAAGCGCAGCGCCAGAGTCATGCAGCACCAGCGCTCACCATGGGTGGCAGAGCATGCTAAGCGTAGATCCAAGGGGCGATGTGATTTGTGCCAGGAACCGTCCCCTTTCAACAGGAAGGACGGAACGCCATATCTCGAGACACACCATATCGAGTGGCTTGTACATGGTGGAGCGGACACCGTGGAAAACACGGTTGCTCTCTGCCCCAACTGCCATAGAAAAATGCATGTGCTTGACGACCAGGCTGACAAAAAGCTGTTGGTTGCACGGGTAAACGCCCACTAATTGAAGGAGCTGTGTGTGGACGAGGAAATCAGTTTTGAGCATGAGGGGACAATGTACACCTGCACATACTCGGTTCACGGAGATGAGCTGATCGTTTATCTACCTGATGGTAGCCAGAGGGGAACCACGCTGCGTGGCCTAGATCCTGAAATGGCTGCCTTAACTCATCTGCGTGGGTTTGTACTGCATTTGAAAAAACGTTGATCAGTCTTATAACAGACAGCCAGCATCGTTATGCAGTGGTCAGAACCCTCTTACCCACCAATAGGTCGTCATGAGTGGCTGCTCTCGGCCAAAAGCAGTCCTCCATATCATTACGTAATACACCGTTTTTAGCGGCGCTTTAAAGTCAATTTCGGGTAAAGTAAGAAACATGGCTCATCACCCCATGAAATAGGCGTCTGTCTTCCACTCTTGGCAACTGAAAGCAAAGGCGAGTAATGAAATTCCCTATCGAACTAAACGTAAATGTTGAAAGCCACAATGGAAACTACGATCGATCCATTACTCTGCGCAGCGGTTTAACTGTGCTGATAGGCCCTAACGGTAGCGGAAAAACACATCTACTAAGAGCCGTGAAAAACTCTTTACCCCCACATGTCGACGGTAAAAAAGTCAGATTTCTTTCCGCCGGAAGGATCGGAACTCTTGAACAGTTTAGATCGGACTTCAATGGCTACCATGGCGGTCGTCCATCCTACAACGACGCTAATTTCGGCTCTAAGTCAGATGTGATTCGTCGACATAACACGGAGACCTTGAATGGTGATTTTCAAACTCTGTCCGAGAGAGCAGATATTTACATAAAAGTACAGGAGCGACTTCGTAAGCTTTTCAGGCGAGACTTAATAATAGAATGGGACGGCGGAACTTTAAAAGTAGTTTTCGCAAGGCTAGACAGTGAAGATCTACCATATTCATCTGGAAGAGAAGCATCCGGGCTACTGCATCTGGTTGGGATTTTGGCAGCTTTGTACGATGATGATGTTGGAGCACTGCTGCTGGATGAGCCTGAAGTTTCACTACACCCACAACTTCAAGCCTTTCTACTAAATGAAATAATATCTGCATCTGGCCATCCTTCGGAAGGCGGATTTAAAAAGATCATTTTAATTGCCACTCACTCAACTGAAATGTTGAAAGTATTGAAGTGTGATGACCTGTTATCACTAGTATTCTGCCATGACTTAGATGTGCCGCCCATTCAGGTCGATCCTGCTGCCGGAGAGCTAAAAAATCAGAAACTACAAACTTTAGTTGCTCGCCTAGGCCAAGAACATAAGTTGTCACTATTCTGTCGTAGGCCACTGCTTGTTGAGGGGGCATCAGATATGCTCCTTTGCAGCTTTCTTTCTCAAAAGCTGGAACTTCACCTGGAGGCTGCTGGCTCTCAGATCTTACCAGTAATTGGCACTGGTCAGATGCCTGTAGTTTCGAAATTCATGAGGCTTTTAGGGAAAACTCCAGTTGTTTTAGCAGATGCAGATGCATTTGCTGACGGACTAGAACTTACAAATTATTTTCTAAACGATTGTGAGGACGCTGACCGAAAAGCTATCGGATCGGGCGCTCAATCGGCCAAGCAGTTAGCTAGTACCGTGTACGACGACTTTTGCAAGCTAGCAATCAACAACTGGGACGACATTTCTGCTTACGCAATGTTGCATCCTTACTGGATTAATAAGAAAGACTTAGCTGAGAGCCAAGCAAAAAAACGAGCGTGCTTCTGCTCTTTGTTCGAACTCGAGGAAAGCACATTGAGCGCTCTTAAGTTTGGAACTTATTGGGTTGCAATAAGACAACGAATAGAAGTTGTACTGAACTTGCTAGAAGTTGCAGGCTGCTTTATTTTGCGAAAGGGTGCTGTGGAGTCTTATTACAAGCACTCAGACCGGCTGACCTCTGAAGGAAAGCCTAGCGCTGCTGTTGATGAGATTTCTTTTCTAGATAGTCTCGACAGCGAAGACATTTCCGCAAGTTTCCCCGAAATGGTTAGATGCATAAAATTTTCATCGCTCGCGGACAAAATCAGTGAGGCAGAGTCATTAAGAGATTTATTACTTTCGATAGCTGCCCCTGCCATGGCGAAACTAAATTCTGGTACGAGCACGCAAGAAATTAAAATGCTTTCAAAAACCATACTGAGAGAAAGATCTGGAGTTTTCGATATATCCATTGAAGGTGATAGCTTGGTTATTCGATTGATCAGTAAAATTCTTAAGGTTGATGGCTTTCCTATATATATAAGTCGCGGAGATGATGTGCTCAAAACTGTAGAGGCTGTATTGCGCTAAACTCACATCCATACTTGCAACGTATTATCACTGGGTTGCCTGCGTAAAGCAGAAAGCCAGTAGAACTAATTTCTGCTGGCAAAGTAGTCGCTCTGTGTGGAAAATGGCCGATGGTTGTCGGTTATGAATGGCAGCTCCTGGCCGAAAGCGGTCAGGTGCGAAAATCAGTTCCGCAACCCAAATCGAACCCCTTGCTCTGCCTGGCTTACAGGCTTCTGAGGTTCATCGCGGTGCGGAACTGAGGTTTAGTCAACTATATGTTAAATAAGGAAAAAACCGTGGATTGCAAATCCGCCTACGCCGGTTCGATTCCGACCTCGGCCTCCACTCTTGGAAACCCCGTAGATTAACGTCTACGGGGTTTTTTTATGCCAAAAATGCAGCAATACCGCCACCGCCCTGATTCCGTGAAACTGATCGAAGCAAATGATGTCCGATTGCTATCGGCCAAGGAAGAGGTCCGCCAAGCGCGCATTGGGTCTACGCTCAGTAGAGCCTCAAGCGACCTCCTCATGCCGGTTTAGCCGCGCGCTTATCCTGCCAGCGCAGGATAACGTCCGCACTCATCAAAGCTGACAGAGTGACCCATGAAACAAAAAATTCTTCTTGTAGCCGTGTGTGCTGCACTCATCCAAGGCTGTGCCGCCCCTTCCAAAAGCCATGAAGAATCACCTTCAATGCCTACTACTTCAGCAGCTGTAGCCCAGCCAACCTTATCCGCTTACGACTGGAACCTGGTCTCGGCAACGGACGCGTCGGGCAAGCCTCTTGTGGCGATGAACAAAGGCATCGAGCGCAAGTTGCGCGTTGCCTTCGGTGACAAGAACCTGAGCATCAGCGGTGGCTGCAATCGTCAGTTCGGCGGCTTTCACTATCAGGACGGAGTTCTGAAGGTTCAGCCACTGGCCTCTACGCTGATGGCCTGTGACAAGAGCCTGATGGACCTTGATGCCCAGGTAGGGCGGCTGTTCAAGGGTGATCTGCGCGCTGTGATCACCGGCGATAACGTGGCGCCGATGCTGCAACTGAAGACAGCGGATGGCACGGTGCTCAAGCTGCAAGGCGAGGCCACCCCGCAGACCCGCTACGGTAGCGAGGGTGAGGTGAAGTTTCTGGAAGTGGCGGCCAAGACGGTCAAGTGCAGCCATCCTTTAATCCCAGATTATCAGTGCCTGCAAGTGCGCGAGCGTCGCTATGACGACGCGGGCCTGCAACTGGCGACCCAAGACACCTGGCATCCGCTGTACCAGCCTATCGAAGGCTTTGTGCATCATGACGGCGTGCGCACTGTGCTGCGGGTCAAACAGTACGAATGGAAGAATCCGCCAGCGGATGCGCCTTCGACGGTCTACGTGTTGGATATGGTGGTCGAGCAGGACGCTTCTGGCAGCAAGTAAGCGAACACAAACCCCGTAGATCAGCGTCTACGGGGTTTTTTATTGCCTGTGATTTATGCGTGTTTTCGACGAGTGACACGTCTAGATCAAGGGTCCTGGGTCGATCAGGGGTTGTCACGTGCGGATTTGCCGACTACCCTGAAAATGTTTGAATTATTACAAACAATTTCGGTGTGACTGTTTTTTAGGTCATACGGCTTCAGGACGAGGAACGAAAAATGTTTTCACATGAAGGTACTGCACTAGAGCTGTTGGTCTTGGTTTTTGGCGTCACTGGGTTATTGTTGATCGCCTGGTTTATTCACCATCAATACGAGCTAAAGTCGCGTAGGCATGTAAAAAAACAACATGTTTCTGGCCAGCAGCGTGAAGCTCAGAGCCGCTGACTGTCCCTTCACCCGTGCCAGCCTTTACGGCTGGCTTCAGCATCCGGTTTTCAATGGACTGCAAGGTTTTCCCGAGCCCACTGCTCAGCAGTGGTGACAGGAATCGATTGTTGCTCGTTGAACGTGGCCGCCTTAGGCCAGGCCACACCTTTGCCTTGTGCGAATACAGCACGGTACTTCTTGATGTGGTGCGTGGGGTCTTTTTCCAGTGCCTGCATGAGATAGTCAACCGTCCACACGTTGCGTTTGAACGGGCGATCCAGAACGCGTTCCAGCATGCTCGCAACCTGCCCATACGTGACGGTGTCGCCGGCGAGATAGACAATCTGATTGCGCATGCGCGGTTCGAAGAACACGATTTGCGCTGTCAGCGTACCGATGTCGTCCGGTGTCGTGAGCGTCACGCTGTTCTCGAGGCTGCCCAGGGCGTTCACTGTGTTGTTGTCGAAGTCGACGACCTCGAACACCGGCTCGAACAGGAAGCTGGTGAACATGCCTGTCGAGATGATGACCCATTCAGTGTTGTCCTGGGCGCGCAGCAACTCACGCACATCCAGTTGGGCATCGAACAGATCCTGGGGGCTGCCCCGGCCAATCACTTCGAAATCCACGCCAAACTGCCAGGGGAAGTAGCGCTTCACGCCGGATTTGAGTGCGGCGGTTGCCAGCTTCATCGGGGTTTCTCGGCCCGCGATCATGCCCGCGCAGCCGATCACGGTATCGAAGCGTGCGAAGACCTTGGCAAGTTGATCGATTGAGTCGTTCACCAGATCTGCGGCGACCATCTGGATGCCCAGGCTGCGCAGCTCATCGATGTCTGCCTTTTTCTCGGGCGCTTGAGTGTTGATGGTCGATTCCCTGAGTAATACGCTGATGGTGGAACCGGGCGCGCGTTTGGCCTCCCGCGCCAGGTTGCGCAAAACCGGCAGGCCGAGTTCGCCGGCACCTAGAACGAGGATCGATTGAGGGGGAAGTGGGGTCATTTCAGGCATGATTTCTCCGCAGACCTGTTGGCGATAAGATGAGCCCATGCTGGCACGATTCGGCAGCGCTCATAAGAAGGCACACGTGTGATACCAGGGGTAGAAATGACCGATCAGGAAACGCTCAGCCAGGCAGAAGTTATCTGCCAGTCGCTCAGGGAGGAGGACGATGGCGTCAGGCGTGAAGTCCTTGCTCATGCCGGTAGCCGCTGGGCATTGGGCATCCTGCATGCCCTGGGTGTGTACGGTGCAATGCGTCATGCCGAGATAAAACGACAGATGACGGGTGTGACTCAGCGCATGTTGACCAAGACGCTTCGTGCCATGGAGCGCGATGGTTTGTTGGTTCGGCGCGAGTTCGGTGAAATTCCTCCCCGCGTCGAGTACGAGCTGACGCCGCTGGGCAGGGAGCTTTTGATTCGCATGTCGCCTATCTGGACCTGGGTGGTGGAAAACGTGGAGGACTTTCGCAAGGCTCGGCGTATTTTCGACAGTCAGGAAGGCAAAAAACCGGCATGGCAGGTTCCCACACCGGTTCCCGATGCGCCTCGGTAAGCGCTACTTCTCGATGAAGGCTTTGCAAGTGTATGCCTCGATCCATCCCTAGCTGTACGGGGCGCAGCGCGCCATAACCCCCTACTGTCGCAGGCACATCACCCCCGCTTGGATGCCGCGCCATGATCATGTCTACCAGCCTGTTATCAGCTTTCGTGCTGTTCGCTTTTGTCTCTTCGATCACCCCTGGGCCCAACAACACCATGTTGCTGGCCTCAGGCGTGAATTTCGGCTTTCGCCGTTCGATGCCCCATGCGCTGGGGATCAGCATCGGCTTCATGCTGTTGGTGATTTGTGTGGGGCTTGGCTTGGGCGAGGTGTTCAAGCTGTTCCCGTGGGCCTACACGCTGTTGCGTTATGTCGGCGCCGCGTATTTGTTGTATCTGGCGTGGAAGATTGCCAATGCCGGCGGCATGTCTGATAACCCGGATGAACATGGCAAGCCGATGACCTTCCTCGGTGCGGCGGCCTTCCAGTGGGTCAACCCCAAGGCGTGGATCATGGCGCTGGGGGCGATCACTACCTACACGCCGGCCGAGGGTTATGTCACCAATGTGCTGGTGATCGCCCTGGTGTTTGCGGTGGTCAATTTGCCGAGCGTGTGTGTATGGGTGGGGTGTGGCAGCGGCTTGCGCAACTTGCTGCGTAAGCCGCGCTGGTTGCGGTTGTTCAACTGGTCCATGGCCGGGCTGTTGGTGCTGTCGCTGTATCCGATGCTGTTTGTGGGCTGAGGTGGCGTAGGTAACGCGTTGATTGTCAGGCCGTCATCGCAGCATAGGTATCTACATAACTTCGGCACGACGTTAAATCTGTGGCGAGGGAGCTTGCTCCCGCGACGGCCTGGCAGCCGACACAGATATAACTGACGCGCCGCGATCCAATGTGGGAGCTGGCTTGCCTGCGATGACCATAGGTATCTACACAGCTTTGCAAAGCACCCGTAGCAGCCGACGGTAACCACGATGCGAAGCGAGTCGCTCTTGATCTGCTTTTGATCTTAGGCGCCCCGTCAAACCACGCTGGCCGGAATTCGACAGGGA
>NZ_JALJRP010000089.1:0-421 GCF_024519715.1 Pseudomonas sp. Pse35 | reverse complement strand
AGTCGGTGAAGCCGAATGCAAAAGACCAGCCGGTGAAGCCAGGTACGACTGATCAAGCGGTGAAGCCGGATGCAAAAGACCAGCCGGTGAAGCCAGGTACGACTGATCAAGCGGTGAGGCCGAATGCAAAAGACCAGCCGGTGAAGCCAGGTACGACGGATCAAGCGGTGAAGCCGGATGCAAAAGGTCCGAGGGTGCTAATAGATCACGGCGGATTGACGCCGAAACCGGGTAGAAACGATCATCCAGTGAAGCCGTCAGTGCCGATGCCTTCAGTGAATGTCACTAATGATGCTGAAGCAAATGTGCATGTGAGCATCAATGTCGCTCACTGTCACTGCCCTGATACAAAGGACGGGCCAACCCCGGACTTAAATCCCAGGCAAGGTCCGACGCCGGAATCGAACCCCGTGCCCCAGCT
>NZ_JALJRP010000088.1:0-432 GCF_024519715.1 Pseudomonas sp. Pse35 | reverse complement strand
CGATGCCGCGGTATTCTGAGATCACCGAGGTGCTGATCAGCCGTGGCGTGGGCGAGTTGCCGTCGCCGACCTTGCGCGAAGCCCAGACGACCGGCCCCGACACCGCCGAACTGGAGCCGCTCAGGGTGCAACAGGGTACCCAACTGGTGGTGAGCTATGTGGGGATGCGCAACAGCGACTCGATCAAAGTCACCATGAACGGTGCCGACAATGGCGGTTCGCCAGATATCCCGGCCAAACCTGGGAATGAAGCCTTGCAGGAGGTGGCGTTCGATATTTCCAGGGCGGCGATTGCGGCGAATATTCGTGACCACGCCACCACGGTGAAATACCACTATGTGGTAACCCGTGCGGGAGTCTCGGTCACGTCGGCAATTTTGACGGTGACCGTGAGGCCGATACCGCAATCGGAGCTGGCCAAGACGGTCATCA
>NZ_JALJRP010000087.1:0-432 GCF_024519715.1 Pseudomonas sp. Pse35 | reverse complement strand
CGATGCCGCGGTATTCTGAGATCACCGAGGTGCTGATCAGCCGTGGCGTGGGCGAACTGCCGTCGCCGACCTTGCTTGAAGCGCAAACCACCGGCCCCGACACCGCCGACCTGGAACCCCTTAAGGTGCAACAGGGCACCCAATTGGTGGTGAGCTACGTGGGCATGCGCAACGGCGACTCGATCAAAGCCAGCATGGTAGGCGCCGGCAATGGCGGTTCGCCGGATATCCCGGCCAAGCCAGGCAATGAGACCTTGCAGAAGGTGGCGTTCGATATTTCCAGGGCGGCGATTGCAGCGAATATTCGTGACCACGCCACCACGGTGAAATACCAATACGTGGTAACCCGTGCGGGTGTCTCGGTCACGTCGGCAACCTTGACGGTGACCGTGAGGCCGATACCGCAATCGGAGCTGGCCAAGACGGTCATCA
>NZ_JALJRP010000086.1:0-457 GCF_024519715.1 Pseudomonas sp. Pse35 | reverse complement strand
GATTTTCAGCAGGGTCGACTTGCCTGCGCCGTTCTCGCCCATCAGCGCGTGCACCTGCCCCGGGTGGGCGGTGAAGCAAATGCCATCCAGCGCCTTGACCCCGGGAAAGGTCTTGCCGATGCCTTCAAACCGCAGGGCTGCAGCGGTCATTTCCACAGCCCGATCTTGGTCAGTTCCGCCTGGAAGTTTTCACGGGTAATCAGCGTCACTTCGTCCATGGCCGTGTATTTCGGCGGCTCGGTGCCCTGGGTAACCCACTCGTACATCATCTCAGCGGTTTTGTAGCCTTCAATGTGCGGGCTGGGCAGCATCGAGCCGAAGAAGCCGCTGTTGGCTTTCTTCAATTCGCCGATGGCGTCGGTGCCATTGATGCCGATACCAATCACATTGGCTGCGGCGAAACCGGCACTTTCGGTGGCGCGCACGCCGCCGAGCACGGTGTTGTCGTTCATGCCGC
>NZ_JALJRP010000085.1:0-479 GCF_024519715.1 Pseudomonas sp. Pse35 | reverse complement strand
AGGCTTGGGCCAGCACCAGTTCATCAGGCGAGGCTCCCAAATAGATCGCCGCTTCGGCCAGGCTATTGGTGATCGCCGGCCGAGAATCGGTGGGCAAGGGCAGGGTAGTCGAGCGATTCTCATGGTCAGTCCACACCACCGAATCGCCCGACACCACCAGCCGATGGGCCAGCCCATGACTCCAGCCAAACCCCAACCCACAATCCACATCCACAGCACTGGTGCGGTACAACCGCGTCCACTCAAACGGTAAAATCCCATCCAGCGCGCCATCGGTGAGGGTCAGCAATTCCTCGCCGGTGACCATCGACACCGGACAACCGTGGGTGACGGTTTTATCCGCAGGCGCCGCCGCATCCCCCTTCGGGTTCGACGCCACAGCCGGCACATCATCGACAGGCTCCTGACGAACCAACGTCGTGCTCTGGGTCTTGCCGCGCACCATCGGCACCGGGTTCGAAACCAGCGTGTCGCCTGCC
>NZ_JALJRP010000084.1:0-502 GCF_024519715.1 Pseudomonas sp. Pse35 | reverse complement strand
TGGCATCGACAAAGCGATCATCCACGGCCATCACTTTCAAACCGTTGACCTTGGCCTTGGCAACGATAGCCGGGCCCAGGGACACGTCCGGCGGGCAGATCACGAAGCCTTTGGCGCCGTTGGCGGCCAGGCTGTCGATGGCCGAGAGGGTTTTCTCGCCGTCCGGCACCGCGATCTTGATGAGTTTGAAGCCTTTGTCCTGGGCGGCTTTTTCCGCAAACGCCCACTCCGTCTGGAACCAGGGCTCTTCGGCCTGCTTGACCAAGAAACCGATTTTCACTTCTTCAGCGGCCAGCAACAGGCCGCTCAAGCTCATGGCCGAGACCGCCACAGCGGCGCAGCACAGGGAACGCAAACCACGACGACGATTCATAGGGGTGACTCCTTGTTGTTGTTTTTTTTCAATGTTCGTTTTGTGTACGGGTACTGTTGTGGCGAGGGAGCTTGCTCCCGCTGGGGTGCGCAGCGCCCCCCAAAAAAAGCCGGCTCCAGCTGCGCTGTC
>NZ_JALJRP010000083.1:0-612 GCF_024519715.1 Pseudomonas sp. Pse35 | reverse complement strand
CCTGCCCGGTGCCAGCGTTGTCGACTATGCCTACGACCGCCAGGGCAACCTCCTCAGCGTCGAAGACGGTCACTGGGCGTTGGCCTACGAATACGACCGCCAAAACCGCCTCACCGCCGAACACCAAGGCTGGGGCACCCTGCGCTACGGCTACGACGCCTGCGGGCAACTGAAAAACCTGTGCCTGCCGGATAATAACCGCGTCACCTTCAACCACGACAAAGGCGGCCACCTCGCCACCGTCGAACTCAACGGTGAAGTGCTTACCTCGCACCTATTCAAGAGCGGTCGAGAGCATCAGCGCCAGCAAGGCCAAGTGCTCAGCCACTACCACTACGACGACCAACACCGCCTGCACGCCCACGCGGTAACGCAGCAACAAAACCACCTCTACCAACGCCAATACGACTACGACAAATCCGGCAACCTCACCCGCCTGCTCGACACCCGCAAAGGCGAACACCTTTACCGCTACGACCCCCTCGCCCGCCTGACCCGCGCCGACCACTCCCAGGACGTACAGGAACGCTTCGCCCACAACCCGGCCGGCAACCTGCTGATGCAAGACCGCCCCGGCCCGGACATCGTCGCGGCCAACCGCCTGATGATCCA
>NZ_JALJRP010000082.1:0-730 GCF_024519715.1 Pseudomonas sp. Pse35 | reverse complement strand
GTCACCGGCGCGCCGTTCTTATCCACAAGGCTGGCGGTATAGACGATATTGCCGCCTTCACCAATGGTGGTGGTGGCGGTCAGGACCACATCGACTTTGTCGGTGGTGTCGTTGATCGTGGTGGTTGCGCCGCTGCCTGCAACTTCCAGTTTTTCGAAGTTGCCGCCGGTGGTTTCGGTGATCTTGACCGTTTGGGTGCTCTTGTCGATGAACACGTCATCGGTAGGGGCGGGCACGGTCACGGTGCCAACGGTTTCGCCAGCTTTGATGGTGATGCTTGAGCCGTTGTCCAACTTCAACGTGACATCAGTGCCCGCTTTATTGGAAAGCGTGGCGGTATACGTCACCTGACCACCTTCGTTCGCCTCGGTTGGGGCTGTCAGCGTCACAGTGGTGGTGTCGATCGAATCGGTAATGGTGGTAACCGCTGGCGTGGTGCTCGGCACCAGGCTCTCGAAATTGCCGCCAGTCGCGCCCGTAATCGTCGTACTGACGGTGCTGCCGTTGACGTAGACGTCATTAGCTGGCGTATCAACGACAACGCTGCCTGTCGACTCACCGGCCTTGATGGTGATCACCGAGCCATTGCTCAAGGTGACATTCACAGGCGTCTGCGCCGGGTTGGTCAAGGTGGCGGTGTAGGTGATCTGACCGCCTTCGGTCACGGTCGAACCAGCGGTCAGGGTGACCGTGGTGGTGTCGATCGAATCGGTAATGGTGGTGACCGCTG
>NZ_JALJRP010000081.1:0-786 GCF_024519715.1 Pseudomonas sp. Pse35 | reverse complement strand
CGGGGCGGTCTTGCATCAGCAGGTTGCCGGCCGGGTTGTGGGCGAAGCGTTCCTGCACGTCCTGGGAGTGATCGGCGCGGGTCAGGCGATTAAGCGGGTCGTAGCGGTAAAGGTGTTCGCCTTTGCGAGTGTCGACCAGGCGGGTGAGGTTGCCGCTTTTGTCGTAGTCGTATTGGCGTTGGTAGAGGTAGTTTTGCTGCTGCGTAACGGCGTGGGCGTGCAGACGATTCTGGTCGTCGTAGTGGTAGTGGCTGAGCAGTTGGCCTTGCTGGCGCTGATGCTCGCGGCCGCTCTTGAACAGATGTGAGGTGAGCACTTCACCGTTGAGTTCGACGGTAGCGAGGTGGCCGCCTTTATCGTGGGTGAAGGTGACGCGGTTATTGTCCGGCAGGCACAGGTTTTTCAGCTGGCCGCAAGCGTCGTAGCCGTAGCGCAGGGTGCCCCAGCCCTGGTGTTCGGCGGTGAGGCGGTTTTGGCGGTCGTATTCGTAGGCCAGCGCCCAGTGGCCGTCTTCGACGCTGAGGAGGTTGCCCTGGCGGTCGTAGGCATAGTCGACAACGCTGGCACCGGGCAGGGTTTTTCGGACGAGGCGACCGGCGTGGTCGCGCTCGTAACGGGTGATTAGCTGACTGTTATCGTCGCCGTATTCGGTCTTCTCCAGCAGGTTGCCGTTGAGGTCGTAGGCGTAGGCGGTGCGCTGGCCGTCGAAGCCGGTTTCCTGGCGGATCAGGCCGTTGGGGTGGTAGTCGAGTTGGTAGGTTTCGCCGGCTTCGTTTTCGATCTCGC
>NZ_JALJRP010000080.1:0-836 GCF_024519715.1 Pseudomonas sp. Pse35 | reverse complement strand
CCGTTGGGGTGGTAGTCGAGTTGGTAGGTTTCGCCGGCTTCGTTTTCGATCTCGGTGAGCAGCAGCCGGGCGTTGTCGTAGCGGTACTTGACCTGGGTGCCGTCGGCGTTGAGACGGCGGCTGATCAGGTGCAGGCCATCGGCGTATTCGTAGCGGGTGACGTGGTCGAGTTCGTCGCGTTCGGCGATGATTTTGCCGTAGGGGTTGTAGCTGAATTCTCGTGTGGCGCCGCCTGGCAAGACGAGGCGAATCAGCCTGCCGACGCAGTCCCAGTGATACTGCGTCAGCGCACCATGCTCATCCTCACAGGCAACTTGCCGCCCCAGATCGTCATAGCGATAACGCTTGATCCCACCATGGGGTAATTGCTCTTCAAGCAGTTGCCCGCGTTCGTTCCACACCAGTCGATGGCAACTGTGATCCGGGTACCAAACTCCATTCAGTTGCCCGTGCTTGTTGTAGCTGTAGTCAGTAACCTCTCCATCGGGATCGGTCCTACGCGTAACATCGCCTTGCTCATTACGCTCATATTTCCAGACCGCCTCCCCACGTCTGACAACCCGTACAAAACCGTTGTCATGCTCGTAGGACGTTGGCTCATCATCCCCCGGAAACAGCGCCACCAAGCGTCCGGCGTCGTCATATTGATAGGCCGTCACCGCGCCCATCGGGTCTTGCTCGACGGTCAGCCGACCCTGGTCGTCGTAGGATTTAAAGTGCGTGGCGCCGTCCGGATCAATCCTCTGCACCAGCCGCGCCCGCTGGTCATGGACATACACCTCCTGGCTACCATCGGCGTTATGCACCGTGACACGCCCGTCATCGCCCCAGGCATA
>NZ_JALJRP010000007.1:0-206887 GCF_024519715.1 Pseudomonas sp. Pse35 | reverse complement strand
AGGTGACGTTCACCGGGGTCTGCGCTGGGTTGGTCAGGGTGGCGGTGTAGGTGATCTGGCCGCCTTCGGTCACGGTCGAACCAGCGGTCAGGGTGACCGTGGTGGTGTCGATCGAATCGGTAATGGTGGTGACCGCTGGCGTGGTATTCGGTACCAGGTTCTCGAAGTTACCGCCCGTTGCGCCCGTGATCGTGGTGCTGACCGTCGAACCGCTGTTGTAGACGTCGTTAGCTGGCGTATCTACGACAACGCTGCCCGTCGATTCACCGGCCTTGATCGTGATCACCGAGCCATTGCTCAAGGTGACATTCACCGGCGTCTGCGCCGGGTTGGTCAAGGTGGCGGTGTAGGTGATCTGGCCGCCTTCGGTCACGGTCGAACCCGCGGTTAGGGTGACCGTGGTGGTGTCGATGGTGTCGGTGATCTGCGTCACGGCCGGGTTAGGGTCGATGGTCAATACCAGGTTGCCGCCACCGGTGGTGCCCGTAACGCCCACGCTGATCTGGCTCGGGTCGTTGTACGGGGTGTCGTTGGGCGCCAGGGGTACGTTGACCGTACCGGTCAGTTGGCCTGACGGGATAGTAATCACCGCGCCATTGGACAAGGTGACGGTAAGGTCGCTGCTGGATGGTCGCGTCACGGTCGCGGTGTAGGTCAGCACACCACCGGCTTCGGTGATGGTGGGCGTTGCGCTCAGGGACAGGGTCGAAGGCTGCAGCACCAGGTTGCCCGCATCAGCTGAGCCTGGGGCGCCGGTCAGCGCGTTGAGAGCCGAAGTACCCTGTCCAAGCGTACCGGTGGGGAAGCCGATGGTCGGATCGACACGGCCGGCGGTCGCGTCCAGCACCACGAAGCTGTGGCCACCCCCGGCTGCGCCGTTACCGGCAGCGTTTGCGCCGGCGGCAGTGGCTTCCAGGTCGGTGGTCGGGTCGGCGCCAGCGGCGATGGCTTGTTGCAGCTCGGCAACCGATGGCGCGGCTTGCTCGCTGGCAGCGGCGAGGTCGAGGCTGGAGTCCGGCAGGTCGGCGCTCCACTGGGTGTCACGGCCCAGGTCCAGAATGCGACCGTCGGCCAGCTCCAGGCTCACGGCGCCCGACATACCGGTGTCGATCTGGTCGCCCGCGAACAAGCGATCACCTTCAACGAGGACGCGCCGAGCACCTTCCGGAGAAATAACGAAAACTTGACCAACAATGCTTTTGACGATGGCAACAACACTGCTCATTAAAATTTTCTCCGGCGATCCGTTTCGACAAATTCCATTTCGCAGCGCGCTATTAGGGCTGCCAATTGGGAGGGCGTAGTCTATATATGCATTGACGTCAAATAATTGGCTAGATTTTTTAGCTATCTAGTTAGTGCCAAACTATTGACCTTAGGGCCGCCATCCTAAACAATCGGCCCCGTAATGTCACATTGATATTTATGCGGCGAACCGTCCTACATGTGTGTGAAGCAGTTCCGCTTTTTGAACTTTCCGACGTACGGTCATTACGGTAGCCATTATCCGACGCAGCGGTGCCAATCGCTGTGATTTGAGACAAGAAGTCCTAGGGAATTTTAAATGCGTCTGCACCTGTTCAAGGCAATACCGTTCGTTCTCGCCGCCAGTTTCGTACAAGCCCAGACACTGCCCCAAGCCATGCAACAGGCATTGGATGTACACCCGGAAATCCAGGCAGGTGTTAACAGCCGCATCGCTGCCGATTACCAATTGCGCGCCGCACAAGGCGGCTACCTGCCGCGTGTCGACCTGAACGCCGGTTACGGCCGCCAAGGAACCGACAACGCCACCACCCGCGCCAACAATCCTGGCGGCAATCACTGGGACACGCTCAACCGCGGTGAATCCAGCCTGCGCCTGCAGCAAATGATTTTTGACGGTTTCGCCACCTCCAGCGAAGTCGGGCGTCAACAAGCCAACGTTAATTCCCGCGCTTACTCTTTGCTCGGGACTTCCGAGCGCACCGCGCTGACCGTTGCCCAGGTTTACCTGGAAGTATTGACCCGTCGTGAGTTCGTACGCCTGGCCGAAGATAACCTGCGCAACCACGAACGCATCTACGACCAGATCAAGTTGCGCACCGAGCGCGGCGTCGGCAACGGTGCCGACCAGGACCAGGCCGAAGCGCGCCTGGCCCAGGCCCGTAACAACTTGATCACCGAGCAGACCAACCTGGCCGATGCGCAGGTCAACTACCTCAGCGCCGTCGGCCAGATGCCCGACGAACTCGAGCGTCCGGCCCCATTCATGGCCATGCTGCCGGCAGACCTGAATGAAGCGCGTCGCCAGATGCTCGACAACAGCCCGATCCTGCGTTCGGCCGAGTCGGATATCTCTGCCGCCGAGAAGCAGTACGACGCCGCCAAGTCCAACTTCTATCCGCGTTTTGACGCTGAATTGGGTACCAACGCCGACAACAACGTCTCCGGTGATCCCAACCACAGCAATGGTTGGGAAGCCATGGTGCGCATGCGCTTCAACCTGTTCGCCGGTGGCAGCAACAAGGCCGACCTGCAATCGAAGTCCTACCAGGCCAACCAGGCGCTGGACATCCGTAACAATGCCTTGCGCCAACTCAATGAAGAACTAGGCTTGGCCTGGAACGCCCTGAACAACGCCAATGCGCAATTGCCGGTCGCCCAGCAGTACGTGGATCACAGCACCCGCGTACGCACGTCCTACCAGCAACAGTTCAGCCTTGGTCAACGTACGCTGTTGGATTTGCTCGACAGCGAAAATGAATTGTTCACCGCTTCCCGCCGCCTGGAAGAAATCAAGAACATTCAGTTATTTACTCAGTACCGAATCAAGGCGACCATGGGCGAATTGCTCAAGAGCCAGGGAGTGGTTGCACCAATGGCCTCCGTCGTGCAGAACGACGTGAAACCTAAAGTCCAACTGCCTGGGATGAATTGAGCCACCCCAATAGCCCCATCTGTTAGTCGAGAGTGCCCCGCGTGGAACCTGAAGTCAGTCGAGTTCATCTCAGTCATGATCCACGCGCACTGCACGACGACCCGTTACTCGACGGGTTGTTGGCGCTCTGCGCCCTGCATCAAAAACCGGCCAGTGCGGCCATGCTCACCACCGGCCTGCCGCTGCCTTCGCAACGCTTGAGTGCCGAACTGCTGCCGCGTGCCGCTGCGCGGGCCGGGTTGCAAGGCCGGCTGCTGCAACGCAAGTTGGAACAGATCCCGACCATTGCACTGCCGGCGCTGCTGTTGCTCAAGGACGGTCGCAGTACCGTGCTGGTGGGCTGGGAGGGCGAAGATGAAGCGCGGATCCTGCTCAGCGAAAGCGACGGCGGTGAAGTGCTGATCAAGCGCGAAGCACTGGCCGACGACTACATCGGCAAAGTCTTCTTTGCACAGCCGCAGCACAAGTTCGACGTCAACCACGGCAGCCTGATTCCGCGGGCGCGCTCGTGGTTCCGTGACACCCTCATGCGTTCACGCTGGCTCTACACCGACGCCATCGCCGCCAGTTTCCTGATCAACATCATCGCCATGGCCGCGCCGCTGTTCGTGATGAACGTGTACGACCGCGTTGTGCCGAACCAGGCCACCGCCACCCTGTGGGTGCTGGCCGTGGGCATCTGCGGTGCCTACCTGTTCGACCTGATCCTCAAAAGCCTGCGCAGCCTGTGCCTGGACCTGGCCGGTAAAAAGACCGACCTGATCATCTCGGCCACGCTGTTCGAGCGCATCGTCGGCATGTCCATGAAATACCGCCCGGCGCGGGTCGGCAGCTTCGCGCAGAACATCCATGAGTTTCAAAGCCTGCGCGACTTCCTCGCGTCGCTGACCCTCACCAGCCTGATCGACTTGCCGTTTACGCTGCTGATCTTCCTGGTCATCGCCATTCTCGGCGGGCACCTGGTGTGGATCCCGGTGCTGGCGTTCCCACTGGCCCTGGGCATCGGCTACGCCTTGCAAAAGCCCTTGGTCGCGACCATGGAACGCACCATGGCGCTGGCCGCCGAGCGCCAGTCGAGCCTGATCGAAACCCTCGCCGGGCTTGATGCGGTCAAGGTCAACAATGCCGAGAGCGAGCGTCAGTACGGCTGGGAACAGACCATCGGTACCCTGAGCCGGCTTGAGCTTCGGGTGAAGTTGCTGTCGGGCCTGTCGATGAACATGACCCTGCTGATCCAGCAACTGGCCGGCGTGATCATGATCGTGTTCGGCGTGTACCAGATCATCGACGGCAACCTCAGCATGGGCGGCCTGATTGCCTGCTACATGCTCAGTGGCCGTGCCTTGAGCCCGCTGGCCTCGCTGTCGGGCCTGCTGACGCGCTATCAGCAAGCCAAGGTCACCATGACCTCGGTGGACCAGATGATGGAGCTGCCTCAGGAGCGCAACTTCGAAGAGCGCCCCATGAGCCGTCGCACCCTGCAAGGCGCCATCGAGTGCCGGGGCCTGAACTTCACTTACCCGAACCAGCAGAACCTGGCGCTGAAAAACATCAACCTGGTGATCAAGCCAGGGGAAAAAATCGGCATCATCGGCCGCAGCGGCTCGGGCAAAAGCTCCCTGGCCAAGTTGATCGTCGGCCTTTACCAACCCGACTCCGGCTCCTTGCTGGTGGACGGCGTGGACGTGCGCCAGATCGACGTGAGCGAGCTGCG
This sequence comes from Pseudomonas sp. Pse35, assembly GCF_024519715.1. Lineage (NCBI taxonomy): Bacteria > Pseudomonadati > Pseudomonadota > Gammaproteobacteria > Pseudomonadales > Pseudomonadaceae > Pseudomonas > Pseudomonas sp. Pse35. The sequence goes on along the minus strand of NZ_JALJRP010000007.1, from coordinate 202,253 downwards.
CCACAACATCGGCTATGTCGCCCAAGACATTCAATTGCTGGCCGGCACCCTGCGCGACAACCTGGTCAGCGGTGCGCGCTACGTCGAGGATGAAATGGTCCTGCAAGCCGCCGAACTGGCTGGCGTGCACGAATTTGCCCGTCTGCATCCCCAAGGCTACGAACTGCAAGTCGGCGAGCGTGGGCAGAACCTGTCCGGCGGCCAGCGCCAGAACGTTGCCCTGGCCCGTGCGCTGCTGCTCAACCCGCCCATGCTGCTGCTGGACGAACCCACCAGCGCCATGGACAACACCGGCGAAGAACGCTTGAAGCAACGCCTGCAAGCCGTGGTGCAAAACAAAACCGTGGTGCTGGTCACGCACCGAGCCTCACTGCTCTCCCTGGTTGATCGCCTGCTGGTGGTCGACCGTGGGCAGATTCTCGCGGACGGCCCGAAAGCCGTGGTCATGGAAGCGTTGAAGAAGGGGCAGATCAGTGTTGCTTAATTCCATCAAGAGTGCGGTCGGCCGCTACTTCAAAGGCTCCGATTCGCTGCAGGGCCAGCCGCTGCCCGAGGTCAACAAGGCGCTGATCGAAGATGCGCCACGGGTCATCCGCCTGACCATCTGGGCAATCATCGCGTTCTTTGTATTTCTGGTGGTGTGGGCCGGTTTCTCCCAGATCGACGAAGTGACCCGTGGCGACGGCAAGGCGATTCCGTCGTCCAAGCTGCAGAAAATCCAGAACCTTGAAGGCGGCATCGTCGCCGAGCTGTACGTCAAGGAAGGCCAGATCGTAGAGGCTGGCGCGCCGTTGATTCGTCTCGACGACACGCGGTTTGTCTCCAACGCCGGGGAAACCGAAGCCCTGCGCCTGGCCATGCAACTGCGTGTCGAGCGTTTGAGCGCCCAGGTGGATGACCGCCCGCTGAACATCCCTGACGAGGTGCTCAAGGCCGCGCCGAGCCAGGCCGCCAACGAGCGCTCCTTGTATGAAAGCCGCCGCCAGCAGTTGAAAGACGAAGTCGGCGGCTTGCAGGAACAACTCGTGCAACGCCAACAGGAACTGCGCGAGTTCACCTCCAAGCAGGGCCAATACCGCAGCCAGTTGTCCCTGCAACGCCAGGAAATCAACATGTCCGAGCCGCTGGTGGCCCAGGGCGCGGTGTCGCCGGTAGAAGTGCTGCGCCTCAAGCGCGCCGAAATGGAAACCCGCGGGCAGTTGGACGCCACCACCCTGGCGATCCCGCGTGCTGAATCGGCGATCAAGGAAGTGCAACGCAAGATCGATGAAACCCGCGGCAAATTCCGCAGCGAAGCCCTGACCCAACTCAACGAAGCCCGTACTGAACTGAACAAGGCCGAGTCCACCGGCCGCGCGCTGGAAGACCGGGTCAGCCGCACCCTGGTCACCTCGCCAGTGCGCGGGATCGTCAAGCAGTTGCTGGTCAACACCGTTGGGGGTGTGATCCAGCCGGGCAGCGATATGGTTGAAATCGTGCCGCTGGACGACACCCTGCTGGTAGAAGCCAAGATCCGCCCGCAAGACATCGCCTTCCTGCACCCAGGGCAGGAAGCGGTGGTCAAGTTCACCGCTTACGACTACACGATCTACGGTGGCCTGAAGGCCAAGCTCGAACGCATCGGCGCCGACACCATCACGGATGAAGACAAGAAGACGACCTACTACATGATCACTTTGCGCACTGACCGCAGCCACTTGGGTACGGATGAGAAACCGCTGCTGATCATCCCTGGCATGGTTGCTTCGGTGGATATCATCACCGGCAAGAAAAGCATCCTAAGCTACCTGCTCAAGCCGATCATCAAGGCGCGGGCCGAGGCGTTGCACGAGCGTTGAACTTCAGCGCCTGTACCGACCTCATCGCAGGCAAGCCAGCTCCCACATTTGAATATATTCACCAATCAGAATGTGGGAGGGGGCTTGCCCCGGTGAGGCCGTCAGCATCACGCTACAGCTCAAACCAAACGCCATATCCATATGCGCTAACGGTATTTAAGCTTCCATCCTTATGCCTATAAATTCACTCCCCTGTCCGCCGGGAATGAATCAAATGTCTGCCACCACCGCCCTCCAAACCTTCGACATCCACCCCTTCCCCGGCAGTGTCGGCGCCGAGATCATCGGCCTGGACTTATCCCGCCCAGTCAACGACCAGGACTTCGCCCGCATCCATCGCGCACACTTGGACTACCACGTCATCGTGTTCCGCGACCAACGCATCACCCCCGAACAACAGATCGCCTTCAGCCGCCGTTTCGGCGTGTTGCAGATCCATGTGCTCAAGCAGTTCCTGTTGGCCAACCACCCCGAGATCCTGATCGTTTCCAACATCATCGAGAACGGCCAATCCATCGGCCTGGGGGATGCAGGCAAGTTCTGGCATTCGGACCTCTCATACAAAGAACTGCCCAGCCTGGGTTCGATGCTGCATGCCCAGGAACTGCCATCTGAAGGCGGCGACACTCTGTTCGCCGATATGCACAAAGCCTGGGAGCACTTGCCAGGTCACCTGCGCAACGCGGTCGAAGGCCGCAGCGCCGCGCATTCCTACACGGCGCGCTACAGCGAGACCAAATTCGAAGGCAACTGGCGCCCAACCCTTACCCCCGAACAGCTCGCCCAGGTTGCCGAAGTGGTGCACCCCGTTGTGCGCACCCACCCGGAAAACGGCCGTAAGGCGCTGTTCGTCAGCGAGGGCTTCACCACCCGTATCGTCGGCTTGCCCGATGACGAAAGCCGTGACCTACTGGCCCAGCTCTATGCCTACAGCGTGCTGCCGGAAAATATCTACCGTCATCAGTGGCAGCCCCACGACCTGGTGTTCTGGGACAACCGCTCGCTGATCCATTTGGCCGCTGGTTGCCCAAGCCAGCTGCGCCGCAAGTTGTACCGCACCACGATTCAGGGTGATGCGCCTTTCTAACCCGATAAAGCCTGCTAGGATTGCGCCCAGTTCACTCCCAACCGATTACGAGTGCTTGGCATGCAACTACCGGACATGAACCTGCTGGTCGCCCTCGACGCGTTGCTCGACGAGGGCAGTGTGGTGGGCGCCGCGCGGCGGATGAACCTCAGCCCGGCCGCCATGAGCCGCACCCTCACGCGTATCCGTGAAGCGGTCGGTGACCCGATCCTGGTGCGTGCCGGCCGTGGCCTGGTGCCGACGCCCAAGGCGCTCGAGCTGCAAGGCCAGGTGCGCAATGTGGTGGAGCAGGCTGCGTTGCTGTTCCGTTCGGCGGACCAAGTCGATTTGAGCACCTTGCGCCGCCGCTTCAGCGTGCGCGCCAATGACTTTTTCATCGGCGTGTATGGCGGGCGACTGTTCGACACCATGGAGCGTGTGGCGCCGTTGTGTGAGCTGCGCTTTGTGCCCGAAGGCGACACTGACGATGAAGCCCTGCGCGAAGGGCGGTTGGACTTGCGGGTGAGCAACACCATGCCTGCCAGCCCGGAAGTGAAGGTGCAGAACCTGTTCTCCACCACCTTTGTCGGCCTGGCACGACAAGATCACCCGCTGTTCGACGAAGAAATCACGGCGGCACGCTTTGCCAGCTACTCCCACATCAGCATCTCCCGGCGCGGCATCGCCCGTGGGCCCATCGATACCGCGTTGAATGCCCAAGGCCTGGAGCGCCGTGTGGCCATGATCGCCCCAGGCTTTCACGGTGCGATGTTCATGCTGCCCGATTCCGACCTGCTGTTGCCGGTACCCAAGGAAGCCCTCCTGAGCGCCAAGCGTCTGAACCTGCCACTGCGCGCATTTGCCTTGCCGATTCCACTGCAAACCCTGGTCCTGGCCCAATCCTGGCACCCACGCTTCGACAAAGACCCGGCCCATAAGTGGCTGCGCGAAACCATGCGCGAGAGCTGTCATGCCACCTGGCTAGAAGCCCAGCCGGTATAAAGCGAACGCGGATGAATGTGGGAGCTGGCTTGCCTGCGAAGGCGGGGTGTCAGTCACTGAATCTGTTACTGAACTGGCGCTATCGCAGGCAAGCCAGCTCCCACAGGGTTCAGTGTTGATGTTCAAAGTTGCGTCTGACGCACTTATAACCTGCCAACAAGTAACTTTTTGTCATGAGAGTGCCCGATTAAACTGCTCAGGTATTTCTCATTCCGAGTCACCTGTTCATGACGTCCCTCGCTGCCCCCGTCCTCCAGGCCGCAGCCAAACCTACGGCTCTGAGCCCACCCGTATTCGGCCCGCGCATCATCATCGGCTTGCTCGGCGTATTGCTGGCGGTACTGGTTTCCGGTCTCAACGAGATGGTCACCAAGGTTGCTCTCGCCGATATCCGTGGCGCGCTGTACATCGGCTTTGATGAAGGCACGTGGCTGGTCGCCGCCTACACCGCCACCTCCGTGGCAGCCATGGCCTTCGCGCCGTGGTGTTCGGTGACGTTTTCCCTGCGCCGTTTCACGCTGTGCGCCATCGGTTTGTTCACCGTGCTGGGCATCCTCTGCCCGTTCGCGCCGAACTACGAAAGCCTGTTGCTGCTGCGTACCGTGCAAGGCCTGGCGGGTGGCGCGCTGCCGCCGATGCTGATGACCGTGGCGCTGCGTTTTTTGCCGGCCAACGTCAAGTTGTACGGGTTGGCCGGTTACGCGCTGACCGCCACCTTCGGCCCCAGCCTGGGCACGCCGCTGGCGGCGTTGTGGACCGAATACGTCGGTTGGCAGTGGGCGTTCTGGCAGATCGTCGCGCCGTGCCTGCTGGCCATGGCGGCCGTGGCCTATGGCTTGCCACAAGACCCGCTGCGCCTGGAGCGCTTCAAGCAGTTCAACTGGCGTGGTTTGCTGTTGGGCTTCCCGGCGATTTGCATGCTGGTGATCGGCCTGTTGCAAGGCAATCGCCTGGACTGGTTCGAGTCGGGCCTGATTACCTTCCTGCTGTGTGGCGGCACAGTGTTGCTGGTGCTGTTCATGCTCAACGAATGGTCACAGCCGCTGCCCTTCTTCAACCTGCAGATGCTCGGCCTGCGCAACCTGGCCTTCGCCCTGATCGTGCTGGCCGGCGTGCTGATGGTGCTGACCTCGGTGATCATCATCCCGTCGAGTTTCCTCGCCCAGGTCCAGGGCTACCGGCCGCTGCAAACTGCGCCGGTGATGCTGCTGATGGCGCTGCCACAGTTGATTGCGCTGCCGCTGGTGGCGGCGCTGTGCAACCTGCGCTGGGTCGATTGCCGCTGGGTGCTGGGCATTGGCCTGAGCATGTTGGTGCTGTGCTGCATCGGCAGCTCGCACCTGACCTCGGCGTGGATTCGTGACGACTTTTATGGCTGGTACCTGCTGCAGATTTTCGGTCAGCCGATGGCCGTGCTGCCGCTGCTGATGTTGTCTACCGGCAGTATTCAACCCATTGAAGGGCCTTTCGCTTCGGCCTGGTTCAATACGGTCAAGGGCCTGGCTGCGGTAATCGCCACTGCGGTGCTGGATACATTGACCACCCAGCGCGGGCATTTCCATTCAACCATGTTGGTGGACCGCCTGGGCAATTCGCCCCTGGCCGACGCTGACGCGCCGGGCCTCGCCCACCGCTTGCACGAGCAGACCGTGGTGCTGACCTCTTCGGATCTTTACGTCGTCATGGCCGGTGTCGCGGTGGCGTTGATCCTGCTGATTTTCTGGATGCCCACGCGGATCTATCCGCCTCGCGCTCCGGCCTGACCTCAAGGACTTTCCATGAAACGCAAAGACAAAATTGCCGTCTCCGTTATTGCTGTATTTGCCGTCGGCGTGTTGGTTTACCTGGTTGCGCCGGGCGTACTGGGCAGCAAGCACCAGACCACCAACGACGCCTTTGTCGCCGCCGACTTCACTCTGGTGGCGCCGCGGGTGGCAGGCTTCATCAAGGAAGTGCTGGTAGAAGACAACCAGCGCGTCAAGGCTGGCCAACTGTTGGCGTTGATCGACGACCGCGATTTTCGCGCCGCCGCCCAGGCCGCCGATGCCGACACCCTGGTCGCTCAGGCCCAGCTGAAAAACGCCAGCGCGACCCTGGAGCGCCAAAGCTCGGTGATCGCCCAGGCCCAGGCCACCGTGGCAGCAGATCGCGCAGAAGTGGCGTTTGCCGAGCATGAACTGAATCGCTACAACCACCTCGCTGGCGTTGGTGCGGGCACCGTGCAGAACGCCCAGCAAGCCAAGACCCGCATCGACCAGGCTACCGCGCGCCTGGCCAAATCCACCGCCGTGCTGGCCGCCGAACGCAAGCAGGTGGAAATCCTCACCGCCCAGCGCGACGCCGCCGAAGGTGGGCTCAAACGCGCCCAGGCCGCGCTGGAAATGGCCAGTTATCAGCTGTCTTACACGCGCATTGTCGCACCGGTGGATGGCATGGTCGGTGAGCGTGCGGTGCGGGTCGGCGCCTATGTGACACCGGGCAGCAAGATCCTCGCGGTGGTGCCACTGGCCGAAGCCTACGTGGTGGCCAATTTCCAAGAGACCCAACTGTCGCATATGCACGCGGGGCAAGCGGTGCAAGTCAGCGTCGACAGCCTTGACGGCGAACTGCTCAAAGGCCATCTGGAAAGCCTGGCGCCTGCCACCGGGGTGACCTTCGCCTCGGTCAAGCCCGACAACGCCACCGGCAACTTCACCAAGGTGGTGCAGCGTATTCCGGTGAAGATCGTCCTGGAACCGAACCAGCCACTGACCGAGCGTTTGCGCGTCGGCATGTCGGTGGAAGCCAGCGTCGACACCCGGCCGGTCGCGCAACAGCGTGAGGTGGCCCAGCAATGAAACACCTCGCCTGGCTCACCTTGAGCCTGATCAGCCTGAGTGCCTGCACGGTCGGTCCCGACTTCCAGCGGCCCGAGAGCCCGCAGATCAATCAATGGAGCGAACCTCAGGGCCGACAAGCTGCCAGCCGTGCCGTCAGCGATCCCTTGCAGGAGCGCTGGTGGGACGTGTTCCACGACGCGCAGCTCTCAGCCCTGACACGCCGCGCCCTCAGCGATAACCTCGACCTGAAGTTGGCCAGCAGCCGCCTGCAACAGAGCCGCGCGGTACGTCAGGTAACCACCGCCGAGCGCTACCCGAATGTCGATGCGGGCGGCGGTTACCAGCGCAAGCGCAACAGCGGCAAAGGTTTGAACGACCCTTCCGGCGAGAATGGCCGCGCAGCCTTCAACCAATGGGACATGGGCTTCTCCGCTTCTTGGGAACTGGACTTCTGGGGCCGGGTCAAGCGCGAAACCGAAGCCGCCGACGCCACCCTGGAAGTCGCCGAAAACGACCGTCGCGCCGTGTTGTTGTCGGTACTGGCCGAGACCGCCCAGGACTACATCCAACTGCGCGGCGTCCAAAACACCCGCGCTGTCACCGAGCAAAACCTCGACGTTGCGCGCCACAGCCTCAAGCTCTCGCAATTGCGGTTGGCCGACGGCGTGGCGACCGACTTGGACGTGGCCGAAGCCGCCGCCCAGGTCGCGGCTATCGAAGCGCGCCTGCCGGATCTGCAGCAGCGTCAGGACCAGTTGATCAACGCCCTGAGCCTGCTGATGGGCGAGCCACCCCAGGCGCTGTACGCGCAGCTGTCCAAAGACGCCCCTGTGCCGCAAACACAGCGCCAGGTCGCGATCGGCCTGCCATCGGAACTCGCCGAGCGCCGCCCAGACATCCGTCAGGCAGAGGCTCGCTTGCACGCCGCCACTGCCAGCATCGGCGTGGCCAAGGGCGACTTTTACCCACGTATCACCCTGTCTGGCAGCCTGGGCTCCCAAGCCATGCAACTCTCGGATTTCGGCTCCTGGGGTTCCCGTGCCTTTGCCTTCGGCCCGCAATTGAGCCTACCGCTGTTCAACGGCGGGCGCCTGCAAGGCATGGTCGATTTGCGTGAAGCCCAGCAACAGGAAGCGGCGCTGGCCTACCAGCAAACCGTGCTACGCGCCTGGCATGAAATCGATGATCAACTGTCCCGCTACAACGCCAGCCAACTGCGTCGCGACAGCCTGGCCGAAGCGGTGCGCCAGAACCAGATCGCACTGACCACTGCGCAACATCAGTACGTCGAAGGCGTGGCGGATTTCGTCAACGTACTCACCGTGCAAAGCGCATTGCTGGCGACGCAGGAGCAGTGGGTGGAAAGCTCCACCGGCGTGTCGTTGGCCATGGTCGGGCTGTACAAAGCGCTGGGAGGAGGGTGGGAGTCGGTGTACCCGTTGCAGACCGCTGTGCGCTGAGCGAGAAAGAGTTTTTGTCAGTCGCCAAATAAGATGTAATGATAATTGCTCTCAATAACACTTCTGAGCTTTTCATGGGCATCGCGACTGACGGCCAGCAACAGCTTCACATCCTGTACCGCGACCATCATGGCTGGCTGCAAGGCTGGTTGCGCAAGCGTCTGGGCGACCGGGAACAGGCCGCCGATGTGGCTCAGGACACCTTCCTGCGCCTGCTGGTGGCCGGGCGCTTCCCGGGTGACAAAGAAAGCCGCAGCTACTTGGCGCAGATCGCCCGCAACCTGGTGATCGACCAATGGCGCCGCCTGCGCATCGAGCGTGCGTACCTGGAAAGCATCGCGCACCTGCCCGAGCCCGAGTCGCCGTCCCTGGAAACCCGCGCGCTGATCCTCGAAACCCTGATGCAGATCGACGCCATGCTCGATCGCATGCCCGACAATGTGCGCCGTGCGTTTTTGCTGTCGCAGTTCGAAGGCTTGAGCTATGCGCAAATCGCCGAGCGCCTGGGCGTCACCGTCAGCTCGGTGCAGAAGTACATGACCCGGGCCATCGTCGCCTGCTACCAGGTGGTGTACGAAGAATGAAGCGCGACGCGCCCATCGCCCCTGCGATTGTCGAGCAAGCCAGCGAGTGGTTGATGCTGCAATGGGGCGGCGAGCTCAAGGGCGAGCAGCGCCAGGCGTTCGCCCGCTGGCAGGCCGCTGACCCGGAACACCGCCGCGCCTGGCAGCGCTTGCAGCAGCTGCAACACACCCTTGGCGGCGTACCCGCCGACAGCGCTCGCGCCGTATTGCGCGACACCCCGGATACCCAGCGCCGCGCCGCGCTCAAATTGCTCGGCCTGTTGTTGGTGGCCGGTGGCAGCGGCTATCTGGTGCAACGCAGCGAGCCCTGGCAGGCGGCCTTTGCAGAGCTGCGTACCGCCACGGGCGAAATTCGCCATATGACCTTGAGCGACGGCACGCAACTGGACCTTAACAGTGACAGCGCCGTAGACCTGCGTTTCAGCGCTACCGAACGACGTATTCGGCTGATCCGTGGCGAGGTCTTGCTGACCAGCGGCCACGATGCCTCGCGCCCGCTGATCGTCGAAACGCCTGCCGGTGATGTACAGGCGTTGGGCACGCGCTTTGCGGTACGTGAATTGCCCGACGGCAGCCGTGTGGATTTGTACGAAGGTCGCCTGCGGGTCACGCCGTTGCAGGGCACGCCGGTGCATATGCAGGCAGGGGACAGCCTGTGGTTCAACGCACGCCAAAGCACCGCGTTGCCGGCAGTGAGCGCCAATGCCAGCAGTTGGACCGAGCATCGTCTGGTTGCCGAACGTCAGCCGTTGGGTGAGTTCGTGGCGCAACTGAGTCGCTACCGCCCGGGCCTGTTGCGCTGTGATCAGGCGGTGTCGAACCTGCTGTTGACCGGCGTGTTCCCGCTGAACGACACCGACGCGATCCTGGCGGCCTTGGAGCGTTCATTGCCCGTGCACGTGCAGGCGGTGACCCGTTACTGGGTAACGATCAAGGCGCGGGTCTGAAAATACTTTGTACAGGGCTTGTCGGTTTCTGCGGCCCGTTCGGGATACCTCTTGAAAGCCAATCAAGAAGCGTTCTCACGGGGAGTCCTGCCATGTCGCACCACCCAATCCAACCTTTGGCCCGCGCGCTGCGTCGTGGCCTGTTTGCCGGCCTGCTGGCAACGGCGCCTGTACTGCCGAGCATGGTTCAAGCCGAAGAAAGCACCGAAGCGCTGCGCAGCTATGACATTCCCGCGGGCAGCCTCGACCAGGCGTTGAACCGTTTCGCCAGTGCCTCAGGCATCTTGCTGTCGGTTGACGCATCGCTCACCGACGGCAAGCGCAGCGCCGGCTTGAAAGGGCGTTACGGCGTAGGTTCGGGGTTGCAGCGCTTGCTGGCGGGCAGCGGTTTGGCGGCGGTGCAATCCCAGGGCGGTTGGTCGTTGCAGGCCCTTTCCGGCGACGGAGCCTTGCAGTTGGGCGCGACCCAGATAAGTGGCCGGCAGGAGCAGGAAAGCGCCTGGGGCCCGGTGGACGGTATTGTCGCCAAGCGCAGCGCCTCGGGCAGCAAGACCGACTCGGCGCTGGTGGAAATTCCCCAGACGATCAACGTGATCACCGCCGCCGAGATCAAGGCACGTGGCGCCCAGAGTGTCACCCAGGCGTTGCTCTACACCCCAGGTATGAGCGCGGGTGGTTTTGCCGACCGAGTCAAATTGTTCGATGAGCCGACGTCACGCGGCTTCTCGCCCACGCCGCTGTACCTGGACGGTCTGCACCTGCCTTATGGCGGAGGCAGCACCGGGGGCGCGTTGCAGATCGAACCGTATTCCCTGGAACGCATCGAAGTGCTCAAAGGCCCGGCGTCCGTGCTTTACGGCCAGAACCAGCCGGGCGGTATCGTCAATATGGTCAGCAAGCGCCCCAGCGAAACGCCGATACACCAAGTGGTACTGGAAGCCGGCACCTACGAACACAAAAGCGCGGCCATCGACCTGAGCGGCCCGTTGGACGAGGAGGGGCAGTTTCTCTACCGCCTGACTGGCCTGGCGAATGACGCGCAAGACGAAATCAACTACGTCGAAAACAAGCGCCAGTTCATCGCCCCCAGCCTCACCTGGCGCCCCAACGACGACACCAGCCTGACCCTGTTCGCCCAGTACCAGAAAGATAAAGGCGTGCCCGAAGCCCAAGGCCTGCCGGCGTCCGGCACGCTGTGGGACAACCCCAACGGCAAGATCAAGCGCGATGTGTTTATCGGCGAGCCGGGCGTCAACCAGTACAACCGCGAGCAATACGTGCTGGGTTACGAAGTTTCCCATCGCCTCAACGACATCTGGACCCTTAAGCAAAACGCCCGTTACGCCGAGGTCGACGACCGCTACACCGCGCCCTTGCACGGCTACCGCTTTGTCGCCAACCCCAACACCGGCGTGCAGGACCAACGCTACCTGCAACGCTTCGGCGTGGACTGGTCGCAGACCAACAAAGTGTTCGGCGTGGACAGCATCGCCCAGGCTGAATTCGACACGGGCGCACTGTCCCACACCTTCATCGTTGGCCTGGACTACTACCATTCCAACTCGCAGTTCCATGGCCTGTATGACCGCAACCCGCCGATCATCGACCTGTTCAAACCGGTGTACGGCCAGCCCTTGAACTTCGGCCAACCGTACCGCTGGGACCGCACCATTACCCAGACCGGCCTGTATCTGCAGGACCAGATCAAGCTGGATAAATGGGTGCTGGTACTCGGTGGCCGCTATGACTGGGCGAATGTGGTGAACAAGGAGCCGATACAGGACACCCGCTTTGCCAGCAAAGACCAGGCATTCACCGGCCGTGCGGGCCTGGTGTACCTGTTCGATAACGGCGTGTCGCCCTTCGTCAGCTATTCGGAATCCTTCCTGCCGCTGGCCGGCACCGATGCGAACCGAAAACCCTTCGAACCGTCCACCGGCAAACAGTACGAAGTCGGCGTGAAGTTCCAGCCACCGGGCCAGAAGAGCTTCATCCAGGCCTCTGTGTACCAACTGGACCAGGAAAACGTGCTGACCACCAACCCGGTGGACACCACCTTCAGCACCCAAAGCGGCGCCCTGCGCTCGCGAGGTGTTGAACTGGAAGCCAAGGCCGTCTTGAGTGATGCCTGGGACGTGGTCGCCTCGGCTGCGCGCAATGACGTCAAATACACCAAGGACAACGATGGCCGCCAAGGTCGCCACCCGGCCGGCATCTCCCCACTCACCGCCTCGATGTGGGTCAACTACACGGTGCTCGGCGATACGCCCTTGGCAGGGTTGGGCGCGGGCCTGGGCGTGCGTTATGCCCGTCAAAGCCTGGGCGACGACTACGAAGGGGCTTTCAACGTGCCGTCCTACAGCGTCTACGATGCGAGCTTGAGCTACGACCTGGGCGCCTCGCCGCTCAAGCTCAAGGGCGTGAAGCTGGCGATGAACGTGCAGAACCTCAGCAACAAGACCTACGTCTCGCAGTGCACCAGTGATCTGGATTGCTACTACGGGGAAGGACGCACGGTGGTGTCGAGCCTGACGTACGATTGGTAACTTAGCGTTTAGGTGATATTTGCTGCGGCGCGCACCCTTCAAGGGTGCGCTCTGTTGCCGCCCTACACCAGGTCCGCTGCAAATCGTGTACACACATTGGAAAGCATGCGTACCTCGGCACCGCTACAGCCTGCCGCTTCGAAAAAGCCGGAGGCTTCTCGCACGACGGCATACATATCCGTGACGATGGACCTTGCTTCATCCGCCCCCAACCCAAAGCGTTCAGGCGTACTCAGCAAATTACTGACAGACGATACCCGGCCTTCATTGCCGATGATGAGCGCCTGCAAGCCTAGTTGGGTAGGGTGGGGCAACACGTCAAATACTGGCGCAAGGGAATAGCCCGAGGCGCTGGTCAGCAGCAGCCCGGTTTGTTTCAGGTGGTCGTCGCTATTGCCGATGAGCACATTGAAGGCCATGCGCTTGTAAAGCTCACGCATGTCAAAGGTGGCATCGTCGCTGACCTTCTTCAATACGTCGGCGATCCTGGAGTAGGAAACGGCACCGTCAGCCGCATCAACCCGCATTCTTGGCTTCTCCGTGCTTACCAGAGAGTTGCAGCTGACATAGTGCTCGCGACCAGCGGCTTCATGTCGGTCAAAACGCTCGACCATCAAGACCGGTTTGCCGGCGACCTCTACCAACTTGTGCTTGGCTGCGGGTAGACCTGCTGCATCCGCCATTTGAAGGCTGGCGAATTCCGCCCGTGGCTGGTCGAACACATCGTCGCTACGGCCGAGTTTAGCTATCCATTCCTTGCCTTCATGGGTCACGGTGACCTTCGGCCTGGCGCCGCCCATGGAACTCCCAAACTCGAATAACCGTGCGATTTCCGCAGGCAGGTCGACGTCACCCTTCTCGACTCGATCAAGGCCCACCATGATTTTCTCAAGGTCTTCAAATTGCGGGGGGTGGTGCAGGGTTGGCAGCTGACTTCTTGACGCACTGAACAGCAGGCAACCCACTCCTGCTCCCCGCGAGGCAAGCAGCCATTCAACTTCGTTTTGTGGATGCTGTTTGTGGGTCGCCAGCAGAACACGCCGACCCCAATTATCGGGCGTTGCATCGTCGAGCACACCAAACATGCGCGTCGAGGAATACTGGTTAGGGGTCAGTGGCAAACTCAGCGGGTCAATCGCAAATGCGTCGGGCCGTGCGAGCCAACTGTTGGCGTAGCGAAAAACGAATCCATTCCCATGCATGGCCACTTCGCCAACAGGGACCGGGTCACCGACTAAGTGAGCTGAAAAAACAAAGGCATTACCAATCGGCTTCCAGGACATCGTGTTCTCCTTCAGTGCGAATTCGCTCAGGCTCACGGGCGAGGCTCATGGTAATGCCAACTTGGTCAAGTTCTGGTGACGCAATGCTCGCCATACCTTCTTCCAAGTCCATCGCGCTAAGTACATTCATCAGCACGCCGAGGGATACGCCGGCCTCGCCCTGCCTCAGCCGCTGATACGTCTGCCGCGTAATGCCCGCGCGGCTGCATATGGTGGAGATTTTCAACCGGCGACGAATGCGGGCTACTTCGATACCGTTCCCGATACCTCTCATTAGCTCAGCGCTTCTCTCTGAGATGTACCCTTTGTGCGGGTAGGGTTTCGCTGTTTCTTGCATGATATATCACTCTTTAAAGCAATAAAGGTAACTTATATCATCCAAGCCTCTAAGGCCACCTGCAAAAAACCGGCTCGATGCTAAGGTTTTTTGTAGGAGCGAGCTTGCTCGCGAAAAACTCACAGGCGCCGCGTTCAATCAGGAAACACGCGTTGTCGTTGACGTTTTTCGCGAGCAAGCTCGCTCCTACAGGTGTTACCAAACTTCAAAGATTCTGCAAAAACACCACATACCCCCGAAACCACTCATTGCCCCGCAGATACCCCGGCTCTTGCCACTCCCCGCCCTGAATCAAGCCAATCTTGAACGGCACGCCCAGCCGATTCATCCGCGGCAAATACGCGGCATAGTCAGGGATGCTGTGCCGCCCCTGATACGTCTGCACCACCACTTCATCCACCACGCCTTTGAGCTGGGCGATGGCGGCCGGGTCGGCGTTGCTGCTCCAGTCCATCAGCCCGGTGATGCTCAGGCGCAGGTCGGCGGGCAGGCGTTGGCGCAGGTCGCGCAGGAAGTCGGCGTATTCGTGCAGGTATTGGGTGCGGGCATCGAAGTCGATCTGGATACCGACCACCGGGTTGCCGGCGTCACGCCAGCGTTGCACCTGGCCCAGCACCTGGGTGTAGACCCGTTCCGGCCAGCGCAGGGTGTGGGCGCGGTACACCACCCAGACGTCGCCTTGAGTAATGCGCGGCACGCTCATGCCCTGGGCGATCAGTTGTACACCGCGCTGGGGTGCGCGGCGCGTGGCGTTGATCTGGCCTTGCAGGATGTACAGGGTTTTTGCCTGCTTGATGACCGGCTGGGGCGTGACGCCACTCCACAGCCAGAAGGCGTCGTAGTCGCCTGCGTCAACGGCGCCAAAAGCCGGGCTTGCCAGCAACAGCAAGCCTAGCCACAGCGATTTCACCAGTAGTACTGCAGCGATTTGCCCCACTGGGTATCGGCAAAACCGCTCTTGAGTTGGCGGAACCATGCTTTGCGCACTGCCGGCGCAACGTCTTCGCCGCCGCAGCTGTTGTAGCCGGCCGGCGCGTAGCAGTTGATGGCGCGGAACAACGCATAGGCCTTGTCGGTTTTCGGCGCCTTGGCGTTGGCGATCACCTGTTTGTAGCCGTCCAGGCGCGAGAAGGTTTCACCCTTGAAGTCCGAGGCGGTACTGCCCAGGCTGCCGGCGGCGCGGGGTTGTTCCAACGGCATGCCGTCCAGGCCGTTGCGCAGGATGAATTCACCGAAGCAGTTCAACGCGTGCGGGTTTTTGGCCTCGTTCTGCAGGGTCGCCGCGGTTTGCGCGATGCTTGGGCACGCGTACCCAGATTCGGCCTTGTCGCCGTTCCATTGGAACAGCTTCAAGGTCTGGCCGCTGGTATAGGTGTAGCCCAGGCTGGTGCCGAGTTTGTCGTCAGAGAGCGAGGCCTGCTTGAGGTCATCGGCGAAGTTGGCGTACTGGCCGCGCAGCAGGTCTTTGTAGAGGAGCACGAATTGCGCGCTCTGACGCTCGATCGGGTCGCTGGCGTTGGCGATCTGCTGGCGTAGCAGGTCGGGGCCGGCGACGTTGCGCAGCAGGATGTAGCGCACTTGCTTGGCGCTGATCGGTGAGTCGGCGGCGAACACCTTGGCCAGTTGGCCGCTGCGCTCGTAGTTCATGGCCAATGCCAGCTCCAGCTGGTCACGTTGCAGCGGTTGCTTGGCCAGCGGCAGCAGTTGCAGCCACAGGGCTTCGGCGCCTTTCCAGTCCTGCTTGGCCTCCAGGGCGAGGGCGCGCAGGGTCTGTTGGCTGAAGGCGAAGTAATCCAGGCTCGATGGCACATCCGCAGGCAGGTGCTTCAAGGCCGTGTCGGGTTGGTGTTCGACGTACAGGGCATAGCTGGCTTGCAGGAAGTCAAACAGCGCGGGCTCAGTGGCGAAGGTGCTCTTTTGCTTATCCAGGTCTTCGCGGCTCAACAGCGGCGGGGTGTGGGCCCGCATCGCCATCAGGTCGCTGACCACTTGCAGCATCGGGCTGTTCGCGGCTTTGTTGCCGACCATCAGTAACTTGAGGTCGGCCTCTTCCACCAGTTCGTCCACGCTCACATTGCGCTGGGCGTCGGTGGCCTCGGTGAATTGCCAGGTGAAGTCTTCGGCAAGCTTGGCGTCGTCGTTCGCCAGCCAGTGCACACGGCGCAAGAGCCCACGGGCGGAGGCGACGTAATCGCCCTGTGGGTAAGTTTTCAGGTAACCGAGAAAGCCTTGCTCGGCATCGCTCAGGGCCGACTTATCCACATGCTCGCGTTGCGGCATGCCGTATTCGTCGAAGGCTTCGGCCTGGGCCTGATTCAGCGACGTACGCGCAGTCATGTACAGCGCCGTTTCCTTCAGCCACGGCACATCGCTGGTGGCGGCGGCGGCGAACCCGCGCTCGGCGTAATCGAAGCGCCCGCTGTAGAAATCGCCGGCGGCCTGCAAGTAGGTACGAAACAACTGAGCATTGGCCGACGGGGTCAGCTGCGCGTCCACCACCTGGCGGCTCCAGTCACAGGTGCTCAGTAATTGCAGGCGTGCTTTGACCAACACATCGCGCTCGGCGGGCGGCATCTGGGCCTTGATCACCTGGCTGATAAACGCCGTGGCGCTGTCATCGTCATTGCTGCGGCAACGGCTGCCTTCGCCATTGAGGAAGGCCTGGCCTGCGGTCTTGTACTCCTCGCGCTTGATACCCAGGGGCTGGAGCAAAGTATCGAGTTCGGCTGTGCGTGAATCGTCAGCCTTGTTGTCAGGCTCCTCATTCGTGGCCGGAGCCGGCACCAGGCGGTACACCGGAAACGGCACCGGGCCGAACCCTTGCGCCAAATCGTCTTCGCCCAAGGCATTGGGGGCCAGGGGTGCTGCTTTTTTGTCGGCCAGCAACAGGCGCAGGTTCACTCGGCTGTCGTTGCCAGGGCTGAGAAACGGCTGGTTGCTGCACGGCTCGTAGCTGTCACGCGATACCCGCCAGTCGGGGTAGCACGAGTCGTCAGAACTGGCCTGGGCCGGTAGGGAAAAACCGGCCAGCAGGGCCAGGGCCAGAGGTGACAGCAAACCGATACGCATAACGTTTCCTTGATCCTGAGTCCTTGGAGAAGGGGCAATAATAGCCTGATCCGGCGAGTGCTTCGGTGAAGGCCTACACAAATTGCTGATTTGTCCGATTCCAGCAGCGAGGCCAGGGCTTTTGGCCTAGAGTGGCGGTGTTTGCGCATGCGCAGTGTTTGTCCTGTAAGAGGGGCAGTAGTAGCGGAGTCGATATGCGTCGGTCTGTGGTAGAGCAACACGAAAAAGTCGAGGCATTGCCTGCCTTTCATCGCTTGAGCTGGGAGGGCGCCGGCTGGCTCAGCCGTTTATGGTGGGTACCGATCCTGGCGCTGGCCATGGCCCTGCGGTTTTACCACCTCACCTCGGCGGCGATCTGGGGCGACGAAGGCTCCAGCCTGTTGCTCAGCGAATACGCCCTGGCCGACCTGTGGTTTCACGCGGCCCATGATGTGCACCCGCCGCTGTACTTCTTGCTGCTGCGCGGTTGGATCGAGGTGTTCGGCGACAGCATCGGCTCAATTCGCAGCCTGAGTGCGATCCCCGGCGTGGCCGTCGTGGGCCTGGGCATCTGGCTGACACGGCAACTGTCCACCCGACGCGCAGCCGTGCTGGCGGGGATCCTGCTGGTTCTACTGCCCACTGCGGTGCGCTACAGCCAGGAAGTGCGTATGTATTCGCTGCTGGGCGTGTGGCTACTGGGCGCCACGCTGGCGCTGGTGTACTGGGTGAGGCAGCCCGAACGCGCGCGCTATTTGGCTGTGTATGTGCTGCTGATGAGCGCCGGCTTCTATACCCACTACTTCACTGCGCTGTGCGTGCTGGTGCATTGGGCGTACCTGGGGTTGCAGGCGCCGGGTCAGCGCTTGATCACGCGACCTGCCTGGTGGGTCGCCAACGTGGCGATAGTGTTGCTGTATCTACCCTGGCTGCCCAACCTGCTGGACCTGGTGCAGCACGTCGAACAGCTCAAAGTCGGCGGCGACATTGGTTGGGAAGAGCCGGTCAATCTGCTGTCGCTACCGTCGATGGTCTGGCAGTTCCTGTTGCAGGATGACGGTCTCGGCCTGTGGCCGCCGCTGTTCTGGCTGTTACCCCTGCTGCTGGCCGTGGTGGTTGTATCGACGGCCTGGCGCAATAACGCGGCGCGCCTACCGGCACTGTTTTGCCTGCTACCGGTGCTGCTGGTCTATGGCGTGTCCTTTATCTCGCCCGTGTTTATCGAGCGCTACCTCACGGTGTATGCGTTAGGCCTGCCGATAGTCCTGGCGCTTGCCATCGACCGTTTGCCGTCCCGTTTGTCCTGGCTGGGCGTGGCGTTGTTCGCACTGTTTGTTGGCGTAGAACTGCTGGGGTTAAAAAACAACTTCGAGGTGGATGAACACGACCAGTTCAACGTGCCGGTGGAGTTCGTCAATCGCAACTACCAGGAAGGCGACCGCATCGTCCTCAGCGACATGATGTGGTACCTCAGCTACGTGTATTACGACCAGACCGACGCCCAACTTCAGCTCTACACACCCCCCAAACCCGACGGGACTGCCACTCGCCCGAACGCCTATGGTTTCGGCACACTGGTGGACCAGGACGGTGGCCGCATCTATCTGGACCGCCTCTCAGCACTGCCTGCTCAAACGCGACGGGTATGGTTGATCAGCAGCAACGAAGCCCCGGATGAATTCGCGCCACTGCCCAACGGCTGGCGCGAACTCAGTCGCCAGGACGGCGGTGGCGCCAGGGCGCGGTTGTTCGTGCTATGCAACGCACCGGCGCCGCAACCTGAAGGCTGCCGCTAGACTCACTTCAACCTACTTATGAGGAACCCTCCATGGAATCGCCAGTGCACAGCCTACCGGCTTTGTTCAAACAGCTTGGCTTGCCGCACGACCCGGTCAGTATCGAGCAATTTGTCGCCTCTCATTCGCCGCTCAAGCCGGAGTTGAAACTGGCGGATGCGTTTTTTTGGAGCGACGCCCAGAAGGCATTTTTGCGTGAAGAGATTCTGGATGATGCGGATTGGGCGGTGGTGGTGGATGAGTTGAATCTGATGTTGCGGGGTGGACGAGGGGTGTAAAAAAATATCCAAATAAGGGCGAGTATGTAAAAAAAAATGGTGAGCGGTAAAAAAAACTGGGCTTTAATCGCCTAAGTGAATTTTTTCTGGAAAGCATCGCCATGCCAACAGTCGGATACGCTCATCTGTGTGAGGCGCTGGATCTAAAGGTTATCGCACCCTTGAGGACTGCGATGATCAAGCCGGTGACCAGGATTACCTTGATCGGCGACTGCCTGGCAGTTCCCCATTCGGTGGCGCCCGCCCAACATGCGCTGTTTGAGCATGTGTTATTTGCGCTTAAGCATGAAGGCGTGAACCTGGCGATACTTGCCCAGGTGTTTGAACAGCTCGGCCCAGAACCGTTTTTGGACGCGCTGGCCGACTCGCCTAACGGTGCGTTTATCCGAAAAGCCTGTTTTCTGTGGGAAGGCTTTACCGGGAAAATGCTGGATCACACCCTTCCTGTTCGTGGTCGCGTTGTTCCCTTGTTCGATCCCCAGCGCTATGTAACCGGCCCGAGCATTCGCAACAGTCGTTGGCGAGTGGATTTCAACGGTTTGGGCTCTTTGCATTATTGCGCCACCGTAGAGCGAACGCCTGAGCTGGAAGCGTTGTTGGCGCTTGATGTATTGGCTCGTGCCAAATCCTTCATGGCCACCCTCCCTCCGGAAATGATGGACCGCGCCATCCAGTGGGCATACCTGCACGAAACCCGCGACTCATTTGCCATCGAAAAAGAACAACCCAGCGAAGAAAAATCCCGCCGCTTCGTCCAACTCCTGCGCCAGGCCCACGAAGGCCGGTTGCTCACCGAGGACTACTTGGTCGAGCTGCAAAACAGCACCATCTCCAATCCGTTTGACAAAGCCGTCGCGTTTCGCCACGAACAGAACCATCTGCACAACGGGCTACGCGGCGCAGCCGGTGTGAGCTACGTGCCGCCAGCTCCCGCGCTTTGCCAGGAATTGATGGAAGAGCTGATGGCCTTCGCCAACCAGCCCGTGCGAGACGTCGATCCTTTAGTGGCGGCCGCGGTCACCGCTTTTGGTTTCGTCTTCCTGCACCCGTTCATGGACGGGAATGGGCGCCTGTCTCGCTTCCTGATTCACCAGACGCTCTGCCACTACGGCGCACTGGAAAATGGCTTGCTGCTACCGGTCTCTGTCGCCATGAAGCACGAGGAACAAGCCTATCTGGAGGCACTCAAGACCTTCTCCCAGCCGACTCGGGAATTCTGGAACGTCACCTGGCTGGACGCCGACCACATGGCGTTCGACTTCATCGGCCACCCCTCGATCTATCGCTACTGGGATGCGACCCGCTGCGTCGAATTCACCCTGCAAATGGCCCGCCGCGCACTGGAAGTGGAACTGCGCGAAGAAACCGAATTCCTCGACCGTTATGACCAAGTGATCAAAGCGGTGAACCAACGCTACGACGTGCGCGGCAGCGATCTGTCGAAGCTGGTGATGATGTGCCTGGATAACGGTGGGAAGCTTTCCAAGCATCGGCGTAAGCAGTTTCAGTACAGTGTGGCGGAAGAGGTGTTTGGGTTTATTGAGGAGGAGAGCTTGAGGTTGATGGGCGAGTAAGAGGTCATCCAGTCACGCCAGATGAGGCGTCTGAAAAAAAGGAATTCCGTATCTGAGTGATGTGATAAGCGCCTCAGATGTTTTGCGAGAGCACAGTGATGTGCAAATTGTCATGTTTATGGGGGCGTTGGTTGGTTTTACAGGCCTCAATTTTCGCATCCTGTGCCATGTTTTTTCTTCAGAAAAAATCAGTCAGGTGGCTTGTCTTTTTTCAAACCCCCTTACGACTTGTGCACATTATTCCGTCCGTTTCGCTCCTGTTGATTGGCGCTCGAGTTTTCCCGCATTACAACGTACTGGCAATGGCTGGATTGATCGCTGCGTCGGAGATTTTAAAAGTCTGGAGCGTGTGGCGATGGAGCAAAAAATGCTGACGCTGACCTAATGTGGGAGCGGGCTTGCCCGCGAAGGCGGCGTGTCAGTCACTGAATATTCAACTGAACCACCGCTTTCGCAGGCAAGCCAGCTCCCACATTTTGTTTGTCGTATGGCGAATATCAGCGATTTGCTGATGCCTACCCTAAAACCCGCTTTACTCAAGCCACATCCCACCACTCATCTGCGAAATTGTTTCAAAACTTGACGATGCTCCATGCATCGACCATATTGATAGTTAGCAAACTAACTGTATGCGAACTATCCAGTGCCTCAATCCCTCGAACAACTCCAGATGAGCCTCAGCAGCAGCATGGTGGTGGGCGCCCGTAATTGGCGCAAAATCTGCCAGACCACGCTGGTGAGCTATGGCATCTCCGAAGCCTGCGCCGTGCCGTTGTTGATGATCGGTCGCTTGGGCGACGGGGTACACCAGGTCAAAGTAGCCCAGGCTTCCGGTATGGAAAGCCCATCACTGGTGCGCCTGCTCGACCGGCTGTGCGGTGACGGTTACGTCTGCCGCACCGAAGACATCCACGACCGCCGCGCCAAGGCCTTGAGTCTTACCGAGCGTGGCCGTGAGCTGGTGCAGGCGGTGGAGGCGCAACTGGTGCGCCTGCGCAAGGACGTGTTGGCGGATATCGCCCCCGACGATCTGCAAGCGGCACTGCGTGTATTGCGCGCCTTCGAAGCGGCCGAGGCTGTGTCGCCTTGAACGGATTTTTTACCGGCTTCCCGCCTGCCCGCGATTGGTTCTACGGGGTGCGTACTTTCGCCGCGTCGATGATCGCGCTGTATATCGCCATGCTCATGCAGATGCCGCGTCCGTACTGGGCGATGGCCACGGTGTATATCGTATCCAGCCCGTTTGTCGGCCCTACCAGTTCCAAAGCCCTGTACCGCGCCATCGGCACCTTGATGGGCGCGGCGGCGGCGGTGCTGTTTGTGCCGATGTTCGTGCAGTCACCCTACATTCTGGTGGTGGTGATTGCGTTGTGGACCGGCACCTTGCTGTTTCTGTCCATGCACCTGCGCACCGCCAATAACTACGCCCTGATGCTGGCCGGCTACACCTTGCCGCTGATTGCCTTGCCGGTGGTGGATAACCCCTTGGCGGTCTGGGATGTGGCGGAGGCGCGTACCGAAGAAATCTTCCTCGGCATCGCAGTCGCAGCGGTGGTGGGCGCGATGTTCTGGCCTCGGCGGCTGATGCCGGTGTTCGATGGCTCGGTGGCCAAGTGGTTCAGCGACGCGCAGGTCTATAGCCAGCGCTTTCTCAGCCGCAAGGTCGACCCGCAAGAAGTCAGCAACCTGCGCGGCGGCATGGTCGCCACCTTCAACACCCTTGAATTGATGATCGGCCAGCTGCCCCACGAAGGCGCACGCCCGCAGACGGTACGCAACACCAAGGAACTGCGCGGGCGCATGATTCACCTGCTGCCAGTGATCGACGCTTTGGACGATGCGGTGTACGCCATTGAGCACCGTGCGCCAGAGTTTCTCGATCAGCTCACGCCGCTGCTGGAAGATGCCAGCGCCTGGCTGCAAAGCACCACCGAAGCCGCGCCACTGGAAAGCTGGCGCCTGCTGCGCGACAAGATCGACGCCGCTCAACCCCAGGGCGAAGCGCTGGATGACCGTCATACGTTGCTGTTCTCCAACGCCCTGTACCGCCTGGGCGAATGGGTCGACCTGTGGCAAGACTGTCGTAGCCTGCAAGCCGCCATCCAGTGTGAAAGCCAGGACACCTGGCGCGCCGTCTACCGCCACTGGCGCCTGGGGCGGCTCACGCCGTTCCTCGACCGTGGGCTGATGTTCTACTCGGCGTTCTCCACCGTGACCGCGATCATTGTCGCCTCGGTGCTGTGGATTTTGCTGGGCTGGACCGACGGCGGCAGCGCCGTGATCCTTGCCGCCGTCGCCTGCAGCTTTTTCGCCTCGATGGACGATCCGGCACCGCAGATCTACCGGTTCTTTTTCTGGACCGCCATGTCGGTGCTGTTCGCCAGCTTGTATCTGTTTCTGGTGCTGCCCAACCTGCATGACTTCCCCATGCTGGTGCTGGCCTTCGCCGTGCCGTTTATCTGCATCGGCACCCTTACGGTTCAGCCACGCTTCTACCTGGGCATGTTGCTGACGCTGGTGAACACATCGTCGTTCATCAGCATCCAGGGCGCCTATGACGCGGACTTTCTCAACTTCGCCAACGTCAACCTGGCCGGGCCCGTTGGCCTGCTGTTCGCGTTCGTGTGGACGTTGATCGCCCGACCCTTCGGCGCTGAATTGGCGGCCAAGCGCCTCACCCGTTTCAGCTGGCGCGACATCGTCAGCCTCACCGAGCCCGCCACCCTGGCCGAGCACCGGCACATGGCCGTACAAATGCTCGACCGCCTGATGCAACACCTGCCGCGCCTGGCCCTCACCGGCCAGGACACTGGCATCGCTCTGCGCGACCTGCGCGTGGCGCTGAACCTGCTCGACCTGCTGGCCTACTCGCCACGCATCCTCGGTGTGCCACGGGTGTTGCTCAACCAGGTGGTGGAAGGCGTGGGCGGTTACTTCAAGGCCTGCCTCAAGGCGGGTGAACGCTTGCCCGCGCCCAGCGGTCTGCTGATGACCCTGGACCGCACGCGTCGCGCCCTCAATGGCCAGGGCCTGCAAGACGAAGACGACACGCGCCTGCATCTGCTGCACGCCTTGGCCGGCCTGCGTCTGGCGCTGTTGCCCGGTGTGGAGTTCATTGGCGGTACAGAGATGCAAGCGCCGTTACCTGATGGAGCGCCTTTATGATCGGTGACCTGGATATCAGCGGGGTGTTCCTGCCCACGCTGCTGGTGCTGATGGGCATTACTTATGTGTTGTTTCTGGTGGTGCACGGGCTGTTGACGCGCATGCACTTCTATCGCCTGGTCTGGCACCGGGCATTGTTCAATGTGGGGCTCTACGCGCTGTTGCTGGGCGCGGTGGACTCACTCAGTCGATATTTGATGACATGAAAAAACCTTTTTTGACTATCGGCCGTGTCGTCCTGACGTTGTTGATCGTGAGTTTCGCGGTCGTCGTTGTGTGGCGCATGGTCATGTACTACATGTTTGCGCCCTGGACCCGTGACGGCCACATCCGTGCCGACATCGTGCAGATCGCCCCGGACGTTTCCGGGCTGATCCAGCGCGTTGACGTGCGCGACAACCAGTTGGTGACCAAGGGCCAGGTGCTCTTCGCCGTCGACCAGGACCGCTTCAAGCTGGCCCTGCGCCAAGCCCAGGCCGCCGTGGCCGACCGCCAGGAAACCCTGGCCCAGGCCCAGCGCGAGTACAAGCGTAACCGTGGCCTGGGCAACCTGGTGCCCAGCGAGCAACTGGAAGAGAGCCAGTCCCGCGTCGCCCGCGCCCAATCGGCACTGGCCGAAGCGCAAGTGACGGTGGACTCCGCCCAACTCAACCTCGACCGCTCGGTGATCCGCAGCCCTGTGGACGGCTACGTCAACGACCGCGCACCGCGTACCCAGGAGTTCGTCACCGCCGGCCGCCCGGTGCTGTCGGTGGTAGACAGCAACTCCTTCCACATCGACGGCTATTTCGAAGAGACCAAGCTCGACGGCATCCACGTCGGCATGGGCGTGGACATCCGTGTGATCGGCGACAACGCGCGCCTGCATGGCCACGTGCAGAGCATCGTCGCCGGTATCGAAGACCGCGACCGCAGCAGCGGCTCCAACCTGTTGCCCAACGTCAACCCGGCGTTCAGCTGGGTGCGCCTGGCCCAGCGGATCCCGGTGCGTATCGCCTTCGATGACGTGCCGGCGGACTTTCGCATGATCGCCGGGCGCACCGCGACGGTGTCGATCATCGACGACAAGGTCAAAGACGGGGACAAACCATGAAGCGGCTTCTGGCAACCGCTTCCCTGGGGTTGTTGCTGTCGGCCTGCCAAGTGGTGGGGCCCGATTACAAACTGCCGGAACAGGCCGCCGTCAACCGTGGCGACCTGCAAGGGCCGATCATGGGCGAGGGCAGCAACGTCGTCTCGGCACCGGTGCCGGCCGATTGGTGGAAGCTGTACAAAGACCCGCGCCTGGACGAACTGGTGCGCCAGGCCATGGCCTCCAACACCGACCTGCGCGTGGCCGCCGCCAACTTGCAGCGCTCGCGTTATCAGGTGCAGCAGGCCGAATCCGCTGGCGGCTGGAGTGCCGGCGTCAAGGCCGAGGCCCAGCGTTTGCAGGAATCTGGCGAGGCCTTCTTGCTGCCGGACAAAGTCCCGGTAGGCAATATCGGTAGCGTCGGGATTACCACGTCCTATCAATTCGACCTCTTCGGCACCTTGCAGCGCGGCATCGAAAGCGCCCAGGCCAGCGCCGATGCCACCCAGGCCGCGGCGGATATCGCCCGCATCACCCTGGTGGCCGATGTGGTGCGCTCCTATACCCAGGTGTGCGCGGCCAACGAAGAACTGGCGATTGCCAACGAGTCCCTCGACCTGCAAGCCCAGAGCACCAAACTGACCCAGCGCTTGCGAGATGCCGGGCGTGGCGATGAGACCCAGGTGACACGTTCGCAAACCCAATACAAATCCCTGCGTGCCGACATACCGCGTTATGAAGCCTCGCGTCAGGCGGCGCTGTTCCGGCTGTCGATGTTGCTGGCCAAACCTGTCGACCAACTGCCAGCCGGCACGGGCACCTGTGCCGAGCTGCCACATATTGCTCAACTGCTGCCGGTAGGCGATGGCGCCACGCTGCTCAAGCGTCGCCCTGATGTGCGCCAGGCCGAACGCCAGCTGGCCGCCGCCACGGCGCGTATTGGCGTGGCGACCGGCGCGTTGTACCCGGATATCAGCATCGGCGCCACGGTCGGCACCGTCGGCCTGCTGGAAAACCTCGGCACGCCTGCCACCAACCGCTGGGGCTTTGGCCCGATGATCAGCTGGACTGTACCGACCAACGGCGCTCGCGCCCGCGTGCATGAAGCTGAAGCCGCGACCCAGGGCGCCCTGGCCCACTTCGACGGCGTGGTGCTCAACGCCATCCGCGAAACCCAGACCGGCCTGGCCCAATACACCGCCGTGTTGCAACGCCGCGACGCCCTGGCCGACGCCGAACAGTCGGCGCGAGAAGCCGCCGGCCAGACCCATCGCTTCTTCCAGGCCGGCCGCGAATCCTTCCTGGCCGACCTGCAAGCCACGCGCACCTACACCGATATGCGTGCGCAACTGGCGGCGGCCAACACCCAGGTTGCCATGAGCCAGATCGACCTGTTCCTGGCCCTGGGCGGCGGTTGGGAAAGCGGACGAACGCAAGGGGAAAAACCCGGCAAACCGTGAGGTGATTGCTATGCTTTCTTGGGTGAGGCCCGCTGGCGCCTCACCCGACAAAGCTCGCGTTTGCTCATGGGGATTCCAAGAATGAAAAACCCTTATGCTCCCGCTTTCTGGTGCGTGCTCTTCGCACTGGTTTTGTTATCGGCCGCGTATTTTTACGGCGTCATGCTCGCCCATCAACTCGACAAGGCCATGGTGTTCCTCGACAGCGCCTGCCTGGTGATCGGCACCTTGTCCATCGGCGTGGTGGCCTGGGCGTCGTATCAAAACCAGCGCGTGAAGAAAAAACTCCTCGAACAGGGCAAGACCCGCGTGGCGATCTGGGACACCAAGGTCGCCCTGCGCCGTGTCGAAACCGTGTTCGATCGCTATTTCTGGGGCAGTTACTGGCAGCCGGGGCGCACGTTCCAGGAAGTCATGGGCGACCTCACCGGCACGCCGCTGGAAAAAAGCCTCGAAATCCTGAAAAAACAATGTGTGCTGCTGGATCGGCAGGTTGCCGACGGTAGGCACTGGCTGGATAACGCGCGGGAATTGTCCGACGTGGCCACGCAAATGGCCCGCGAGCGCTACCAGCTGGACTTTTGCGACCCCAAGGCCGACACCCCCGGCAATGCCGTGATACATCGCGAGTTCGAGGTGCTGGTGTACACCTGGACCGCACGCTTGAAGAGTTTTGATCACCAACTGGATGAAGTCGAACAGGAGTACTCCTGAACTCCTGCTGAACTGATCCCTCTGAAAGGTTGGGCCGTTTACGCCCGCCAGTGCTAATCTTCCCCAGCCTTTGGCCACACGGGCCACGACTGTAGGAGCGAGCTTGCTCGCGAAAGACGCCAACGATAACGCGGGCATTCTGAATGAACGCGGTGCCCATGCGTTGTTCGCGAGCACGCTCGCTCCTACAGGAACCCCTACAGGGTTCAAGGAAGACAGCCCACTTCTCACAGGATTTGATCAGGTCACTTCATGAATAAGCCAGCCGTTGTTTTCTTGGGTTTTGTTGTCGCCGTCGGCGCCGTCAGTGCGGGCGGTGCCTGGTACACCGGTAAACAACTGGAGCCGGTCCTGCAAACCGCTATCCAGAGCGCCAATAAAGAACTGCAGACCTCCATGGCCGGCGTCGATGGCAGCGTGACCCTGGAGCTGGTGTCCCTGGACCGTGGCGTGTTCAGCAGCACCGCGCACTATCGCCTCAAGGGCCAAGGCAGCGTGTTCGGCGAAGACAACCCGAACCCCGAATTGCTGTTCGTCGACCATATCGAACACGGCCCGCTGCCGTTCTCGCGCCTGGTGACCCTCAAGTGGTTGCCGGTCATGGCCACCAGTCACTACGAACTGGAAAAGAACCCCACCACCGAAAAATGGTTCGCCGCCAGCAAAGACGTGTCGCCGCTCAAAGGCGTGGCGAATATCGGCTATAGCCGTTCGGTCAGCGGCAACATCGAATTGCTGCCCCTGGAGTTCAAGGACGCCACTTCCTCGGTGAGCTTCTCCGGCGCCAACCTCAACTTCGACAGCAGCGCCGAAGGCCAGAAGGTCAAGGCCGAAGGCTTCATGAACAGCCTCAAGGTTGCCGCAGTGGACGCCGAAGGCGCACCGTTCGAAGCGGAGCTGGCCGGCCTGACCGTCGCCAGCAACCTGGAAAAAACCACCTTCGGTTTCTACACCGGCCAGAACACCGTGGAGCTGACCGACACCAAGGTCACCTTCGGCCCGCAGAAAGCCGTGCTGACCCTCAAGGGTTTCGAGCAGAAAGACTCCAGCGAAACCAAGGACAACAACCTGGCTGGCCGCGTCGACTACAAGATCGACGAGATCGGCTACCAGGGCAAAGCAGTCGGTTCGGCCGCCATGGCCGTGAGCATGAAGAACGTCGACATTCCGGCGATGCTGGTGCTGACCAAGCTCTACCAGGACAAGATGCAACCGGTGCAAGCTGCCGCTGCTGCCGGTCAACCGGTGCCGGAGCTGCAAATGACCGAAGCCGAGCAAGCCCTTGCGGAAGCCAACGTCAACCAGGTGCTGGCCGCCAAGCCGCAACTGGCCGTGGAAAACCTGTCGCTCAAAACCACCCGTGGCGAAAGCAAGTTCAACCTGGTGGTGGACCTGGCCAAGCCAACGTCCATGGAGCTGCCGCCGGTTGAACTGGGCAAGCAAATGGTCTCGCTGCTGGATGCCAACCTGACCCTGTCCAAGCCGATGATCAGCGACGTGGCGGCCCTGCAAGCCCAGGTGGGCGGCGTGACCGACCCGCAAGCCATCGAACAGCAATCGCAGATGGCGGCTGAGATGGTCAGCAGCATGGCGGTCGGTACTCAACTGGCGACCCTGGTGGGCACCGACGTGGTTTCCAAGCTGCACTACGCCAACAACGAGGTGACCTTCAACGGCCAGAAGATGACCGTTGAGCAGTTCCTCAGCTTTGTGATGTCCAAAGCCGGTGCGGTCAGCGGCGCCCAATAAACCTGAAATGCGATAAAAAAATGTGGGAGCTGGCTTGTGTGGGAGCTGGCTTGCCTGCGATAGCATCGCCCCGGTCTGGCTGGACGACCGAGGTGCCTGCATCGCGGGCAAGCCCGGCTCCCACACAAACCCGGCTCCCACTTTTGTTTTGTGTGAGGGCAAAAAATCGCGGTCGTACAATTCTGAACAATTGTTCTGAATTGTGCTTCCCCCTACTTCCCTAAGGGATAGTTCCTACAGGAAAGCTAGGTCGGGTCCCGAGACGCCGACACCCTGAAGCGTTTCGCTCAGGACCATCTATCGTTAGAGCTTTCCGTGTGTAAGGAAGCTCACGACATGCTGCGAAACCACCCCTACAGTGCCTCAGGCCGGTTGCGTCTGCTTATCGGAGCCGCACTGTGCAGCCAATTGCTGGTCCCAGGCCTTGCATTTGCCGACCCTGCCTACGACGCTCTGATCATCCAGGCCCGCAACGGTCACTTCACGCCGGCGCTGACCCAACTTCGCCAACTCTCCGCCGAACGCCAGACCCCAGGCCAGGTCAGCGACCACCTGGTGATCGCCGGCTGGGCCGGGCAAGATGCTGAAGTGCTCAAGGTTTACGAGGCGCAAGGCAAGCATCGCAACCTCACCACCCAGGCACTCGCCACGGTGGCGCGCACTTATCGCAATCAAAAGCAGTGGGCTCAGGCCGAAGCGGTCTATCGCCAGGCGCTGCTGCGTGAACCCAATAACGTCGACCTGCAACTGGGCCAGGCCCTCACCCAGGCCGATGGCGGCAAAGCCAACGAAGCGGTACAACGCCTGCGCACGCTGGTGGCGGCGCAACCCAATGACCCCAATCGCCGCATGGCCCTGGGATATGCGCTGACACGTGCCGGCCTGAACTACGACGCGCTGTTCGAATTCGACCAAGCCTTTATCCGGGCGGGCGATAAACCCGAAGTGGCGCGTGAATACATCGTTGCCCTGCAAAAGGCGCGGCTGCCGGAGCCGGCACTGCGCCTCTCGGCCAAGCGCCCGGGGCTGGTGGACGCAGTCACCCAGCGCCGCCTCGAAGGTGACCTTGCCGCCGAGCGTGTGCGCATGGCTGAGTTCGCCACACGCAGCGAGAAGGAACGCTACGTCATCGCAGACCGTGCCCTGCAGGACTACGACAAACTGATCAGTCGCTGGGCGCCGGACGCCACAGCCAAGGACGACGTCATCCGCTGGCGCATTGACCGCCTGGGCGCGCTCAAAGCGCGAGCACGGCATGCCGAGGTGATCCGCGATTACCAGACCCTCACTGGCGAAGGCGTGCAACTGCCTACCTACGCGTTGCGTTGGGTTGCCGGCTCTTACCTGGAACAGCGCCAGCCGGAAAAGGCCGAGCCGTTGTACCGCCAGGTACTCACCGCCCCCGACACCGATGCCAGCTATCGGGTCGATGACAGTACGGCGCTGTTCTACGCCTTGTTGGAAAGCGACAAGGTCGAAGAGGCTCGCCAGGTCGCCAACAACCTGGCCAAGGAGCAAAACCCCCGCGTTGAGCTCAAGGGCTTGCCCATTGGTAACCCCAATGACAACTGGATGGACGCCCAACAATTATCCGCCCAGGCCGGTACCTATGGCGGTGACCTGCCCGGCAGCGAAGCCAGCCTGGAAGCCCTGGTGGCCAAGGCACCGGGCAATGTGGGCCTGCGTCTGGCCCAGGCCGACATGTACCGCGCCCGCGACTGGCCGCGTCGCGCCGAAGGCACGCTCAAGGAAACCGAAACCCAGGCTCCCCGCGATATCGGCCTGGAAGTCTCCCAGGCCTATACCGCCATGGACTTGCAAGAATGGCGGCAGATGGACGCGCTCACCGACGACGTGCTCGCCCGTAACCCGGACAACCGTCAGGTGCAGCGCCTGAGCCGCCTGCGCGATGTGCACGACATGGCCGAGTTGCGTGTCGAGGCCTACACCGGCAAGAGCTACGGTGGCGGCAATAACAACGACGCTGGTGCCGTCTCCGGCAGCCGAGACTGGGGCATTGAAAGCGTGATCTACACGCCTCCCATCGACGAAGACTGGCGCCTGTTCGCCGGTGCCGGCTATGCCACCGCCGACTTCCAGGAGGGCACTGGCCAACATCGCTGGCAGCGCGTGGGCGTGGAGCGTCGCACCCGTGACATGACCATCGAAGCCGAAGTGTCCAACCATTCCTATGGCGACGGTTCCAAGCAAGGCGCCAGCGTGTCGATTGCCCGCGACATCAACGACCACTGGCAATACGGCGGCAGCCTTGGCTATTTGCTCAGCACCACGCCGTTGCGGGCCCTGAATGACGGTGTCACAGCCAACGGCGGCAGCGGTTTTATCCGCTGGCGCGCCAACGAAAGCCGCGAGTGGAAACTGACCCTCAGCCCGTCCCATTTCAGCGACGGCAACGACCGCTTCGAAGCATTGCTCACCGGCCGCGAGGGCCTCTACAGCTCGCCCCATGTGCAAGTGGACCTGGGCCTGGAAGTGGGCGCCAGCCGCAACAGCAAGGAAGACACCGTGTACTTCAACCCGAAGTCGGACTTCACGGTGTTGCCCATGATCAACGTCAATCACGTGCTCTATCACCGCTACGAAACCCAGTGGAGTCAGCAGTTCCAAATCGGCGCGGGTACCTACAGCCAGCGTGACTACTCCACCGGCGGTATTGGCCTGATTGGCTACGGCCAACGCTATCGCTGGAATGACGTACTGGAAATGGGCGCCAACCTCAGCCTGATCAGCCGACCTTATGACGGTGATCGCGAACGCGATCTGCGCCTGCTCGTCGACCTCACTTACCGTTTCTAAAAGAGCCTGACCATGACCGTCCTCAGCCGTTGCTTGTTGGTCCTGGGTGTAATGCTGGCCGCCGCCTGCGCCCAACAACCCGCGCCCTACACCCCACCCGCCGAACGGCCGATAGCGCCCAACGAAGCGCCGTGGCCGAAGAACCACTTTTTGGGCATTGCCTATCACGACGTAGAAGATCGCGACCCCGATCAAGCCGTGGTGGCGGTGCGCACCGAGCGTTTGGTCGAGCAGCTGGCGTGGCTGCGTGAAAACGGCTACCAGGCGGTCAGCGTCGACCAGATCCTGGCAGCCCGGCGCGGCGGCCCGGCATTGCCGCCCAAGGCGGTGATGCTCAGCTTCGATGACGGTTATTCCAGCTTCTACACCCGCGTGATGCCGATTCTGCGTGCCTACCACTGGCCTGCATTGCTGGCACCGGTGGGGTCCTGGATCGACACGCCGTTGAACCAACCGGTGGATTTTGCCGGTACGCCACGACCACGGGGAGAGTTCCTGACGTGGCAGCAGATTCGCGAGGTGTCGCAGTCTGGCCTGGTGGAAATCGCCGCCCACACCGACGCCAATCACAAAGGCATCCTGGCCAACCCCCAGGGCAACCTGGAACCGGCCGCCACCACGCGAAGTTTTGACCCCAAAACCAACGGCTACGAAAGCGAAGCGCAGTTCCAGGCGCGTATGCGGGCTGACGTCGCCGCGATTTCGAACAAAATCCGAACCGTCACCGGCAAGGCGCCGCGTGTATGGGTGTGGCCGTACGGGGCCGCCGATGGCACCTCGTTGGCGGTGGTCGGCGAGCACGGCTACGAGATGGCGCTGACCCTGGAAGACGGGCTCGACGACCTCGGCAACCTGATGAACAGCCCACGCTTTCTGGTGGCCTCAGACCCGGACGGCGAGCATTTTGCCAACAGCATGGTCGCCGTGCAGACCAAAGCGCCGATGCGCGTGCTGCACGTAGACCTGGACAACGTGTACGACCCCGACCCGGCCCAACAGGCGCGCAACCTCGACGTGCTGGTTCAGCGCGTGGTGGACATGGGTGCTGGCACCGTGTTCCTGCAAGCCTTCGCCGACCCCAAGGGCGACGGCCTGGTGCATTCGCTGTACTTCCCTAACCGTCACCTGCCGATGCGGGCCGATCTTTTCAACCGTGTCGCCTGGCAGTTGCACACCCGTGCCCATGCCAGTGTGTACGCCTGGATGCCGGTGCTGAGTTTTGCCCTGGACCCCAAGCTGCCGCGTGTCACCCGCTGGGACCCGGAAACCGGCCAGGTCGGCCCCGACCCGGATCAATACAAGCGCCTGTCGCCGTTTGATCCCAAGGTGCGGCAGATCATCGGTGAGATCTACCAAGACCTGGCGCGTGTAGGGCCGATTGACGGCATCCTTTACCACGATGATGCGGTGTTCAACGACTTCGAAGACGCCAGCCCCGCAGCGCTCAAGGCCTATGCGGCCCAAGGCCTGCCGGACACCATCGCCGCCCTGCGTGCCGACCCGGCCGTGATGCAGCGCTGGACCCGTTTCAAAAGCCGCTACCTGATCGACTTCACCCATGAGCTCACCGCCAAGGTCCGCGCTATCCGTGGGCCGCAGGTACTCACCGCGCGCAATATCTTCGCCGAGCCGATGCTCAACCCTGGCAGCGAAACCTGGTTCGCGCAGAACCTTGATGACTTCCTCCAGGCCTACGACTGGACCGCGCCGATGGCGATGCCGTTGATGGAAGGCCAGGAAGTGAAGACCTCCAACGCCTGGCTGGAAAAACTCATCGCCACGGTCAAGGCGCGCCCCGGCGCCATGGAAAAAACCATCTTCGAATTGCAAGCCAAAGACTGGCGCACCCAGGCCGCACCGGATATCAGCGCTGAGCAATTGGCAGAGTGGATGGGTGTACTCAAACGCCAGGGCGTCACCAGTTTCGGCTACTACCCGGACAACTTCCTGGAAAACTCCCCGGACTTGAAAACTATTCGTCCGGCCCTCTCCAACCAATGGAACCCTTGATCATGGTTGACAGAATCCTGGCTCTATTCGTGTTGGCACTGGTACTGGGCTTGCCCCTGGGCCTGATCTTCCTGGTGACCGGGCAGTTCCTGATGGACTTCGTGTTCTTCTACCCGTTGTTCATGTCGGCACTATGGATAGCCGGTGGCCTGTATTTCTGGCTGCACTGGGAACGCCACTGGCCGTGGAAAGAAGACACGCCGGCGCCGACCCTGGCCGGCGAGCCGCTGATCTCGATCATCATCCCTTGCTACAACGAGGGCGATAACGTCGCTGACACCATTGGCGCGGCCCTCGGCCAGTTGTACCCGAACATCGAAGTGATCGCGGTCAACGACGGCTCCAGCGACAACACCGCCGCAGTTCTCGATGCCCTGGCGTTGCAACACCCGCGCTTGCGCGTGCTGCACCTGGCGCAGAACCAGGGCAAAGCCGTGGCCCTGCGCATGGGCGCCGTGGCCGCCCGCAGCGAATACCTGGTGTGCATCGACGGCGATGCCTTGCTCGACAAAAACGCGGCCGCCTACATGGTCGCGCCGATGCTCGACAACCCGCGCCTGGGGGCCGTCACCGGCAACCCGCGCATTCGTACCCGCTCGACCCTGATCGGCCGGGTGCAGGTGGGCGAGTTCTCCTCGATCATCGGTTTGATCAAGCGTACCCAGCGGGTATTCGGTCGGATCTTCACGGTCTCCGGTGTGGTGGTGGCGTTTCGCAAGAAGGCCCTGGACCGCATCGACTACTGGAGCACCGACATGATCACCGAGGACATCGATGTCAGTTGGAAGCTGCAACTCGATCACTGGGCGATCTTCTACGAGCCGCGCGCGCTGTGCTGGATCCTCATGCCCGAAACCGTCGGCGGCCTGTGGAAACAACGCCTGCGTTGGGCCCAGGGCGGCGCTGAAGTGCTGTTCAAGAACATCCGTGGCATCTGGCAATGGCGCCACCGCTACCTGTGGCCGCTGCTGTTCGAGTACTGCCTGTCTACCGGTTGGGCCTTCACCTTCCTGCTGTCGGTGATCTTCTGGGCCGTGGGTAAATTCGTCACGCTGCCGGCGGCGATCACCGTGAGCTCGTTGGTGCCGCCCGCGTTCACCGGCCTGGTGCTGGCGATGGTGTGCCTGCTGCAGTTTGCGGTGAGCATCCTGATCGACCGGCGCTACGAAAAAGACCTGTGGAAAACCCTGTTCTGGACCGTGTGGTACCCGATGGTGTTCTGGCTGGTGAGCCTGCTCACCACCCTGGTCAGCTTTCCCAAGGTGTTGTTCAACCAGCATCAGAAACGCGCACGCTGGGTCAGCCCGGACCGCG
Organism: Pseudomonas sp. Pse35; assembly: GCF_024519715.1. Classification (NCBI taxonomy): domain Bacteria; kingdom Pseudomonadati; phylum Pseudomonadota; class Gammaproteobacteria; order Pseudomonadales; family Pseudomonadaceae; genus Pseudomonas; species Pseudomonas sp. Pse35. The sequence goes on along the minus strand of NZ_JALJRP010000007.1, from coordinate 167,374 downwards.
GTATCAAACCTGCACAAGAGGAGGCGTGATCATGAAACTGGTCAGAACTCGCCAAAACACACTGATGTGGATCGTCGATGTGCTGCTGACCCTGCTGGCCTGGGGTGGGTTGATCTGGCTGCTGGCGCGAGGCATCAGCGCCATGCTTGAAACCCACGGCGGCCCACGCATCGAGGCGCCGATCTTTGCGGCGCTCAACACCTTGCAGGTTTACCTGTGGATCGCGCTGTTCAATGCGGTGATCCTGATCAGTTGGGCACGTTATCAGCAGCATCGCGGGCGCAAATTCGCCCAGCGCCGCGCCGAGGCCAATGCGCTGAGCGACCAGCACCTGAGTGAAAGTTTCAACTTGGGCGATGGCGACCTCGAACAACTGCGCCGCCCCGGCGTGCTGGTGATTCACAACGATGAAGAGGGCGGCGTCGAAGAAGTGAAGTCCCACGTCTCCCGCGACGTCGAACGCCCCGGCCTGACCCTGGTACCCGACAAAGACAAGGGCATTATGTAGGAGCGAGCTTGCTCGCGAAAAACGCCAGCGATAACGCGTGCTTTCTGAATAAACGCGGCGCCTGTGAGTTTTTCGCGAGCGAGCTCGCTCCTACAAAATGGCGCGAGTGCTCCCCACCTGATTCAACGCACGTGTCGCAATTCCGATAAATGGGATCCAATTCACAAAACCCCCGCGAACTTTTCCCCCTTCTCCGGTACTAACCTAACTCGGCGAACATCTGATGGCTAAGTAATGGCAGTCGGAAAGTCATTCGTCGAATCGCCATCAAAACAGTTGCCACTTGTCGGAATAATCACTGCAAGTGCCCGACTTAAACTCTTTTGATGAAAAATTATCATTAATAATCAACAGGTTAGAAAACTAATCAGTCGAACGGCCCCACGTCGCCCGTTTCTAGGCGGGCTGGAAGTTCGATGTTAGTTTCGCGGCCCTTGATTTTCGATGGATCGAACATGTCTTCGTTATTGCCACGGACCCGGTTACTGCTCTGCACCCTCCTGCTCACCTGCATGGGCCTGAACAGTGCATCCGCCGCCCCCACGCCTGGCGATCAAGACTTGATCCGCGACCGGCAGAACCGCTTGCTTGAAGAGCAACAGCGGCGCCTCCAGGAGCTTCAGGATCTGCCCGGCAAAGCGGACAAGCCCCAAGCCCCGGCAACCCCGGCCGACACCCGTTGCTTCCCGATCAAAACCATCGAACTCAAAGGCGCCGACAGCCTGCCGGCGCCCGACCGCGAGCGCTTGCTCAAGCCCTACATCGGCCAGTGTCTGGGCGTATCCCAGCTTAACGAGTTGCTCAAGGTCATCACCGACTACTACTTGGGCAAAGGCCGCGTCACCAGCCGTGCCTACCTGCCGCAGCAAGACCTCTCCCCCGGCCATCTGCAAGTGCTGGTGGTGGAAGGCAAGCTCGAAGCCCTGCGCAGCGCCGAAGGCAGCACGGTGACCGACCGCGAACTGGCCATGGCCTTTCCCGGCAAAGTCGGCGAAGCACTTAACCTGCGTGAAATCGAGCAACTGGTGGACCAGCTCAACCGCCTGCCGTCCAAACAGGCGCAGATGGAACTCACCCCCGGCAAGCAAATCGGCGGCAGCGACGTGGTGGTCAAGAACACCGCGCAAAAGCCCTGGCGCGCCAGCCTGTCGCGCAACAACGATGGGCAGAAAAGCACCGGCGAACAGCAATGGGGCGCTGGCCTTGAGTGGGACAGCCCACTGGGCCTGGGTGACCAACTGATGCTGCGCGGCGGCCACGACGCCATCAGCGACCACCAGAAAACCTCGAAAAACACCATGCTCTACTACAACCTGCCCTGGGGCTGGTGGAACTTCAGCTACACCTACAGCGAGAGCGACTACCGCACCTACGGCGTGACCGACGGCTTCAAATTCAAGCAGGACGGCGACAACCAGAACCACCAACTGCGCGCCGAGCGGGTGATCCATCGCGACGACGTGAGCAAGACCTCGGTCAACGTCGGCCTGGCGCACCTGCGTACCAACAACTACATCCTCGACACACGCACCGAGGCCAGCAGCAACCGCCTCAGCGAACTGCAACTGGGCGTCAACCACGGTCGGCGCATCGGCAGTGCCTTCGTCAACCTGGACCTGGGCATGCAAAGCGGCATCGGCCTGCTCGACGCCCAGTCTCAAGACGAGCGTGACCCGCTCGGTCGGCGTCAGCCCAATTCGCGCTACCGCAAATACACCGCCACCGTCAGCTACCTGCAACCGTTCAGCCTGTGGGGCGAGTCGTTCAGCTTCAGCAGTTTGGCCACCGGCCAACGCAGCGAAGACATTCTGTTTTCGCCCCAGCGCATGAGCCTCGGCGGCTCGGCGTCGGTGCGCGGTTTCAAGGACCAGTTGCTGACCGGCGACAGCGGCGGCTACTGGCGCAACGAAGTGCGCTGGGCACGCCCGGTGACCCTCGACTGGATGCGCCCGGCCTTCGCCGAATACGGCGCCAGCGTCGGTTATGACCAAGGCGTGATCCGCAACGACCGCTACAACGACAACGTTCATGGCCGGGTGTCCAGCAACTCCCTGGAGCTGTTCGCCCGTGGCAAACACGTCAGCACCAGCGTGACCTTTGCTCATTCGTTAGAAAGACCCGGTGTGGTGACCGAGCGCGAAGCGCCGATCTACTTCCGCATGGATTTTTTCCTGTAATTCAACGCCCCGCTGCATGAGAGCCTGACAATGGATGTTCGCCAATTCGCCTTCCTGGCCCGCCAACCTTCTGCCGCCCTGAAGCGCCGGGACGCGTTCTTCGGCCTGCCCAAGCGCGGGCTGGCGTTGATCCTTGCCAACGCACTGTTCTGGCAGCCGCTGCTGGCCCAGGCCGAGGGCATTGTGGTCAGTGCGCCGGGCACCACCGTGGGCGCGGCGGGCAATGGCGTGCCGGTGGTAAACATCGCTACCCCCAATGGCGCGGGCTTGTCCCATAACCAGTTCAAGGACTACAACGTCGGCCCCAACGGCGTGATCCTCAACAACGGCAACACCGCCATGGTCAACACCCAACTGGGCGGGATCATTGTCGGCAACCCCAACCTCAAGGGCGGCGCGGCGAACGTCATCCTCAACGAAGTCAACGGCGGCAGCCCCAGCCAGTTGCGCGGCTACACCGAAGTGGCGGGGCAGTCGGCCAAGGTCATTGTCGCCAACCCGTACGGCGTGACGTGCAGCGGTTGCGGCTTTATCAACACCCCCAACGTCACCCTCACCACCGGCAAACCGGTGCTCGACGCCAGCGGCCAATTGCAGCGCTATGAAGTGGATGGCGGCGCCGTGACCATCGACGGCGAAGGCTTGAACGCCAGCAACGTCGAACGTTTCGACATCATCACCCGCTCGGCCAAGATCAACGCACAAATCAACGCCCGCGAACTCAACGTGATCGCCGGGCGCAACGACGTCGATGCGCAAAGCCTGAAAACCACCGCCCGCGCCGATGACGGCAGCGCCAAGCCGGAGCTGGCGATCGACTCGTCGGCCCTGGGCGGCATGTATGCCGGCGCGATCAAACTGGTGGGCACCGAGGCAGGTGTGGGCGTGAAGCTCGACGGCACCCTGGCCGCCAGTGGCGGCGATATTCAGCTCGACGCCAACGGGCGCCTGAGCATGGCGCAGGCGGCGGCCACCGGTAACGTCAAGGTCACCGCGCAAAACGTCGACCTCACCGACAAGGTCTACGCCAACGGCAACGTGCAGGTCACCAGCGCCCAGGCCCTGGTCAACCGCAAAAGCATCGCCGCCGGCCAGCGCATCGACATCAACGCGGCCAGCGTGAACAACCCCGGCATCATCGAAGCCGGCGTCGCCGCCGATAACAGCCGCAACACCACCGGCGATCTGGTGGTAAACGCGCAAACCGTCACCACCAGCGGCAACCTGTTGGCCAGCCGCGCACTGGCGATTACCGCCGCGCAAGCGCTGACCAACCAGGGCGCGATCATCCAGGCCAAGACCGTCGAGGTCAGCAGCGCCAAACTCACCAACCAGGGCGCCAGCGCACGTCTGTTTGGCGAACAAACCCTGGCGATCAACTCGCCGGCCATCGTCAACCTCGGCGGCCTGATCCGCTTCGGCGAAGGCCAGGCCGCCACGCTCAACAGCGCCTCCCTGGACAACCGCCAGGGCCGTATCGAAATGGCCGGCGGCAGCCTGGTGCTCACCAGCGCCGACCTGAACAACAGCGGTGGGCAAGTCATCGCCAACGACCTGACCGTCAACGCCGGCAGCCTGAACAACCAGAACGGCGTGCTGGTGGCCAAGACCGCGACCGTCACTGCCAGCAACCTCGACAACAGCCTCAAGGGCCTGATCCAGGCCGACGGCGGCGCGCTCAACCTCGCCGTGTCCAACACCTTCAACAACAACCAGGGTTTCGCCCAGGCCAGCACCGATCTGAACGTTACGGCCGGCACCCTCAGCAGCAACGCAGGCGGCGTACTGAGCGCCGACACCGGCAAGCTCACCCTCACCGCCGCGCAACAGCTCAACAACGCCCAGGGCCGCTTGCAGGCCGGGCAGGGCGATATCGAACTGCACGCCGCCAACCTGGATAACCAGGGCGGCACCATCGTCGGCAAGCAACTGCTGCTCGACGTGGCCGGCGGCGATATCGACAACCGCGCCGGGCGCGTGTTGGGTGACCACCTCGACGTGCGCGCCTCGGGCCTCGACAACCGCAACGCCGGCCTGCTGGCCGGTGGCGCCCAGGGCGTAAGCCTGCTGCTCAAGGGCCCGGGCCAGTTGCTCAACGCCCAGGGCCGCATCCAGAGCGAAGGCTTGCTGCAACTGCAAGGCGAGCGCTTGGACAACAGCGCCGGCATCCTGCTGGGCCAGACCGTCGACGTCACCGCGCAGACCTTCATCAACAGCAACAAAGGCGCGCTGGTCAGCGATGGCGGCGACGTGGTGCTCAAGGTCAGCGACCTGCTCACCAACATCGGCGGCCAGATCGACGCGGGCGAACGCAGCGTGCTGGTCAAGCAACTCACCACCCTCAACAACGACGGCGGCACCCTGCGCGGCAAGCGCCTGGACATCGCCGCCCAGCACCTGAACAACGACAACGGCCAACTGCTGGCCGGCGCCGAAGGCCTGAGCTACAGCGGCCAGGATGTGAGCAACCGCAAGGGCCTGATCCTCAGCGGCGGCGCCCTCACCGAACTGAACACCACCCGCCTGGATAACCAGGGCGGTACCGTGCAGGGCGACAGCCTGAGCGTCACCGCCAACAGCGTCGACAACGCCAGCGGCGGCCTGATGGCCAGCCTGGTCGGTAACCTGCAACTGACCGTAGAAGCCCTTGCCAACCGTGGCGGCAAACTGTTCGGTAAAGAACAAGTGACCGTCAGCGGCGCCAGCCTCGACAACAGCGCGGGCGGCCAGATCAGCGGCAACCAGCTCAACCTGACCTCACGCGACACGCTCACCAACCAGGGCGGCCTGATCGAAGCCAACCAGGGCCTGAGCCTCAACGGCGGCAACCTGGACAACAGCGCCAGCGGGCAACTGCGTGCCCTGGGCGGCGCCAGCAGCAGCCTCAACCTCAGCGGCGCGCTGAACAACCAGAACGGCACCCTCGAATTCGGCAGCCAGGCCTTCAGCCTCGACGCGGCCAGCTTCAACAACCAGAACGGGATGCTGCAACACGCCGGCACCGGCCTGTTCCACCTCAACACCGCCAGCCTCGCAGGCAGCCAGGGCAATATCCAGGGCATGGGCAGCGCCGACTGGGCATTCGGCAACGTCGATGGCCTGGGCCGCGTGCAACTCAACGACGCGCTCACCTACAAGAGCGACCAAGGGCTGGCCCTCAAGGCCGGTGACCGCATGGCCAGCGCCAAGGGCTTGATCCTCAACGTGGCCAGCCTGGACAACGGCGGCGAACTGCTCAGCGACGGTGACATCAGCATCACCACCGGCGATATGAGCAATAGCGGCCGCGTCTCGGCCCTGCAAACACTCACCGTCGCCGCCAACAACCTCAGCCAGAACGGCGGCCGCCTGGCAGCCACCAATGCGCGCCTGACCCTGGGCGGCACCCTGGACAACCTCGGCTTCCTCACCGCCCGCCAGCAACTGGACATCGCCGCTGCGCAAATCAACAACCGTGGCACCCTCGGTGCCCAGGGTGCAGTGAACCTCACCGCAGTCAACGGCATCACCAATGCCGCCGACACGCTGCTGTTCAGCGGCGGCGACATGACCTTGCGCAGCAATGGCTTCAGCAACAGCTATGGCGATGTCTACAGCAAAGGCAACCTGAGCTTCGCCGCCCGCGATGGCGGGCGTGCCGTGCTGTTCAGCAACCGCTCCGGCACCGTGGAAAGCGAAGGCTCGATCGCCATCAATGCGGGCTTTATCGAAAACGCCAAAGATGAATTCGAACTCGGGCAAACGCTGACCACCGGCAGCTTGAGTTGGATCTGTGGCCAGCACTGCGGCGAGAGCGACAACTGGGAACGCGGCGAGATCACCATCTACGAAACGTACCTCGAGGCGGCGACCAAGGACTCGGTAGCGGCGCGCCTGGTGGCGGGCAAAAACATGCTGCTGCAAGGCGACAACGTGCAGAACCGCTACAGCCTGATGGCCGCCAATGGCGACCTGAGCATCACTGCCGGTGACCTGCTCAACCAGGGCGCCGCCACGCGCACGGGCCAGCGCAAGCTTGTCATCGGCACGCCAGGTCACGTCTCCGACGATTTGTTTGAACGCATGCAATACGTCGACGTGCCCGCGTTCAATGCGGCCACGGCGGCCGGGAATTTTGATAAGGCGCGCTTCGAAGAACTCAAAAGCCGCTCACCCAACAGCCTGCCGTTCGCCTACGCAAGTGACGTCACCACCTGGACCAACAACAGCGGCCCCGGCTACGACGCCACCCTGCAAGCGGGCGGCACGGTCAACCTCAACGTCGCCCGCACCCTGCAAAACGGCACGCTGCACAACAACACCCTGGCCCAGTTGACCGGCACCCTCGGCGACGACCAGACCGGCATCCCCGTCGGCGGCATCAACATCAACCTGAGCAAACACGCCAACGACCCGAGCGCCCAGGCGCCCGGCAGCGTATTGCCCGTGGTAGGCGTGGCCCCTGGTGGCGGCTTCGTGCCCGTGGACTACACCGGCACCGCGTTTGCCCCGGTCGACCCCACCACCTCGCCCACCTTCCAACTTCCCAAGGGCGAGTACGGCCTGTTCGTCAAAAACGCCGACCCCGCCAGCCACTACCTGATCGAAACCAACCCCGAGTTCACTTCCGTATCGGGCTTCCTCAGCTCCGACTACCTGCTCGGCAAGCTCGGCTTCAACGCCGACAACGCCTGGCGCCGCCTCGGAGACGGTCAGTACGAAACCCGCCTGATCCGCGACGCCGTGCTCGCGCAAACCGGCCAGCGCTTCCTCGCCGGCGGCCTGTACAGCGACGCCGACCAGTTCCGCTACCTGATGGACAACGGCCTCGCCAGCAAAGACGCCCTGCGCCTGAGCCTGGGCGTGGCCCTCACCGACCAGCAAGTCGGCGCCCTGACCCACGACATCGTGTGGATGGAAAACCGCGTCATCGACGGCCAGACCGTGCTCGTACCGGTGCTGTACCTGGCCCAGGCCGACTCGCGCAACGTGCGCGGCAACAGCCTTATCCAGGGCCGCGACCTCAACCTGGTCACCGGTGGCGACCTGATCAACGTCGGCACCCTGCGCGCCAGCAACAACCTCTCCGCCATCAGCAGCGGCAGCATCTACACCGGCGGCCTGGTCGAAGCCGGCAACAACCTCAACCTGCTCGCCCAAGACAGCATCCGCAACGCCATGGCCGGCGAAATCCGCGGCAAACAAGTCAGCCTCACGGCGCTCAAAGGCGACATCACCAACGAGACCACCGCCATCCAGGTACGTGACGGCGCCGGCATGCGCACCCTCACCGACACCAGCGCCGGCACCATCGTCGCCCGCGAAAACCTCGCCATCGACGCCGGCCGCGACCTCACCAACCGAGGTGCCCTGGTAGCGGGCAACGACGCTAACTTAACCGCCGGCCGCGACCTCAACCTCATCGCCGCCAGCGACACCCGCGTCAAACACGAGACCCGCGACGGCGGCGAGAAATCCAGCATCACCACCGACGTCAAAAACCTCGCCGCCAGCGTCACGGCGGGCGGCAACCTCAACATGCAGGCCGGGCAAGACGTCAACATCATCGGCAGCACCGCCACCGCCGGCAAAGACCTCAACATCGCCGCCGGCCGCGACCTCAACGTCGCCTCGGTCAGCGACATGCACAACGTTGAGGGCAAGGAAAAGGACGGCAAAAAACGCATCAAGACCTCGGACGACCAGACCACTCAAGTGGCGAGCGTGCTGACGGCGGGTGGGGATTTTGTCAGCCAGGCGGGGCGTGACACCACGATCGTGGCGAGCAGGATCAGCGCGGGGAATGAGGCTTATCTGTATAGCGGGGACAAGTTGAGTTTGTTGGCTGCGCAGAACAGCACCTACAGCCTTTACGACATGAAGGAGAAGGGGGGCTGGGGCGCGAAGAAGACCAAGCGTGATGAGGTGACCCACGTCACGAATGTGGGGACTGAGATCAAGACTGGTGGTGATCTGTCACTGGTCAGTGGCGGTGATCAGTTGTATCAGCGGGCCAAGCTTGAGAGTGGTAACGACCTGGCGATCACCAGTGGCGGTGCGGTGACGTTCGAGGCAGTCAAAGACCTGCACCAGGAGAGTCACGAGAAAAGCAAGGGTGACCTGGCTTGGACCAGCGCCAAGGGCAAGGGTAATACCGACGAGACGTTGCGCCAAAGTGAGTTGAAGGCACAGGGTGAGTTGGCGATCAAGGCGGTTAACGGGCTGAAGATCGACATTAAACAGATTGATCAGAACACGGTTAGCCAGACGATTGATGTGATGGTCAAAGCAGACCCACAGTTGGCTTGGTTGAAAGAAGCCGAGAAGCGTGGGGATGTGGATTGGCGGCAAGTGCAGGAACTGCATGATTCGTTCAAGTACAGCCATTCCAGCTTAGGCCAAGGAGCCATGCTGGCGATCATCATCGTAGTGACAGTTTTGACGGCTGGGGCCGCAAGTAGCGTCGCGGGCGCTGCTGCGGGTGCCAGTGCCGGGTCTGGTACGGCAATGGCTGCGGCAGGCAGTTCGGCTATGGTCTCAGCTGGTACGGCGGTTGGGACCGCAGCAGCCGGTTGGGGCAACGTTATGGCAACTGCTGCGTTAACTTCAGTTGCCAGTGGAAGCACCGTCAGCTTCATCAATAACGGCGGAAACATCGGTGCAACTTTTCAAGACATTACGTCAAGCAAAGCCTTGAAGGGGTATGCAACTGGGGCGTTAGCTGCAGGTTTTACCGCTGGCGTGCTTGATCCTGCGTTTGGTGTAACTGGCGACAACGTCAATCACATTACAAAAGGGTTTGACCTCAGTTCCGCGTCTGACATCGGTAGGTTTGCCGTCTATTCGGGGGCGCAAGGAGTTGCCCAAGCAAGTTTAAGCACTGCTATTCAAGGCGGTAGTTTTGGAGACAATCTCGGTAGTTCCCTACGGTCGCAGTTGCAGAGCACGTTGCAAGCGGTCGCCTTTAACGCTGTAGGCGATTACTCGAAAGGCCAAAAATGGTCAGAATCAGGGCCTCAAAAAATCGCTCTGCATGCTTTGGTTGGCGGGCTTTTGAGTGAAGCTGGCGGCGGCAGTTTTGCTACGGGCGCTCTCGCTGCTGGAGCTAACGAAGCACTGGTAACCTCACTGGCGAAAGTGGTAGATGGCGATCCAGCGTTGTTGCTAGCCGCTTCGCAATTGGTCGGAATTGCGGCCGCTGGTGCGACTGACGGTGACGTGCAGAAAGGTGCTGAAATCGCGAAAAATGCCACGGCCTATAACTACCTAAATCACCATGAAGTTGATGATTTAGTTAAGGATTTGAAAGGGTGCCGTGGGGCAGCCAGCCCTTCATCCTGCCGTAGCGATGTGGCTACTAAGTACGCAGGAATCAGCGATAAGAAAACTGGCATTACGCTGCTGAAGTGTAATGATCCTACGAGTTGTAATGCGCAGCGCCTAGACGTGGAGGCGGGTAATGCAGCGCTGGATAAATATGATCAGAGCGGCGGGCTCAACAAAGCAGAACAGTCTATCGTTCGGGGCTTCCAAGATAAGAATCAGGACGACACGCGCCTCGCGGTGCAGCAAACTATGAAGGGTGATCATGCCGAAATGGTTGGCATGATGTTCGGCGGTGGGTTAGGAGGGGCAGGTAAGGTTGCTGGGCGAGTCGTTGAAGGAGCAGAGTTAGGAGCAGCCAAAGGCGCTGCGTCTAAGAATGCAAACGCAACAAGCATGTTTACGGATTCCGAAACCGCTGCACTGGCCGAGAGGAATGTTATAGAAGGGGCGGCTAAGGGCGCGGCTCCGAAAGTAGCCGCAGAGGGAAAGGTAGGTGGACAAACCTTCCAAGACGTCAATCAGACCTCTCGTCCGCTCAACGAGGCAGACCCGAAAATACCTTCGTTGATCACGGATAGGATTGCAGATAAAGCTGCTACGAATCCTGGCAAGCTTTATCCAAACGGAAATATGAAAGATGCCCACGCAGAAATAGGTGTGATTCAGCAAGCATATAGCTCTGGTAAAACTGCGGGGGCGGACATGTCCATGACGGTCGCAGGAAAAGATGTATGCGGTTTCTGCAAAGGTGACATTGCTGCTGCCGCAGAAAAAGCTGAGTTGAAATCGCTCACCGTGAAAGCTATAGATGATAAAACGGGACTTCCGAAAAACTATTACTGGGAGTCAGGCATGAAGTCCATTAAGGAGAAAAATAGATGATAATTGGAGGGTATACACTTAATCCTGAACACGGTAGATTGCAAATCCCTCTTGTTCGCCAACCGTCCCTGGAAGATGTGAAGTCCATTATAAGCAAGTATAGAAAATTTGACGGTGTCGCTTCGTTGTCTATTTCACCGACGCCTGAATATGGACCGTATGAAATCAATCTTTACGCTGATTCTGGAAATTATCTTTTGATGCTAAATCAATACCTTGAAGATGGTGAGCACGTCGTGCGTACTCTTAATAATACGTCGATGGGGACAAGTTCAGTTGAGATTTTGGGCGACTATTACCCGGCGAGTTTCATAACTAGAGATATAGGTGTCGTTACTTCTTGTTTTCAAGAGTTTTTGAATTTTGGTGATGTGAGTTCGTTCGTCTTGAGTGCATAGAAATAATAAAAATGTAATAAAAGAGTAAAAGGGGACAGATTTATTTTAATTCGAGATGGCGGTAAAGCCCTATTAAATAAATCTGTCCCCTTTTGTTCGTGCCGCCTGCTCTGCTTGTAAATTATGGAGCACTGTACGATAAGTACCGCCCAGCAATTGAGTCGGAGAAAAAGCGTGAAAATTAATAAATGGCTTTTAGTAGTATTATTGTCGGCCTTGGCTGGCTGCGCACCTTCCCATTCCAATTGGGAAAATGGAATGAATCTATGGGTAGGTACTCATTTCGATTCCCACCTTTACAAAGACTGCACTCGAGGATGTGGCGACTCATATTGGTCGCCTGTAAATAAAAATAAGACCTTTGATAAGGTTGTTGATGAAAACGGAGGCAGGCGGTATTACATAACTTGGATTAGGGATTGCCGATATTCGGTTTTTGTCGCTGCGGATCGGCTAATAAAGTCATGGAGATACGAAACTTCTAACGTAAAAGGATGTTATGTCGTTTAACTGCTGTTTTAAGGGTAAAGAAAAGAGAGAAAAGGGGGCGGATTTATTTAAATTAGAGTTTAAAGGTGCATTAAATAAATCAGTCCCCTTTTGTTGAGAAGAACGAATTAGTATGGTTTCCAATTTCGGTGAGCTGCAGAAAACCGTGAGTTTGATAGGCGCTAAGTTGGGAGCGCCTAAGTCTATGCTGTTGGTTAGAGAGAGCTCCCCCGAAGATGGTACTCCTCACGTGGAGTTTAAAAGTGAGGGTTTTGAATATGTCTCCTCAGAAAGAGGTTATGAGAAAGGGGACAGATTTATTTAAATTAGAGTTGAAAAGCATATTAAATAAATCTGTCCCCTTTTGTTATGTTCAGGGTTCGCCACTTACTGTGCCACTGCCTGATACACGGCATTTGGATGCGCATATGCCAGGAGGGTTTAGATATAATCCAGGCGGTCCAGGGTCGGCTCTCCCGGCATACCCTCCAAAAAAAGGAGCTGAATAATGCATTCCGTACCGCTAGAACATGAGAAGCAAAAGTTGATTTTCTACGTGGCTCAAGACTTAGATCAGTCTATTAGATCTAATGTGCAGCAGCTCGTGAATGAGCTCGCTGCGTCAAGAATATGGAGCATTGCCCCGCCAACCTTTATTTACGCGATAGACGAAGGGGGCGCGGAAGTGGTGGGTGGAATGTTGGAGATTTATTCAGCACTGCAACCGAATGTACTGTCTGTTGATATGGATTCAAAAAATCTAGATGAAGTGGAAGAAATAGTCTGTGCCGTAAAAAAGTTATCGGAAAAGGAAGATATTTCCTTTGAGTTTCAGTTGGATACAACTTTTGTCGGCGCCATTGATGATGGTGTTGTTGATCGAGTCTTGTTGGAGGGACTGCTCGTGCCGTGGCGAAATCATATAAATGGAAAAAGTTGAGTCGGTGCCAGAGCGGAGATGAATAAAAAAGTGAGAAAAGGGAAAGGCTTATTTAGAATTAGAGTTGAAAAACGTATTAAATAAATATGTCCCATTTTTCACATTTTCACGGAGAGAAAACGTGAAAAAAATTAGCGTAATAATGGTAGTTGTATTTCTGATTGTGGGTTGCGCGCCGTCACGGTCTGCGTGGGTATCCAGTAAAGATGGATGGGTAGGTACCACCTTTTAATCTCACGAGAAAAGGGGACAGATTTATTTAATATTAGAGTTTAAAGGCGCATTAAATAAATCTGTCCCCTTTTGCAGTGATCCTCATGGTAAGCAGTACTTTAGCCCCGCGACTACTTTTGAAAAGAATTTTTCAGGTTATGTTGTTGTTCCAAAGGATGCTCTGAAATGAAATTAAGCATTAAGTTTCCCGAGAATTTGTTAACCCACAGCCTGCTCGAGCAAAGGCTGATTCCTTGCATTTGCAAAATTGCAACGGAGTTTGAAATTGAATTTTTGGACCCTTTGCCAGAAGCTGCAGGAACCGTTCTGGAGTGGGATCGTGCAGAACTTGAAAAAAGAGCGATAGGTGGGGTAGGTGGGCAATACTCTCACTATGCACACGGTCGGGTGTCGTTAAAAAAAGTTGATATTGATATCTACCAAATATTGGATCTTGAAATGTTTTATAGGCTTTTTGGATGGTGCAGCATCTTGGAAGATGGTAACTATGCGCCGCCGGGGCAGTTATGGGATGATGAATAAGTTGAAGAAAAGGGGACTGAAGAAAAGGGACAAGAAAAGAGGGCAGATTTATCTAGACTAGAGTTTAAAGGCTGTCTAGTCCTGAAGCAGGTGTAAACCTATTTCAGGACTAGACAGTCCCCTTTTTTCGTTGATTCGTGACAAAAATATTGGAAGGGATTAAGTCAGAAGCAGTAATCGTGGGTAGTGAAGTTAATAAATGGCTTACGAGGGACTGAAATGAGATATTACTTAATGCGACAAGATGTAACTGTCTGCGATAGGTGGGTGCTCGGAGATGTACATCATGTAGATAACTGGCATTTCAGTGATCCTCCAGTTAGTTTTATGGAGCCAGGCACATATACCCTCGATGTAAGGTTCGACGGTAAAGAAGTTGATTATTCCCTCGCTGGATACGCCAGTATTCCTGTTTTAAGCGAGAGGGCAAAAAATTCGCTCGCCGGTTTGCCAGAGACAGACGAACTTTATCAGCATGTCGTTTTTGAGCCGGTGAAGATAAACAATAAAGTGGTTTGCCAGAGCTATTTTTTGATGATTATTGAAACGCAAATTGATTGCGTGGATGAAAAGCGCTCTCGCTATAAAAAGTTTGAGGTAGATGATCCTGTTAGGCCAGATATGGCCGGCAACTATCGTGCTTTCTACAATTTAGTGGTTGACCCGGGCAGGGTCGGATCAAGTCATATATTTAAACTTAAAAAATATTTGGGTGCGGTCATAGTAAGTGAAGAAGTGAAACGGCGATTTATGGCGGCTGGTGTTGTCGGCGTACTGTTTGATTCTGTTAATGGCGATCAAGAAACCGTTGCCTAGTTAGTCAGGTAGTTGTGAGGGCGGCGAATTTACTTAATTCGTGGTGGTAGTACAAAGGCTATTGAGTAAATCTGTCCCCTTTTGTTGAATTAAGGTGGTGGGCTAATGGCTGGGTTTAGAGAAAGTATATATTTGTCTTATTCGCAATTTTGCGTGTTTTTAAGCTCGCTTGATCAGCCGTATAATGATTGGAGTGATCGTAGTTATGCGCAAGGATTTGCGTGGAGGTTAGGAAGTGCCTCTTTTAGAGCTTTGATCGACGAAGGGGATCATATAATTAGCGTTTTCATTAACGAGCAAGTGCCCGCTATTAGCGCAGACGTGGTTCGGGCTCTTAAAGTTCCCTTCACGGTGAAAGATAGAAATGTTGAGCTTGGTAGTATTTCGAGTACGGTTCCTCTAGAACTGCCTGAAGGAGATTATTCTCTTCAGGTCGAATTTATAAGACCCTCCTCAAGTGGAGCGTATGAAATAAATGTCCATTTGAATTTAGGGGGCTGCGATTTTGAGGTGTTGAGAGCAGACGCCGAAATTGACGAGCAAGGTGAGTTTGATATCGATGCGGTTCCAGCAGGATAAAAATTCGGAGAAATGGGTAGAAAAGGGACAGATTTATTTAAATTAGAATTGAGAGCCTATTAAGTAATTCTGTCCCCTTTTGTTGTATTTAATTACATAGGGGGCGATTTGTGTCGGACAAACAAGTATATGAGCTAACGATTGATGATCTTGATAGCTATAGCGTTTGGTTTTTTCCGATGGACGAAACAGTGGAGGATGAGTCAACTGTACGCCCCCTCGCCGAACAGGAAACGTGCTCAGATTTTCAGATTATCGTTCTAACTGATTTTCTTGGTGAAAGTGGCGCTGTGTATCGCGGTTATTTATATTGGGACTCCAATGCCGCAATTGAATACGTAAAGCCTGTTATATTGTCTGATAAGGGAGACGCAGTAAGTTTTTGGAGCGGTATAGTCACTCCAACGTGGGAAAGTTCGGAGTTTGCCTGTTCGATTAGAACCGAGCTGCCTATTTCTTATGCCTCAGAATCGGTTTTCGGTCTTCCTTCCATTTGCGGAAAGCTGGAGGGACTTTATTATCTTTCGGATGATCAGGTTTGCTGCGTGAAATGACGAAAAAAGTGGACCGGTTTATTAAGTTGAATTGCTCACGCATAAAGGGGGCGACACTAAGGCCGCCCGATTTTCACTCAGGACGGATCGGCATTCAGCCTGCGACTGATGACATCCAGCAAGTCACACCCATCGCGCAGCGGAATGGCCAGCAAATGGGCGAAGTCTGAAAGCACGACGGCATCGCTGCTGAGTTGTTCGCGGAAGGCCAGGTTTTCCAGCAGTTGGGTGACGGCCCGAATGCGGTGCACGGCGGCGTCGTGAAGGACGTCGAGAGGTGCCTGGGTGTCGATGATCAGGGCTGGGACGGTGCAGTCGTGGCCGGTTAGGGGAATGTATCGATTCATCATTAAGCTCTCTGGATTATTGAGGGCTCGTTCTTCGGGTCGCCAAACCCGGTCGCTTTTTGAGCGACGGCCGGACTATAAGCCGCACCGCCAAGCCCGCGCAAGGCATCAAAATGCCGCTGCTTCGGAGCGTGCCCGCAGCGGCTAACATCTTGCTATCCATTGCCGACATACTGCCCACGAACAAACGCACTACGAATACGCAAATCCGAAGCCTCACCCCAAACATTAAAGGACCAATGTGAAAAACCTCCTCCTCATTCTCTTCACCACCCTCATCCTCGGCGGCTGCGTCAGCCACCCTCTCACCCCCGAAAACCGCGCGCAGATCAAGACCGTCAAAGTCCTGCCCGTGAAGTGGGAAAAGAACATGGTGTACTTCGGCCGCGAACAGGCCTGGGGCGCGGCCCTGGGGGCCGGGGTTGGTGCGGGTGTTGGCATGGCCAGCGGAGCGTCCAAGCTGGGTACTGCGGCGTTGAGTGGCGCCGGGTTTGCCGGCGGCATGAAGCTCGGGCAGTTGGCCGAGATGCCGACGCCGGTGGCTATTCTGACGGTGATGGAGGCGGAAAAACTCGATGTAGGCGTGTTGCTCAAGCAGGGCTTTGTCGATGAGTTGGGCAAGACTTCGACGCTCAAGGTGGTCGGCGACGATGAGCCCGCTGATGCGCAGATTCAGCTGACCGTGTCCGAGTGGGGCTTTCGCCTGACCCAGGGTTTCAGCAGCGTGATTTATCCGACCCTTAACGTGTTAGCTCAGATGGATCGCGGCGATGAGATGGTCTGGCGCACCTTTGAAGCGGTCACGCCGTTCAATGGTCAGAACGTTTATGGCTATACACCGTTAACCTACCGCACGGACCCTGAAGCTTTGCGCCGGGCGTTGACCGGGATTACGCAGATTTCTGCGCAGTATCTGGTGAAGGAGCTCAAGTAGGGCTGTGCGAAGGCTGGCGGCTGTTGATGGGCGGGCTTGGGCTAATGCCAGTCAGGGTTAAGCGCAGTTCCCCTGTGGGAGCGGGCTTGCCCGCGAAGGCGGTGTGTCAGTCGCTGCATCTGTTGCTGCACTATCGCTTTCGCAGGCAAGCCAGCTCCCACATTGGATCTTCGTTGCTTTGGGCATTGCGTTCGTTTAATTGATCGGCATTGGGCTTGCCCGCGAAGGCGTTGTGTCAGTCGCTGCATCTGTTGCTGCACTACCGTTTTCGCAGGCAAGCCAGCTCCCACATTTGATCTTTGTTGCTTTGAGTATTGCGGTCGGCAGTAGGCTAAGCCCCCCCACCTATGGCCGAAACAACTTGAGAACCGCTCTCAACCCCGTAAAATGCCGCAGCCGTTGCATCACCGTCTTTCAGGGAAGAATCCAGGCCAGCGCGTTTTCAAGCTGCCTTTCTCCTTGGAAAACCCAGCAACGCTGATTTCCTCACCCAAGGAGCACCCTGTGAAGACACTGTCCAAAATCCTGCTGTCGGGCCTCACCGCCGCGGCGCTGTTGACCGTGGCCGGTTGCGCCACCGAGAGCAACCGCGCGATGCCGGTGGAGCAAGTCGCCAGCGCCCACGTGGCCTATTCCGGCGTGCGTGTGCCGATTGCCGTGGGTAAGTTCGATAACCGCTCCAGCTACATGCGCGGCATCTTCTCCGATGGCGTTGACCGTCTCGGCGGCCAGGCCAAGACCATTCTTATCACCCACTTGCAGCAGACCAACCGCTTCAGCGTGCTGGACCGCGACAACATGGGCGAGATCTCCCAGGAAGCCAAAATCAAAGGCACCGTGCAGAAGCTCAAGGGCGCTGACTATGTGGTGACTGGCGATGTGACCGAGTTCGGCCGCAAAGAGACCGGCGACCGCCAGCTGTTCGGCATCCTCGGCCGTGGCAAGACCCAAGTGGCCTACGCCAAAGTTGCGTTGAATATCGTCAACATCAATACCTCCGAAGTGGTGTATTCCACCCAGGGCGCCGGTGAGTACGCGCTGTCCAACCGTGAAGTGATCGGCTTCGGCGGCACCGCCAGCTATGACTCCACCCTCAATGGCAAGGTGCTCGACCTGGCCATGCGCGAAGCGATCAACCGCCTGGTCGACGGCATCAACGCCGGCGCCTGGAACCCGCGTAACTGATCAGCCACACCACAAGGAGCAGTACACGGATGAGCAAGGCAGTGAAGTTGGCGCTGACGCTGGCAGCAATCGCAACGGTAGCCGGGTGCCAGACGGCGCCCCAGCCCCTGTATCAATGGGAGAGCTACCAGCCGCAGGTTTACGAGTACTTCAAGGGCGAGCCCAAGGAAGCGCAGGTGGAAGCACTGGAACGCGATCTGCAGAAGATCAACGCCAGTGGCCGCAAGGCGCCGCCGGGCTACCACGCGCACCTGGGCATGCTGTACATGAACATGGGCAAGGATGACCAGATGGTGCAGGAGTTTCGCACCGAGAAGGCCCTGTTCCCTGAGTCTGCTGCGTACATGGACTTTCTGTTGAAAAACGCCAAGACCGGAGTCGCCACCAAATGAGCCTGTTAAAACTCACCGGCGCCTTGCTGGCCCTGGCGTTGCTCGGCGGTTGCGCCGCGCCCAAGACGGTCGATTATTCGGCGTACAAACAGGCACGGCCCAAGTCGATCCTGGTACTGCCGCCGATCAACGAATCGCCGGAAGTGCAGGCGTCCTACAGCCTGGTGTCGCAAGTCACCTACCCGCTGGCCGAAGCCGGCTACTACGTGTTGCCGATTGCCCTGGTGGACGAAACCTTCCGCCAGAACGGCCTGACCACCGCCAACGATATCCAGGCCGTACAACCGGCCAAGCTGCATGACATCTTTGGTGCGGACGCGGCGCTGTACATCACCATCAGCGAGTACGGCACCCAGTACATGCTGATCTCCAGCGACACCTCGGTGACGGCCTCGGCCAAACTGGTGGACCTGCGCACCGGCACCACCCTGTGGACCGGTTCGGCGCGGGCGTCGAGCGAGGAGGGCAATAACAACGGTGGCGGCCTGGTGGGCATGCTGATCACGGCGGCGGTCAAGCAGGTGATCAACAGCTCTACCGATGCGGCGCATCCGATTGCCGGTATCACCAGTGCGCGGTTGCTGTCGGCAGGGCAACGCACCGGCATCTTGTACGGCCCGCGTAACCCCAAGTACGGCACGGACTAAGAGAACACCGCCATTCAAATGTGGGAGCTGGCTTGCCTGCGATAGCGGTGTGTCAGGCAGCCTTTCCAGCACTGGCCCACCGCTATCGCAGGCAAGCCAGCTCCCACATTGATCGGGGTGAATTTCGAGGGTTTAACCCAAACCCAACCTATCTCGCGTCTGACCTTGTGAACGGCTCATTCATTCACGAGGCTCAGCCCCATGTCCCGCCCTCTGCTTTACCTGCGTCCCGCTGCCCAAGGCTTTACCGTTACCCTGCTGGTGGCGCTGGCTGGGTGTGGGCTGTCATCGTCCCCCGAAGTCTCCAAACCGGTTGAACCGGCGCCTCTCGCCGAGCTGCACAGCGCGCCGATCCAGAATGCAGTGGTCAAGCGGATGGCCATGCCGGCACCAATGAGGGTGCGGGAAATGGCGACGATGGACTACCGCAGCGAACCCCGCGAGCAATACGCCAACCTGCCGGATAACCCGGTGCATAGCGTCGCCGAAACCCCGGTCTCCACCTTCAGCGTGGATGTCGACACGGGCAGCTACGCCAACGTACGGCGCTTCCTCAACCAAGGCCGCCTGCCGCCCGAAGGCTCGGTGCGATTGGAGGAAATGGTCAACTACTTCCCCTACCACTACGCATTGCCCACCGATGGCTCCCCCTTTGGCGTGACCACCGAGCTGGCCGCTACGCCGTGGAACCCGCGCACAAAACTGCTGCGCATTGGCATCAAGGCCTCCGATAAAACCGTGGCCGAACTGGCGCCCGCCAATCTGGTTTTCCTGGTGGACGTGTCCGGCTCCATGGACCGCCGCGAAGGCTTGCCGTTGGTCAAAAGCACGCTGAAGTTACTGGTGGATCAACTGCGTGATCAGGACCGTGTGTCACTGGTGGTCTATGCCGGTGAATCCCGCGTGGTGCTTAAGCCCACCTCGGGCAGTGAAAAAGCCAAGATCCGCAACGCCATCGACCAACTCACCGCCGGCGGCTCCACCGCAGGCGCGTCGGGCATCGAGTTGGCCTACCAGATGGCCCGCGAAGGCTTTATCGACCAGGGCATCAACCGCATCCTGCTGGCCACCGACGGCGACTTCAACGTGGGCATCAGCGACTTCGACAGCCTCAAGCAGATGGCCGTGGCCCAGCGCAAAAGCGGCGTATCGCTGACCACCCTCGGCTTTGGCGTGGACAACTACAACGAACACCTGATGGAACAACTGGCCGACGCGGGCGACGGTAACTACGCCTACATCGACAACCTGCGCGAAGCACGCAAGGTGCTGGTAGAGCAACTCAGTTCCACCCTGGCCGTGGTGGCGCGGGATGTGAAACTGCAGGTGGAGTTCAACCCGGCCCAGGTCAGCGAATACCGCCTGCTGGGCTATGAAAACCGCGCCCTGAAGCGTGAGGATTTCAACAACGACAAGGTCGATGCCGGTGAGATTGGCGCAGGGCACACGGTGACGGCGCTGTATGAAATCGTGCCCAAGGGCGAGAAGGGCTGGTTGGAACCTCTGCGTTACGCCGACGCGCCTGCGACCGAAGGCAAGTCCGATGAGCTGGCGATGCTGCGGGTGCGCTACAAACCAGCTGCGGGCGGTAACAGCCAGTTGATCGAACGCCCTATCGCCAACCAGGCCACCCCAGCCAGCGACGACCTGCGCTTCGCGTCTGCCGTGGCCGCCTTCGCCCAACAGCTCAAGGGCGATGGCCGCTACACTGGCATCATGAGTGTGCAAGACACCGCCAAACTGGCGCGCTCGGCCCGCGGCGATGACCCGTTCGGGCTGCGCAACGAATTCGTGCAACTGGTGGAGCTGGCCCAAAGCCTCAAGCCCTGATCTCGCCCGCACCAATGTGCAAATGGGGGAGGGGCCATGCTGCTAAAACTTTTTGTAGGAGCGAGCTTGCTCGCGAAAAACTCACAGGCACCGCGTTTATCCAGGAAGCACGCGTTATCGTTGACGTTCTTCGCGAGCAAGCTCGCTCCTACAGTAATCCTGCTTCGGCTGACCAAAAGGAGTTCGCCCACTACATGGCCGTTTCAGATGACTCACCCAGCGACGAATCGCTGCTGGCCCGCTACCGAACCGGTGACGCTGCCGCCTTCGAAGCCTTGTACACGCGCCATCGCCAGGGCCTGTACTTCTTCCTCGTGTCCCTATGCAACAAAGCCGAACTGGCCGAAGAAATCTACCAGGACACCTGGCTCAGCCTGATCCGCAGCACCACCCAGCCACAAGGCCGGGCGAGTTTTCGCACCTGGTTGTTCCAGATCGCCCGCAACCGCCTGATCGACCACTGGCGCAAGCACGGCATCCACAACCCCCTGCACGACAGCTACGATGAACAGCTCCACGCCCAGGCCGATGACAGCGACGGCCCCGAGCAACAACTGACCCTCAGCCGCGACCAGGCGCGCCTCGACGCGGCCCTGCAAGCGTTGCCCGAAGACCAGCGCGAAGTGTTTCTGCTACGCCTGCACGGCGAGCTCGAAGTACCGCAAATCGCCACCCTCACCGGCGCCCCGCTGGAAACCGTAAAAAGCCGCTTGCGCTACGCCCTGCAAAAATTGCGGCGCCTGCTGGCCGAGGAGGTACCCGTATGACTGACTCCCGACACACCCCAGACGACGCGCTGCTCCAGCACTATCGTCAACACAGCACGGGCGAGCCGCCCGCGTCCCTCGACGCCTTCATCCTCAACGCTGCCCGTCGCGAAGCCCCGCAGCCGCAACCCAGCCTGTGGCAACGCTGGCTGCAAGCCTGCCAACGCCCGCGCTGGCAAATGGCATTTGCCACCGTCGCCGGGTTGGCACTGATGATCGGCGTGGTCATGCGCTCCCCCGTGCCGCAACCCGAAATCTCCACCGCGACATTCTCTGCGCCGCACCACGAAGAAGCCGCCCAGCCAGCGCCGCAAGCCTTCTCCGCCCCCGCGCCAATGGCCCGGATGGCGATAGCGCCACGGGTTGAAAGTGCGCCTGCTCAAGCCGAAAGCGCAGTGGCGGATCAGCCAGCGCTGAAACTCAGCAAACGGGCGCTGCCTACGTTGGAAGCAGGTCTGCAGGAAATTGTGAACCTGCGTCGAGCGGGTGAAACCAGGGCCGCGGATGAAAAACTGCTGGCGCTGTACCAACGCTTTCCCGAGGAGGACTTGCCGGCACGGCTAGAGGCGTTGAAACAGCATTGAACCTGCCGCCACGAACCAGCCCCAGGCCTGTCGACCTGGGGCTTTTTATTACAACCCGCCGTAGGCCCGGGACCACGCCACCGTGTCCGTGAGGGTCTGCTCCAGGACGCGAAAGCTCAACCCCAGTTCCTCTTCACTTTTGCGGTGGTCAAAGCGGGTACGGTGCTCCTCGCGTATCAACAGCCGCAACGTCGCCATGCTCAGCAAGATGGGCTTGCCGGTCAGGTAGGCGTAGGCCTCTTGCATCGCTGCCAACAGGTACAGCGCGGGCAGCGGCAGTTGGCGGGAGGGCACCTTGACCCCGGCAATACGCCCCAGCGCCGGAATCAGCTGGCGCATGGTCAAGTTGCGACCGGCCGCGAGATAACGCTCGCCCCGTCGCCCGCTTTGGGCAGCAGCAATGTGCGCCCAGGCCACATCGCGGACATCGACCAGCGAAAAGGTGCCAGGAATCAGCCCCGGCAACTTACCGTTGATCACGTCCCGGACCAACTGCCCCGAAGACGTCGGCCCACGGTCACCCGGCCCCCACATCCAACCGGGCAAAACCATGCAGGCGTACATCTGCGGATGGCTTTCAAGAAACCTCAACACCTCCCGCTCAGCCAGGATCTTGCTGCGGTAGTAGTCGTCCGCATCGGCTTCGGCCCGTAGGCACGTCTCGTCGATCGGCGTACCGGGGGCACCGTCGAGCACGGCAATCGACGAGGTATGCACAAACCGTCGCACACCGGCGTCATACGCCTGTTGCAGCAGGGCTCGGGTACCGACGACATTGATCTTCTCCAGTTCCTCCCAATGGCTGCCGCCCTTGTAGTTATCCCGAAAGAACGCCGCGCAGTGAAACACCGTATCGCAGCCTTGCAACGCCGCCGCGAAGGCATCCACATCCGCCATGTCCCCCACCACCATCTCCACGCCCGGCAAATCGCCGAACTGCTGCGCGCCCTTGGCCGCCGAGCGGACCAGCGCCTTCACCGCATAACCCCGTGCGACCAACTCCCATACCAGGTTATTGCCCAGCAAGCCGGTGGCACCGGTCACAAAGGTGCTGCGCAAGCGATTGGGGTTCGTGTTCATACAGGCCATTCCATTTGTTGAGAAGGCCAGTAGATATACCGGTCAGCCCGCGCCGTAAAAACAGCGCCTGCGGCATAATGGCTTTGCACATCTGCACACCAGGGAAGCGCGGAGATATGGCATTGCAGGCAAATTGGGACGATCTTCGACTGCTGCTGGCAGTCTCACGGCGCGGCAGCTTTTTACAGGCAGGCCAGTTACTCGGTATCGCGGCGTCTACCGTCTCCCGACGCCTCACCCAACTGGAAACTGCCCTTGGCGAACCACTGGTGGAACGCGGCGTGGAAGGCTGCCGACTCACCTCCCGAGGCCAAGCCCTGGTAGACGTCGCCCTGGCAGCCGAATCCGGCCTGCGCCGCCAGGCCCCCGCCGACGGCACGCCAGCAACCCTCAGCGGCACCGTGCTGGTGAGCGCCGGCGAAGGCTTTTCCGCCAGCGTGCTTGAGGCCGCCAGCCGCTTCACCTCCCAGCACCCAGGCTGTTCCGTAGAACTACAGGTCACCACCGACTTTCACAAAATCGTACGAGGCGTGGCCGACATCGCCATACGCACCGCACACCTGGGCGAACCTTCCCTGATCTACCGAGGGCTCGGCAAACTCGCTTACGGCGTATTCGCAACTGCTGAATACCTGCAACGGTTTCCTGCGCTAACGCCAGCTACCGCCGCCAGTATCGCCTTGCTGCCGCCGCTGGATCTGCTGCCGCAAATGCGCGCTGCGAAAGCTGCGGGGGTGGACCGTGCGCCGATCAGGGTGAGTTCGTTTGCGGTGCAGCTTGAATCGGTGAAGCGGGGGATGGGGGTGGCGGTGTTGCCGCGTATTTTGGCGACGGGGTTGAGTGAGGTTTTTCAGGAGATAGAACTGCCGGCGATGGAGGTTTATTTGGTTACGCGGCCGCAGGCGTTGAAGCAGGGGCATATTCAGGGGTTTTTTGGGGTGTTGGAGGGGGTGTTGCGCGGTGAAATTTCAAGCCTGGAAAAGCAGCATTCCGGGAATTCATCAAGGCCTTCGTAATACTCAACCCATCGGGATGTAGGCGCTTAGCCACTCGTAGCAACATCGAGTTGCGCGTGCAAGTGGCTCACAAAAAAGCCCCGGGTCTAAAGACCTCGGGTGTTTCATTCATATCTGGCTCCACACTTCTGCGGCGATGGTGCTGGCGTCCTTTGACATTTCCAACACACCAATGCGTTCTTGCCATTCCTCGAATTTGACAGGTAGAAAGGACGCATTTGTAATGCGCAGCGCAGCTTCGGTGATATACCTCTAAGGCATTAACTGCATCTCCGACAAACCGTATTCCCCCAACGAATACAGCAACGTCCCATACCCCAGCTGGACGTAGCCAACCCTGTCAGCACCATAATCCCCGCCACCACCTTCCACTTGGACGTTATTTGCCATGGCCTGCACATTCGGTGCGCTGAGGCCCTTTCGCACGGCGTAGTGGTTGTAGAGCAGTTCCCATATCGGACGGGTTTCGCCGCGATGATCGGCCGAGATGACGGTCTGTTTGAAGCTGCTGTTGGGGATGGGGGTAAACGGCACCTCCTGGCCAAGGTTGTACTTGGCCACATACTCGGCGCCCTGCAGCACGCGGTTGTTCTGGTAGCCGAACAGGTCGTTGCCCTGGCTCCAGGCCATTTGGCAGAAACTGCCGAGCACGGCTATGTCGAGCATTGCGTGTGACTGATCACGTCCGCTTTCCTGGACTTGACCAAGGCCATCGCCGTAGAGCTTCCACACCGCGTGGGCGATGGCGCCGTTACCGGTGCCGTGCTTGAAGTAGTCGACGGCCTCGTTGTAGAGATCGCGGCGGTCGGTCAGTACGCCGATGGCCAGCATCGAGTTCATGTTGGCTAGGTCCCAGCTGGCCCCATGATGATCAGGCCGGGCGCCGTCGTGGTTCACCAGGAAGTCATGATTGATGGGGTAGAACACAGTGAGCATCATGCCTTGAAAACGCTGGAAATCTTCCGCCCGCCACTTTGGGTAGCTGCGCAGCAGTTCGGCCGCGTTGGCCAGTTGGTAGCCGTACAAGCCTGCCACCAAAGCTCTGCCGGGCTTGTCTTTGATCGCGGTGAGGGTCAAGGCCCACTGGTTCAAAATACTCACGGCCTTGTCGGCATACGCCGGGTTGTTGGAGATCTGCCAGCGCAGGGCCAGTGCATACGCGGCGGCTGCGTCGTTGAACAGAACACTGTCGTTATTCGGGCCGCCTGAAGTGGGGTACACCACCGGCATCGGGTTGGGCTGCCAGGCTAATGAGGCATGGGGGTTGGCGATCAGCTTCTGCCAGCCGGCCAGCCACGGCTGGTTATAGTTGGCCAGCTTCTCGCGTATCCGCGTGAAGTCCTCCCGGGTCTGGAGCAGGCCAGGATGCACGAACGCTTCGGTATGCAGGGTGGGGGAGGCTTGACTGCCGATACTCATCAATAGCGCATAGAGCAGCACGGCTCTTTTGGACAGGTACTTCAAACGGATCATCGTGTGTACGCCCTGATGGGGAGAACCTTGCGCGGTCTGAAAAGCCATTCGCACAGGACTGGAATCTGCCCCAGGGATAGTTCAGATGAAGCCTGCATACCCGGGGCTTGTTGTCAGAACGTGTAGTTGATTGCAAACAGGCCCAAGCCTGCGGTTTCGCGCCTTACCAGCGGGCTGTCGCTGGCCTGGTCAGCGTATTGAGTCAGCGTCAGGCTGGCCAGCGTTGACCAGTGCGCGTCGAAGGTGTGCTGCCAGTTCAAGGCAGCGGAGTAGGCATAGATCCCGGCGTCGGCGGTGTACTTGCTGTAGATCGAGCGTTGGCTCTGAGCCTGGGTGACGCCGAAGAACGTCTGGTTGTAGCGGCTATCGCCGGCATGGGCGTCGATGGCCAGGCTCAGGGTGTCGCGGTCTGTGTGCAACAAGATGCCTTCCAGGCCAAAGCGGTAACGGTTGCCTCGGTGCTCGCCGGCCATGCGCAGTTCGGCTTCGCCGTTGACCGACAGCCAGTCAAGCAGTTGTTGGCTGAGGGTAAAGTCGGCGACGGTTGCGCCGTTGATATCGCCCATACCTCTGAGCTCGTCGCCGCCCGGGCTGGTGATGCTGTCCTTCTCTTTGCGGCCCAGGTCGTAATTGATCGCTGCGCTGGCGCTAAAACCACTGTCGGATTGAAATTGCAGGCCCACGCCGCGAGTGGTGTCGGCGAACAACGCTCCGTGCTGGATGCTGAGCATCGGCAGTACGAGCGGACGGTAGCGGTCAGCACCCATGTAGCGAGGCGTGACACCCATGCCAAGGCCCAGGGTAACGGTGGTTTCTTCGGCTGTCGGGCTGGCGTCGGTCGCCTGAGCCTGGGGCGCGAGCGCGCAGCACAGCAGCGTGACGGCGCCCAACAGAACGTTGTGGGTAGGGGAGGTGGTGAAGTTCATGGTCAAGCCCTATGTGCAAAAGAAGACAGCAGTGCGCCCGCCGACGCGCGACACAACGCCTCCCTCTGATCGAGCTGTTCAGGCCCGTTGATAGGCTTGGACAGCGATGCAGTGGTCGGCATAGGATCGGCTCGCGAAAGCGGGCGTAGGGCAATACTGGCAGCGCACTTTCAATAAACCGTTCGTAAATTATCAAGGTTTCATCAAGAGGCTTCTTTGTGTCAGGAAAACGTATCCTCATCGTCGAAGACGACGCCGACAGCGCCAACATTCTCGAAGCCTACTTGCTCCGGGATGGCTATGAGGTGGCCCTGGCCGAAGACGGCCAGCACGGTCTGGACCTGTACAAAAGCTGGCAGCCCGACCTGATCCTGCTCGACGTGATGCTTCCGCGCTTGAGCGGCACCGAGGTGTTATCCGCCGTGCGCCGTAGCAGTGACACGCCGGTCATCATGGTCACGGCCATGGGCGACGAACCGGAAAAACTCGGTGCCTTGCGTTATGGCGCGGACGACTATGTGGTCAAGCCTTACAGCCCGCGCGAAGTGGTGGCGCGGGTGCACGCGGTGTTGCGGCGCACCACCGGCAACCAACCGGTCGAACACCTGCTGCGCCATGAAAACCTGCGGGTGGATCTTGTTGCGTTTACCGCGGCCATTGAGCAGGGCGAAGCACCACCGCAATGGCTGGACCTGACCCCAACGGAATTTAAGCTGCTGGTGACGTTGCTCAAGACGCCGTCCAAGGCCTTCACTCGTGATGAGTTGCTGGAAATCTGCCTGCCGGAAAGCGAAGCTCTGGCCCGCGTCGTCGACACCCACGTGCACAACCTGCGCCGCAAGCTGGAAAACCACGGCATCACCGGCGTTCTGGTCACGGTGCGCTCCATTGGCTATCGATTCAGGTAACGCACATGCTTGAGCAACCGCGGGTCAACGACAAACCCATGTGGCGCTGGATCGGCCTGCGCATGAGCCTGCTGGCGATCGGCGCGGTGGTGGTGATCTCGGTGTGCATGTGGATCAACGTCACACTGTCGGACTGGTATTTTGTGCAGCATCTGCCGCCGGGGCCGCGTGAGGAGCTGCTGGCGTTGCGCGCCGAGCCAGAGCTCAATGAGGCACGCTTGCGTCAAGTGGTTGCCCAGTACTATCCGCTGGACTATTTCCAGCCGGCTATCGCCAATCGCGACTGGCTGATACTGATCGGCCTGGTGCTGGCCGCGATCCCTATCATCATTGGCTTCGGCCTGTGGTTTTCGCGGCCCTTGTCCAGCCAGTTCTCGGCAATTGCCCAGGGCGCCCGGCGAGTCGCCGGCGGTGATTTCCTGACGCGCCTGCCAGTGCACCGCGACGCGCCCGACGAGCTGCAACGGCTGGTCAGCGACTTCAACAGCATGACCACGCAACTGGAGCGCTATGAGCGCGATGTGCGTGAATCCAGCGCGGTCATTGCCCACGAACTGCGCACACCCTTGAACGCCGCCATGGGGCGCGTGCAGGGTATGCTCGATGAGGTATTCCCCAGCGATGCCATGCAGTTGGGCATGGTCAAGCGTCAGCTCGATCAACTCAGAAAGCTGGTGGATGATTTGCACCTGTTGTCGATGGCTCGTGCTGGCCGGCTGGTGCTGGAGCGCAGCGAGTTTTCTCTGGCAGCTCTGGTGGCGGAGCGGTTGGCGTGGTTCCAGCCGCAGTTGGATGAGGCTTGCGTGCTGACGCAGGTCAGTATTGCTGATGGGCTTCGTATGCATGCCGATCGTGATCGCCTGGGCCAGGTGATCAACATTCTGGTCGATAACTTGCTGCGTTATGCGGCCGGGGGAGGCGAGTTGAATGTAACGGCGCGCCGGGTTCACGGTTCGGTGGTGATTGAAGTCGGTGACCGAGGGCCAGGTATCGAAGCCCAGCATCTGGACAGCGTGTTCGACCGCTTCTGGCGTGCAGAGCGCTCCAGGGCACGTTACTCGGGGGGGAGCGGGCTAGGCTTGTCCATCGCCCGTGCGATCTGCCACGCCCATGGCGGTACCATTACTGCCCGTAATCTGGTCGAAGGCGGTACGCTGATCAGGGCGGAGGTTCCTGTGTAGGCGTTTCTTCTTTGCTTGAGACCGGCGCTCAAGGCGGTGAAATCGTAATGATCGTAGAGCTGGAAAACTGCTTGGGAAAAAGGGGGGGAGAAAAGGGGATTTATTTTCACCTCTACTATCCCGACGCGACTCAACACTCTCTCACCACCCACCAAACCAAAAACAAAAAAGCCCCAGATCTCCCGACCTGAGGCTTTTTCATTTCATATCTGGTGCACCCGGCGGGATTCGAACCCACGACCCCTGCCTTCGGAGGGCAGTACTCTATCCAGCTGAGCTACGGATGCTTGTGCGGGCGACATCATACCCATGTCGACCTGATGCGTCCATTCCGGCATTCCCCCCGCCCCCTGTCGTCCATTTCCGACAAAAAATGGCTAATCGCCACCCTCATTCACAACTCCCCGCGCCGCACGTCCCTTTGTTTGCTTTGCTCTTGTGGCTTTAACCCCGCTTCCACGCCGCAATTCCTCAGGTGAACGCATGCATTCCAAAGGAACCGTGATGCTCGATCTCCCGCTCAGACAAACCCTGCTGGCTCGCTCCGATTTGTTTCGAGGTATGCCGGAGCATCTCTTGCGCTACGTCGCCACCCATATGGTGGAGCGCACGCTGGATGATCGTGAGCTGTTGTATTTCAAGGATGACACCCTCGAATTCATTGCGTTGGTGGTGGAGGGCCGGATTTATTCGGTTGTGCATGGGCCGGATGGGCGCGAGCAGATTATCGGCAGTACCGGGGCCGGGCAGGTGGTGGGGGAGACGGCGTTGATCAAGGATCATGGGCGCGAGTCTTCTACCTTTGCCAGCGGGCCCACGCGGTTGTTGCAGTTGGGTAGCCGGCATTTTGGTGTGCTGTTTGAGGAGCCGGCGTTTCTGCGGCGTTTGTTGATGTTGATGATGCTGAGGTTGCTGCACGCCATCGAGTTGCTGGAGTTGGTGTGCCTGCATCGGCTGGAGTCGCGGTTGGCGCGGTTTTTATTGGCGAACCTGGGCGAGATCGACCTGGCGTTGGCCTTGCCCAGTGTGTCGTTGCCCGCAAGCCAAGGGGTGTTGGCGTCGATGCTGAATACCAGTCGCCCCAAGTTGAATGTGCAGCTGCAAGTGTGGCGGCGCAGTGGCGTGATCAGCGGCGACCTGGAGCGCATGGTGATCAACGATGTCGAGCATTTGCGGCGCAAGGCTTTTGCGCTGAATTAGTTGTGGCGGTGTTCCCCAGGTAACAGCGTGCCCCCGTCGTGCCCTCGCAGACTGGCCCTTCATCAAGGATGCACAGGAGTGCTGGCGATGGGGATGACTGTTCAGTTCAAGGATCAATGGGCCGCCGATGACCGTTTGTTCGAAGCGAGTTGGCGCGCTGTGCACGGCGAGCTCAGGCGCCGGGCGTTGCGGCGGGCCAAGGGCAATCTGGATCAGGGCCAGGAGTGGTTGTCGGCCACGGCGATCAAGGCCCTGTTGTTTTTTCGGCGCTCGCCGGAGCGCATTCGTGACCCTCAGGGTTTTCTGTTTTTAGTGCTCGATCATGTGTTTCTCGACAGCCTGCGGCGCAGCAAGCGCGAGGGGCGGCTGTTCGATGATTCGGTAGACCTTGAACACGATCACCTGGCCGCGCTCGCCGCGCCCTGCGCCTCGGTGCTGGAGCGGGTGGAATGCTATGAGCGCCTGGAGCAGATCGGGGCGCACGTCGCACGGTTACCGCTGTTGCAGCAGCGCTTGTTCGAGATGCGCTTTGTCGACGACCTGCCTTACCCGCAAATTGCCGCCGAGCTGCACGTGAAGCTGCCGCTGGTGCGCAAGCGTGTGCAACTGCTGCGCGATGCGTTGCGCTGAAGGTGATTCACAGACGTTGGCGTGGGGCGTTCTAGTGGTATGAGCGCAGCACGCCGCCGCTATCCACACCCAAACCTGGGTGAATGCCATCAAGGAGAGATGTATGACAGAGGTCAACAGCCAGATCACCGACGCGGTCACTCAAACCAACGTCAAGGTGGTGGCAGAGGCGCCGGCCCAGGCCATCGCGTCGCTGTACCAGGTGGCCAGCAGCGCGGCGGGCCTGTCGTTGCAGAACGCGGTCAACAGCCAGCAGGCGATGAATCAGATTTCCAACGCGGTGATCTCCAAGGCCGTGGCGCTGATCATGCAGATTGGCGAGAAGGGCTGAGCCCTCGGGAGATCGATTATGTCGTGGTTCAGCAGAAAGAAACCCGCCGCCTCCCAAGCAACGCCCGCCGCCGACCCTCCGGCGACAGCGCCCCCTGCACCGGCCTCGCGCTCGATCATGGCGCGCATGAACGAGCACCTGCTCAACCAGGTGAGCACGCCGTCATCCGACAGCACGGCGGCGCTCAATAGCCAGATCGTGCAGGCGGTGCAGTTCACTAACGCGCAGAACTTTGCCTATGCGCCGGCGCAGATCGCGGTGCCGGCCGACATGATGATCAGCCAGGCGGCCGGGCTGGTGGCGCAAGCGGCGGCGGGGTACTTCGACGGGGTCAGCAAGATCGCCCTGGCGGCCCAGGCCGTGCTGCTCCAGCAAATGACCGAGAACATCGTCAAGGACAACCTGCCGGCCGCTGCCGAAGACGCCTTGGGCGCCTTGGCCACCGACCTGCTGGTAGGCGCCGCTGCCGCCGTGGCTGCCGCTGCCGGTGCGATGGAAGCCGAAGCCGCCAGCGTGGCCATCGACAAGATCGACCAGAGCATCGCCAAGTACGCCGACACCTTGGCCAACCGGGCCGCGCCAGCGGCTTGAACCGAGCACAGCGCTTCGGCGTTCTGCTGGGGCGGTGCAACAGCAACTTGAAAGCAACTTTTCTTGAGTGAGGAGCGACATCATGGACGTTGGAGATCTTATTTTTTCGGTGAAGCAAGAAGATGACAGTACGACGCGGGCTTTCATCAAAGCCGGTCAGTTGGTCAAAGCCAAGGTGTTCTCACAGGACACGACGTATCTGAATGTGGTCCACCCGGCAATTGCGGTGAGCAAGACCATGGTGATCGAAAGCGTCGGCACTGGCCTGGCGTTGACTGACGTGAGCCTGGAAAAACCCCCTCGCACCGCCATGGTCTTTTCCTGCCGTGACACTGAGCTGGGGTTTGCGGCGGCGCTGGCGGCCAAGCAGTTTTATTTCGACAAGCTCGGCGATGAAATCGACGGCAGTTATAGCGCGTGGAACGCGATGCTTTCTGCATTCAAGAACTGGAAGGCCAACGACACCCTGCAGGCTCGGATCAATGAGTCGATAGCGATAGGCAGCGGTTCCTTTTGCTCACAATTCGCGGCCAACGCTTATGAGGTCGGCAACCTCTACAACGCGGCCAATCTGGTTCCGCCACCGCCGGCCATCTTCAGTCGGCAACCCTCAGCGATGACACCGGCAGAGCTCGCGACGTTCTGTGCTGCGTCGCCGCGTTTTTTCTTTGCCGGTTTCTGGGAAGACGGCAGAGAGGTGCGGCTTTAGCGGCCCTTTGGCAGGCGACGTAAAACCCAAGGAGATCGACATGGCACCCCCTTCCACACCCTCGGTCCTGTCTGCCGATGACCGCCAGCGGCTCGAAGCGATGCTGCGCAACCCGCAGATCTTCGCCGGAACGCCCCAGGCCATCGTCGACGAAACCCTCAAGCGCGCTACCGAAGTGCTTGCGCAATCGAAGGCCAACGAACAAGCGCTCAAGACCGCTGCCCTGCAACGTGAAGCGGCCCTGCGCCAGGTGTTGGACGGCGCAGCTCCCGACCAGGATGCGCAACGCAAGAAAGTGCAGGCACTGATCCAAGGGTTGATCGTCCAGATTGAAGCGGCGCTGGGCCCCACTGCAAAACCTTGACCCTGCGTTTCACAGCGCCTGTGCCGCAACGTTCATTGATGAACACGGAATGCACCGTGTACTAAATAAGGAAATTGATCATGCCATTAGTCAACGAGCAAATTACCGACGCGGTCACCCAGACCAACGTCAAAGTGGTGGCCGAATCGCCAGCGATGGCGATGAGCACTATCTATCAATCCATGGCGCAGGCCACGGCGATTCTGTTCCAGAACGCGGTGTCGGCCCAGCAGCAGCAAAACACCCTGGCCCAGGCGGCCACCAACCAGGGCGTGATGCAGATCTACAGCGTCGATACCACCGCAGGTGCGGCGGCCACCGAGAAAGTCGCCCAGGGCGGCGTGTCGGATAACCTCACCAGCCTGTTGACCGTGCTCAAGTCGTTCCAGCCTTAAGCACTGAGCAATAACGGATGTTGTTCTTTCTCAACCCAGGAGTTTCAACCATGAGTACAGTCAGCCCGCAAATCACCGATGCCGTCACTCAGACCAACGTCAAGGTGGTTGCCGAATCACCCGCGATGGCCATGAGCACCATCTACCAGTCCATGGGCCAGGCCACGGCCATTCTGTTCCAGAACTCGGTCTCGGCCCAACAGCAACAAAACACCCTGGCTCAGGCGGCCACCAACCAGGGCGTGATGCAGATCTACAGTGTCGACACCACCGCTGGCGCCGCCGCCACCGAAAAAGTCGCCCAGGGCGGCGTGGCCGACAACTTGACCAGCCTGTTGGCCGTGCTCAAGTCGTTCCAACCTTAAACTGCAGAGCCCCCAGCAGCCCCGGCGCCCACAAGGCTCCGGGGCTGTTGTCGTGTGTGCGTTTGATCCGAAAGATGAATCGGATGTGCCATATTCGTTCTTTTTTTCGAACATCCTATTGCCCTGTACCCCCATTGATCCTAGGATTCGTTTGAGATTTCAAACGCTCTGTCTCCCGTGCGCTCTTTCATTTCTTCTGCGCGCTGGGGCTGATTTCCCTGACGGCAGCCCACAAGGCGCCTTTCAACAACTCTAATTCGCTCCGCGTGCGCGCGGTGCTGTTAAGGAAAGCCGACATGCAGCTTAAAGACACCCAGTTGTTCCGCCAGCAAGCCTTTATCGATGGCGCTTGGGTCGATGCGGACAATGGTCAAACCATCAAGGTCAACAACCCGGCCACGGGCGAGATTCTCGGCACCGTGCCGAAGATGGGCGCCGCGGAAACCCGCCGCGCCATCGAAGCCGCCGACAAGGCCCTGCCAGCCTGGCGTGCACTCACCGCCAAGGAGCGCGCCAACAAGCTGCGCCGCTGGTTCGAACTGCTGATCGAAAACCAGGACGACCTCGGCCGCCTGATGACCCTCGAACAAGGCAAGCCGCTGGCCGAGGCCAAGGGCGAAATCGTCTACGCCGCTTCCTTTATCGAGTGGTTCGCCGAAGAAGCCAAGCGCATCTATGGCGACGTGATCCCCGGCCACCAGCCCGACAAGCGCCTGATCGTGATCAAGCAGCCCATCGGCGTGACCGCAGCCATCACCCCGTGGAACTTCCCGGCGGCGATGATCACCCGCAAAGCCGGCCCGGCCCTGGCTGCCGGTTGCACCATGGTGATCAAGCCGGCCTCGCAAACCCCGTTCTCGGCCCTGGCCCTGGTTGAGCTGGCGCACCGCGCCGGTATCCCCAAAGGCGTGCTCAGCGTAGTCACCGGCAGTGCTGGCGACATCGGCGGCGAGCTGACCAGCAACCCCATTGTGCGTAAATTGTCCTTCACCGGCTCGACCGAAATTGGTCGCCAGCTGATGGCCGAATGCGCCAAGGACATCAAGAAAGTCTCCCTGGAGCTGGGCGGTAACGCACCGTTCATCGTGTTCGACGACGCTGACCTGGATAAGGCCGTCGAAGGCGCGATCATCTCCAAGTACCGCAACAACGGCCAGACCTGCGTCTGCGCCAACCGCCTGTACATCCAGGATTCGGTGTACGACGCCTTCGCTGAAAAGCTCAAGGTGGCGGTGACCAAATTGAAGATCGGTAACGGTCTGGAAGACGGCACCACCACCGGCCCGCTGATCGACGAAAAAGCCGTGGCCAAGGTGCAGGAACATATCGCTGATGCCCTGAGCAAAGGCGCCAAGTTGTTGGCCGGTGGCAAGGTGATGGAAGGCAACTTCTTCGAACCGACCATCCTGGTCGACGTGCCGAAAAACGCCGCCGTCGCCAAGGAAGAAACCTTCGGCCCGCTGGCGCCACTGTTCCGCTTCAAAGACGAAGCCGAAGTGATCGCCATGTCCAACGACACCGAGTTCGGCCTGGCTTCCTACTTCTACGCCCGCGACCTGGGCCGTGTGTTCCGTGTGGCCGAGGCCCTGGAATACGGTATGGTCGGCGTCAACACCGGGTTGATCTCCAACGAAGTGGCGCCGTTCGGCGGCATCAAGGCCTCCGGCCTGGGCCGTGAAGGCTCCAAGTACGGGATCGAGGACTACCTGGAAATCAAATACCTCTGCCTGGGTATCTAAGGCACGGGATTGCAGTAAACGCAGAGGGCACGAGAGCGCTGCCCCTTTGCGTGTTTCACATGGTTATTCGCAGTGGCCGGGAAAGCTGTGGCAGTCGATCATCGCATGCTGCCGTAGTTGCCTCCCCGCCACCTATCCTTGAGCCACGCCGCCCGATGAGCGGCGAATGAGGACTTTATGAGCAAGACCAACGCATCCCTGATGAAACGCCGCGAAGCCGCTGTACCGCGCGGTGTTGGCCAGATTCACCCGATCTTCGCTGACTCCGCGAAGAACGCCACCGTGACCGACGTTGAAGGTCGCGAGTTCATCGACTTCGCCGGCGGTATCGCCGTGCTGAACACCGGCCACGTGCACCCGAAAATCATCGCGGCCGTGACCGAGCAACTCAACAAGCTGACCCACACCTGCTTCCAGGTATTGGCCTACGAGCCCTACGTAGAAGTGTGCGAAAAAGTCGCCGCCAAGGTGCCGGGTGATTTCGCCAAGAAAACCCTGCTGGTCACCACCGGTTCCGAAGCGGTGGAGAACGCCGTGAAGATCGCCCGCGCCGCCACCGGCCGTGCCGGTGTGATCGCCTTCACCGGCGCCTACCACGGCCGCACCATGATGACCCTGGGCCTCACCGGTAAGGTCGTGCCTTACTCGGCCGGCATGGGCTTGATGCCGGGCGGCGTGTTCCGTGCGCTGTACCCCAACGAACTGCACGGTGTGAGCGTCGACGACTCCATCGCCAGCATCGAGCGCATCTTCAAGAACGACGCCGAGCCGCGTGATATCGCCGCCATCATCATCGAGCCGGTACAGGGCGAGGGCGGTTTCTACGTCGCGCCGAAAGCCTTCATGAAGCGCCTGCGCGAACTGTGCGACAAGCACGGCATCCTGTTGATCGCCGACGAAGTGCAAACCGGTGCCGGCCGTACCGGTACCTTCTTCGCCATGGAACAGATGGGCGTTGCCGCCGACCTGACCACCTTCGCCAAATCCATCGCGGGCGGCTTCCCGCTGGCCGGTGTGTGCGGCAAGGCCGAGTACATGGACGCCATCGCTCCAGGCGGCCTGGGCGGCACCTATGCCGGTAGCCCGATTGCCTGCGCAGCAGCCCTGGCCGTGATGGAAGTGTTCGAAGAAGAGCACCTGCTGGACCGCTGCAAGGCCGTGGGCGAGCGCCTGGTGACTGGTCTCAAGGCCATCCAGGCCAAGTACCCGGTGATCGGCGAAGTGCGTGCCCTGGGCGCGATGATCGCGGTCGAGCTGTTTGAAGACGGCGACACCCACAAGCCAAACGCTGCCGCCGTTGCCTCCGTGGTAGCCAAGGCACGTGACAAGGGCCTGATCCTGCTGTCCTGCGGTACCTACGGCAACGTATTGCGCGTACTGGTGCCCCTGACCTCGCCGGACGAGCAGTTGGACAAAGGCCTGGCGATCATCGAAGAGTGTTTCTCCGAACTCTGACCAACCTTAGTCACTGTGGCGAGGGAGCTTGCTCCCGCTGGGGCGCGAAGCGGCCCCGCTCTTTGATTTGGGACTGCTGCGCAGTCCAGCGGGAGCAAGCTCCCTCGCCACAGGTTACAGCCCGTACAAAAAAACCGCTTCGGCGGTTTTTTTGTGCCTGCTTCATTGTACGCACGCGCCTGCATTGTCTAAGGTGCAAGCATTGCCGATGGAGCGTGCTGGATGACTGCTGTTGATTTACCCGCTGTACCCCGAGTGTTAATCGCCGAAGCAGACCCTTGGTCGCGGGACCTGCTCAAGCAAGTGCTGTTGAATGTGCGCTGTGACGCACGGCTGGATGTGTGCGCCGATGGGCAGCACGCCGCTACGCTGTTGGGAGAAAAAACCTATGACCTGATCCTGGCGGATTGGGAGCTGCCGGGCGTGGATGGCCTGAGCCTGCTGCGCAGCGTGCGCCAGAAGCGCCGTTCGCTGCCGTTTATCTTGCTGAGCAGTCGCAACGACAGCGCCAGCGTGCGCGAAGCCTTGCCCCTGGCGCCCACCGCCTACCTGACCCGCCCGCTGAACATGGAAAGCCTGACCCAGCGCTTGCAAGACCTGCTGCTCAACGAAGGCGAAAGCGTGTACTGCGAAATCCCACCGCTGGCGCCGGGTATGACCTTGCCAGCCTTCCTGGAGCGGCGCCGGGAGGTCTGCGATGGGGCGCCGTTACGTGTGGATGTGAAAGCCGCCGTGCAACGCAGCCTGGGGCCCGAAGGCCTGGACCTCAAGCAGTTGGAAGACCAGGTGCACAGCGACCCGCAAATCACCGCCGTACTGATCGCCGCCGCTAACAGCGCCGGCTACCACGGCACGCCAGTGCAGACCCTGTCAGAGGCCCTGCATAAGTTGGTGCCCGGCCAGAGCATGAACCTCATCCTGGGCCTGGCGCTCAAGCACAACGTGGTGTTGGGCGACCCTGGGCTGGTGGCCTACGCCGAGCGGCACTGGCAATTGTCCCAGGACAGCGCCGACTACGCCCGGCGCCTGGCGCGCATGCTGGAGCTCGACCACCAGCGCTGCTACAGCGCCTGCATCCTGCATCGCTTGGGCGACCTGGCCTTGTTGCGCTGCCTGGAAGACTGGCGCCAGGGCGGCGGCGCCCTGGATGATGAAGCCATCGGCGAATCCCTCGACGCCTTTGGCGCCGCCTACGGTTCGGCGTTGCGCACGCGTTGGCGCTTGCCGCTGGAGTTGCGGCAGTTGATCGCAGGGATCTATTCACTGGAAGGCGGGGTGTATTCGCGCGAAGCCCTGGTGGTGAACCTGGCGGTGCAAATGGCGCGGCTGACCGAGCACGAAGGGCTGGAAGAACTGGCGGGCAGCAAGACGGCGCGGCTGCTCAAGGTCGGCTTGTCGGAACTGACCCGAGTGCGCAAAACCTGAAACACACACCGAACGCATGTAGGAGCGAGCTTGCTCGCGAAAAACGTCAACGATGACGCGGGCTTCCTGGATAAACGCGGCGCCTGTGAGTTTTTCGCGAGCAAGCTCGCTCCTACAAAAAGGCATAAATGCCAAGCGGTGTTACCCGGCGATAACACGGTTCTTGCCTTGGCGCTTGGCCTCGTACATTGCCGCATCCGCTCGCGCAAACAGGCTGTCGAGGGTGGAGTCATCTTCGCGCAGGCCGGCCAGGCCTTGGCTGACGGTCACATTGAATTCATGCCCTTCGTAGCTGAACACCAATGCCTGGATTTCCTTGCCCAACCGCTCGGCAACCTGCAGGGCCATCTCCGGTGGGCAACCCGGCAGCACAGCAGCAAATTCTTCGCCACCAACGCGCCCGAACAGGTCGCCACGGCGCAATACCCCGCGACCACTCTCAGCGATGCGCCGCAGCACCTGGTCGCCCTCCAGGTGGCCGTAGGTGTCGTTGATGTCTTTGAAATCATCGATGTCCAGCAACAGGAACGCCAGCGGCGTGCCCTGCGCGCAGGCATTGTCGAACGCCTGGTTGGCGAGTTCGAAGAAGTGTCGGCGGTTGCTGCTTTGGGTCAGTACGTCGGTGGTGGCGAGGCGATGCAGTTCCAGCTCAAGTTGCTTCTTTTCGGTGATGTCTTCGGCGATGCCCACCACGATCAGCGCTTCACCGGGCACCACCTGCTGGTTGATGTAGCACTTGTCGCTCAACCAGCGGATCTGCCCGTCAGCGGTGATGATGCGGTACTCGCGGTCCTCCACGGCGCCCTGTTCCAGCACACGGG
The DNA here is from genome assembly GCF_024519715.1 of Pseudomonas sp. Pse35. Classification (NCBI taxonomy): domain Bacteria; kingdom Pseudomonadati; phylum Pseudomonadota; class Gammaproteobacteria; order Pseudomonadales; family Pseudomonadaceae; genus Pseudomonas; species Pseudomonas sp. Pse35. The sequence goes on along the minus strand of NZ_JALJRP010000007.1, from coordinate 128,675 downwards.
CCAGGCTGTGTTCGGCGTAGTCGAGGTCTTCGGGGTGGACGCTGTTGCGCCATTCGCGGTGGTCGGCCAGCAGCAGGCCGGCGGAGCGGCCAAACAGGCGCTCGTACGCCGGGCTCACATACAGCACGCGGCGTGTTTCCCAGTCGATGGCCCAGAGCACGGCGTTCACGCTGACCAGCAGGGAACTGAGCAGTTGCTCACGCTCACTCAGCCGCTCGACTTCACCTTGAGCATGCATGAGCGCCAACAGGGTCGCCGCCGCGGCCGGGCGCGGCGGCTCTGCGGTGGGCACATCGGGCAGGCTGGGCTTTTCGTGAACCATCGGTACAACTCTCTCTGGGCGCGCCGCAGGTGCAAAAGCGGTCACTACAAGGGGTCACCATGATGGCGAAGTGTTCTTTGAGAGAGGGGAATTGCGGTGAAGTTCCGTGAACGGCGTGGATTGACGGTGCCCGGAAAATGACGCCAAAAAGCCAGTGCGTGGGAGGGTGAACCCTCCCACGGCGCCCTCACGCTGCTGTAGGACGCAACGAGTAAGTCTTCAGTTGGTGGGCAAAATCGCGCAGGGATTGGATGCCACTGGCCTCGGCTTCATGCACCCATTCCTTGATCGCCGCCAGCATGTCGTGGCCGTTGGAACTGGTCTTGAGCCAGATCTGCTGCAGCGCCAGGCGCTTCTCGTAGATCACCGTGAGGGCATGGCTGTGTTCCAGCATGCTCTGGATGCGCAAGTGGTGGCGGTCTTCCAGCAGGCTGGTTTCCCGCGACAGCAGGCGCTTGGCGCGGTGGAACTGGTGGCGCACCGAATGATCGACCTTCTCCAGCTCCTGCTTGACCAACGGGCCAATCACCAACTTGCGGTATTGGGCCATGATCTGGAAGCGGTTGTTGAGGATCGCCATGGCGGTGTCCATGTCCAGGCTGCCCTTGCCTTCGACGCGGTGGGCGATGGGCGCTACACGCTGCACCTTGGCCAGGCGCAAGAAGCTGAACACCTTGATCCAGGCCCAGCCCAGGTCGAACTCCCACTTCTTCACCGACAGCTTGGCCGAATTGGGGTAGGTGTGGTGGTTGTTGTGCAGCTCTTCGCCGCCGACGATGATGCCCCACGGCACCAGGTTGGTGGCGGCGTCACGGCATTCGAAGTTGCGATAGCCCACGGCATGCCCCAGGCCGTTGATGACGCCGGCGGCCCAGAACGGGATCCACATCATCTGGATCGCCCAGATGGTGATACCGATGGTGCCGAACAGCAGCAGGTCGATCACGCCCATGAGCGCCACGCCCAGCAGCGGGAAGCGGGTGTAGAGCTTGCGCTCGATCCAGTCGTCCGGGCAGTTTTTGCCGTAGATACGCAGGGTCTCGGGGTTTTCCGCCTCGGCGCGGTACAGCTCGGCACCTTTGCGCAGCACGGTGGACAAGCCCTTGATCACCGGGCTGTGCGGGTCATCTACGGTTTCGCATTTGGCGTGGTGCTTGCGGTGGATGGCGGTCCACTCGCGGGTGTTCTGCGCCGTGGTCAGCCACAGCCAGAAGCGGAAGAAGTGTTTAAGGCCGGCATTGAGCTCGAGCGAGCGATGGGCCGAATAACGGTGCAGATAGACAGTGACCCCAATAATGGTCACGTGGGTCATCAACAGCGTGACTGCCACCAGTTGCCAGGCGGACAGATCAAGAAAACCGTTGTACCACATAGGCTGTATGGCCCTCAGATAAAGAAAAAAACAGCACCCGCATTATCACTTCCTTTGCAGATAAAACCAGTCACCGTTTCAGATAAGACTTACAAAGTGTTTCCTACTCTATAATCCTGATCCTTTGTAGGGCGATTCTGGTTATTTAGTAAGGATTACTAAGCATATGCTGTTTTCATACCGAGGTGCCCTACGTGCGGGGTTGGTGTACCTGCTGGTTTCTATCGTTTGGCTCCAGCTCAGCAATTACCTATTAATCAACTTTATCGATGAACCTTGGGCTCTGGGGCGCTGGCTGCAGGCGCGCGGTTATGTGTGGGTCAGCCTCAGCGCCTTGCTCATTTACTGGATAGGCCGGCGTTTTGCCCGTGCCCATGCGTTGCAACAACCCCTGAAAGAGAACCGCGAGCGCCTGCGCCAGGCCGCTGCGGTGTTCGATTGCACCCGCGAAGGGGTGCTGGTCACCGATACCCAGGGGCTGATCGTGCACGTCAACCGCGCGTTTATGGAGATCACCGGCTACCAGCGCGACGACGTGATGGGCCAACGGCCAAGCCTGTTCAAGTCCGGGCGCCACTCGGCGCATTTCTACCAGCAAATGTTCCAGGCCCTGGAAAGCACCGGCGAATGGAGCGGGGAAATCTGGAACCGCCGTAAAAGCGGCGAGGTTTACCCCCAGTGGCAAACCATACGGGTGATTCACGACGACCAGGGCCAGGTCAGCCACTACGTGGCGGTGTTTTCGGACATCAGCGCCATGAAGAACTCCGAGCACGAATTGGCGCACCTGGCCCATCACGACCCGCTCACCGACCTGCCCAACCGCCTGCTGTTCACCGATCGCGCCGAGCAGGCCCTGGCTTCCGCGCAGGTGCATAAGCGTGGCTGCGCTCTGCTGTTGATGGACCTGGACCACTTCAAGATCATCAACGACAGCCTCGGCCATAACGTTGGCGATCAGTTGCTCAAACTGGTGGCCGAACGCCTCAGCGGCCTGTTTGGGCCGGGGGTTACCCTGGCGCGCCTGGGGGGGGACGAATTTGCCGTGCTGGCAGAAAGCTGCCCGCAGGTGGTGCAAGCGGCGGCCTTGGCGCAGCGCATGCTCAACGCCATGAAGGATCCGTTCATTTTTGACGGCAACCAGCTGTTTATCAGCGCCAGTATCGGTATCAGCCTGTTCCCCAGTGACGCCCTGAGCGCCGAGCAACTGCTGCGTAACGCCGATTCCGCGTTGTTCAAGGCCAAGAGCGCCGGGCGCGAAGGCTACGCGTTGTATACCGAAGAACTGACCGCCCACGCCCAGCATCGGGTGGAAATCGCTGGCGAGCTGCGTCGCGCCCTCGACCAACATGAGCTGCGCGTCTATTACCAGCCGGTGCACGACCTGCACGACAGCCGTTTGGTCGGCGTTGAAGCACTGGTGCGCTGGCAGCACCCGGAACGCGGCCTGGTACCCCCGGGCGAGTTCATCCCCATCGCCGAGCGCACCGGGTTGATTGCCGAGATCGATGCGTGGGTGATGGACCAGGCCTGCCGCCAGATGTGCCAATGGCTGGCCGACGGCGCGCCGCTGAGCTTTATCGCAATCAATGTCTCCAGCCGCCTGTTTGCCCGACGCGAGTTGTATGAGCAAGTGGCCCAAGTGCTGCACACCACTGGGCTGGACCCGGCCTTCCTGGAGCTGGAAGTCACTGAGAGCGCAGTGATGGACGACCCGGAAGTCGCACTGGAGCAACTGCACCGCCTGCGCGAACTGGGCCTGCGCCTGGCGATCGACGACTTTGGCACCGGCTATTCCTCGTTGTTGCGCCTCAAACGCCTGCCGGTGCAGAAGCTCAAGATCGACCAGGGCTTTGTGGCGGGCTTGCCGTGGGACGAAGACGACGCCGCGATTGTGCGCGTGGTGATCGCCCTGGCCAAAAGCATGGGCATGCAGGTGCACGCCGAAGGGATCGAGCAGGTGGAACAGGCGCGGTTCCTGCTGGATCAGGAATGCGACATGGGCCAGGGGTACTGGTTTGGACGGCCGATGCCGGCTGATGAAATCGACTGGACCCGAGCCCCTCTGATTCGTCAGGACTGACTCGGCCAATGTGGGAGCCGGGCTTGCCCGCGAAGGCGGCGTGTCAGTCACTGTATCTGTAACTGCACCACCGCTTTCGCAGGCAAGCCAGCTCCCACAGGGGTTCTGCGGCGCCTGTGTGTGAGCGTTTTTTCTGCCGAAACCCTTGCAACCCCATGCCCTATCAGAAAATTCTTTCTGGTTATATAAACATTCTTAAATAGTATTTTTAAGAATATCCGCGCTTATCTACTATCGCCCTCACGCCGCAAGCAGTGCCGCCACTGCCAGGCACTACTCATTTTCAGGAGCGAGACCATGAGCGCATCTCTACGTAGCGTTGACGGCCAGGACGAAGCAGCCATTTTGCGTGAAATCCAGAGCGCCCTGCGCGATCTGCGGTTTGGCGCGGTGGAAATCACCGTACACAACGCCCAAGTGGTACAGATCGAACGCAAGGAAAAATTCCGTCTGCAGAACCCCGGTAACAAACCGAGCTGAGCAAGAACGGCGATAGACCCGCAATTACAAGAAAAGCCAACACTCAAGAATTTCAGGAGCTTCTATGTCGTCGATTCGCCGTTATGCCTTGGCCGCATTGGCCAGTGCCGTGTTTGCCGGTTCCGCCGTTGCCAAGGACTACGAGTTGCTCAACGTCTCGTACGACCCCACCCGTGAGCTGTACCAGGATTACAACGCTGAGTTCACCAGCTTCTGGAAACAGTCCCACCCCGGCGACAACGTGAAGATCCAGCAGTCCCACGGTGGCTCGGGCAAGCAAGCACGCGCAGTGATTGACGGCCTGCGCGCCGACGTAGTGACCCTGGCCCTGGCCGGTGACATTGATGAAGTCGCCAAGCTGGGCAAGACCCTGCCGGAGAACTGGCAGACCCGCCTGCCGGACGCCAGCACGCCCTACACCTCCACCATTGTGTTCCTGGTGCGCAAGGGCAATCCCAAGGGCATCAAGGACTGGGGCGACCTGATCAAGAAAGACGTTTCAGTGATCACGCCCAACCCGAAAACCTCCGGCGGTGCACGCTGGAACTTCCTCGCCGCCTGGGCCTACGGCCTCAAGGCAGGCGGCAGCGAAGCCAAGGCCCAGGAATACGTCAAAGAGCTGTTCAAGCACGTGCCGATACTGGACACCGGCGCACGCGGTTCTACCATTACCTTCGTCAACAACGGCCAGGGTGACGTGCTGCTGGCGTGGGAAAACGAGGCGTTCCTGGCCTTGAAGGAAGACGGCGGCGCCGACAAGTTCGACATCGTCGTGCCGTCCCTGTCGATCCTGGCAGAACCGCCTGTGGCCGTGGTCGACAAGAACGCCGAGAAAAAGGGCAACACCGAGATCGCCACGGCGTACCTCAACCACCTGTACAGCCCGGCGGGCCAGGAGATTGCGGCGAAGAACTTCTACCGTCCACGGGATGAAAAAGTCGCCGCCAAATACGCCCAGCAGTTCCCGAAACTGGACCTGGTGACTATCGACAAAGACTTCGGCGGCTGGAAAACTGCCCAACCGAAATTCTTCAATGATGGTGGTGTGTTCGACCAGATCTACACGGCGCAATAATCAACACCGACTATTGCGCGGGGCTTGTTGTGGCGAGGGAGCTTGCTCCCGCTGGAGTGCGAAGCACTCCCAAAACCGGTACTCACGGTACATCGTGGTTGCCTGGTTCTGGGGCCGCTTCGCAGCCCAGCGGGAGCAAGCTCCCTCGCCACAGTGGGCCGTACGCATATCCGTTCCGCTAACCAAGGACTCTTATGTCGCGTCGTATCTCCCCCGTCATACCCGGCTTCGGGCTGACGCTGGGCTACACCGTCGTGTACCTCAGCCTGATCGTGCTCATCCCGCTGGCGGCGATGTTTGTACACGCCGCTCAACTCACCTGGGATCAGTTCTGGAACATCATTTCCGCACCTCGTGTACTGGCGGCCTTGAAGCTGAGCTTCAGCACCGCGCTGTACGCCGCACTCATCAACGGTGTGATTGGCACTTTGCTGGCCTGGGTGCTGGTGCGCTACACCTTCCCCGGGCGCAAGGTCATCGACGCGATGATCGACCTGCCGTTCGCGCTGCCCACCGCCGTCGCCGGTATCGCGCTGACGGCGCTGTACGCGCCCAACGGCCTGGTCGGCCAGTTTGCCACCGACCTGGGCTTCAAGATCGCCTACACCCCCCTGGGTATCACCCTGGCGCTGACCTTCGTCACGTTGCCCTTCGTGGTGCGCACGGTGCAGCCGGTACTGGCCGATATCCCCCGGGAAATCGAAGAGGCCGCCGCCTGCCTCGGCGCCAAGCCGTTGCAAGTGTTCCGCTACATCCTAGTGCCGGCATTGCTGCCCGCCTGGCTGACCGGCTTCGCCCTGGCCTTTGCCCGAGGCGTGGGTGAGTACGGTTCGGTGATCTTCATCGCCGGCAATATGCCGATGAAAACCGAAATCCTGCCATTGCTGATCATGGTCAAGCTCGACCAATACGACTACCGCGGCGCCACCTCCATTGGTGTGCTGATGCTGGTGGTGTCCTTCGTCTTGCTGCTGCTGATCAACCTGTTGCAGCGGCGCATCGAACGTCCATAAGGAGGCGCGGAACATGTCCCAATCGTCTATTTCTGCCGCGTCCTCGGCCAACGCCGCCCGCCGTGGCAGCGCGACCTCGCGACGTATCCTGATCGGCCTTGGCTGGCTGGTATTCGCGCTGTTCCTGCTGCTGCCGTTGCTGGTGGTGGTGTCCCAGGGCTTGAAAAACGGCCTCGGCACGTTCTTCAGCGCAATCCTTGAACCCGACGCGCTGTCGGCGCTGAAACTCACGGTGATCGCCGTGGTGATTTCGGTGCCGCTCAACCTGGTGTTCGGCGTCAGCGCCGCCTGGTGCGTGAGCAAGTACTCGTTCCGTGGCAAGAGCATCCTGGTCACGCTGATCGACCTGCCGTTCTCGGTGTCGCCGGTGATCGCAGGCCTGGTGTACGTGTTGATGTTCGGCGCCCAGGGCTTCTTCGGGCCGTGGCTGCAAGACCACGACATCCAGATCGTGTTCGCCCTGCCGGGCATCGTGCTGGCGACCATCTTCGTCACCGTGCCGTTCGTGGCCCGTGAGCTGATCCCGCTGATGCAGGAGCAGGGCACCCAGGAAGAAGAAGCCGCACGCCTGCTGGGCGCCAATGGCTGGCAGATGTTCTGGCATGTCACCGTGCCGAACATCAAGTGGGGTCTGATCTACGGCGTGGTGCTGTGTACGGCGCGAGCCATGGGTGAGTTCGGCGCAGTGTCGGTGGTGTCCGGCCACATTCGCGGCGTCACCAACACGCTGCCGCTGCATGTCGAGATTCTCTACAACGAATACAACCACGTTGCCGCGTTTGCGGTGGCCAGCCTGTTGCTGATCCTGGCGCTCTTCATCCTGCTGCTCAAGCAGTGGAGCGAGAACCGAATCAACCGCCTGCGCAACAGCGCGGGTGAGGAATAAGTCATGTCGATCGAAGTCCGTAATGTCAGCAAGAACTTCAATGCCTTCAAGGCCCTGGACAGCATCAACCTGGATATCCAGAGTGGCGAGCTGGTGGCGTTGCTGGGCCCGTCCGGCTGCGGCAAGACCACGCTGCTGCGCATCATTGCCGGCCTGGAAACCCCGGATACCGGCAGTATTGTGTTCCACGGCGAAGACGTCTCCGGCCACGATGTGCGTGATCGCAACGTGGGCTTTGTGTTCCAGCACTACGCGCTGTTCCGCCACATGACCGTGTTCGACAACGTCGCTTTCGGCCTGCGCATGAAGCCGAAAAACCAACGCCCCACCGAAAGCCAGATCGCCAGCAAGGTTCACGAGCTGCTGAACATGGTGCAGCTTGATTGGTTGTCGGACCGTTACCCGGAACAACTCTCCGGTGGCCAGCGCCAGCGTATCGCCCTGGCCCGCGCCCTGGCGGTGGAGCCCAAGGTGTTGCTGCTCGACGAACCCTTCGGCGCCCTCGACGCCAAGGTGCGTAAAGAACTGCGCCGCTGGCTGGCGCGCCTGCACGAAGACATCAACCTGACCTCGGTCTTCGTGACCCACGACCAGGAGGAGGCCATGGAAGTCGCCGACCGTATCGTGGTGATGAACAAGGGCGTGATCGAGCAGATCGGTTCACCGGGCGACGTCTACGAAAACCCGGCCAGCGATTTTGTGTACCACTTCCTGGGTGACTCCAACCGCTTGCATTTGGGCGAAGACAAGCACCTGCTGTTCCGCCCCCACGAAGTGTCGCTGTCACGCCATGAACTGGAAGATCACCATGCGGCGCAAGTGCGGGATATTCGGCCGTTGGGCGCGACCACTCGCGTGACCTTGAAGGTTGAAGGCCAGAGTGAATTGATCGAGGCCGAAGTGGTGAAAGACCATGACAGCCTCACCGGCCTGGCGCGGGGCGAGACCCTGTTCTTCAAACCCAAAACCTGAGCCTCACGTGATCGTTCCCACGCTCTGCGTGGGAACGCCTCTGGTGACGCTCTGCGTCACGCTTTTGGACGCGGAGCGTCCTGGCCTGCATTCCCACGCAGAGCATGGGACCGATCAAGACCGCGCCGCGCCACCGGCCCAGAGCGCTCTTCAATCTGGCGCTTGAGGTCCTGCCGCAACCCCAGCAAAAACGCCAACTCCGCCACCACAAACAACGGCCCCACGATCAGCCCGGACACATCGTCCACAAACGCAGGCTTCCTGCCTTCGTAGTAATGCCCGATGAACTGAATCACCCAGCCCACCACAAACATCCCCACGCCGCTGCTCAGCCACACCGCCGTGCTTTGCGCCGCCAGCACATGCCCGGCCCACACCGACAAGCCCATCAGCATAGTCATCAACACGCCCAGGGCCAGTTCCAGGCGCAGATAAAACCACGCCGAAAACAGCGCCAACAGCACCGCAGGTGATAGCCACAGCCCGCCCACCGACCATTCGGGGCGCGACAGCAGCACGGCCACCGCCACCACAATCAACGGAATACCGATGAAGTGGCTGGCGATGTTGCGTGGGTCGCGGTGGTACGCGGCGTATTGACTGAGGTGGTCGACGAGGCTTTTCATTGTTGTTCCTCCTGTAGGATGTTTGATCATGCCCTGTCAGTCGGTGCCTAACTGTCAACTGGGCGACAATCTTCGGAGTTCGCATGGACACAGGGACATGGCACGCGCAATTGGCTCGCGGTCATTGGTTCAGCCATTTGCCGCCAGACTTGCAGCATAGCCTGCTGGGGGCGGCGCGGTTGCGTGTGCTGACGGCGGGGCAGTACCTGTTCAAGCGCGGTGACCCGCCGTGCGGCGTGTATGCGGTGCTGGAAGGCACGGTGCGCATCAGTGCGGTCAGTGCTCAGGGCAAGGAAGCGGTGTTGAGCCTGGTGGAAACGCCCTACTGGTTCGGCGAGATCTGCCTGTTCGACAACCTGCCGCGCACCCACGATGCCATGGCCACGGGTGCTTGCAGGCTGCTGCAGGTGCCGCAGGCGGCGATGCTCGGCATTCTCGAGCAGCATCCGCTGTTTTGGCGGGAGATGGCGCTGTTGATGAGCCATAAACTACGGCTGTCGTTGATCAATATCGAACAGACAAGCCTGATGCCCGCCTCAGAGCGGCTGGCCCATCGGTTGCTGATGATTGCCCAAGGCTACGGCGAAGTGGATCATGCGCGCCGCGTGCTGCAACTGCCCCAGGAGGATCTGGCGGCGATGCTGGGCCTGTCGCGCCAGACCATCAACAGTCTGCTCAAGGCGCTGGAGCAACAGGGCATTATCGGCTTGAGTTACGGTGCCATCGAGATACGCGACCTCAATGGGCTGCGGCTGGCCGCGGGCCTATGAACCGCGATAGGTAGAGAAACCGTAAGGGCTGAGCAACAGCGGGATGTGGTAGTGCTGGTCGGCCTGCTTGACCTGGAATATCACCGGTACCTCAGGGAAAAACGTCTCGCGGTTAGCCTTCTTGTAGTAATCGCCGGTCTTGAACACCACGCGGTACTCGCCCGGCTGCATGCTGCGGTTGGCCGGGAACAGCTCGGCGATGCGGCCTTGCTGGTTGGTCACACCTTCAGACAGCGACTGCCACTTATCGCCCACATGCTGTTCAAGGGTGACATTGACCCCGGCGCTTGGCAGGCCGTTTTCCAGGTTGAGTACGTGCACGCTCAGGGGGTTGCCGTCGGCCAGGGCCAGGTTGCACAGGCCGCTCAGGCTCAGTGCGGCGAGGGTCATGCTCAAGGTTTTCATCGCGAAGTCCTTTTGAGGGAAGTGGAATCAAGGGGTGATTTTCAGGCCCAGTTGCTCGGCGGCCTGTACGGCGCAGGCTTCATCCTGCGCGGCGCCACCGGCACCGGCGATGCCTAGGGCACCGACCAGTTCGGCGTCGGCAAACAGCGGCACGCCACCGCCGAGCAACAGCAGCTCGGGCAAGCTGTTGAGGTTGGCGGCTTCGGGGTTATTACGCGCCCGTTCGGCAAACAGCCGGGTCGGGGTTTTTGTCGACAGCGCCGTGTACGCCTTGCGTTGGCTGGCGAGGCTGTTGTGCGGGCCGACACCGTCAGCGCGCAGGCCCAGCAACAGGTTGCCACCGCGGTCGAGTACGGTCAGCGCAGCGGTGCAGTGGGCCAGGCTGGCGTCGGCCAGTTGGCGAGCGGTGTGCAGATCCAGCTCGGCATGGCGTGGTAATTGTGGCGCCGCCTGGGCGACGGTGGCCACGGCGAGGCTCAGGAACAAGGCAGTGCGGTACATAGTGAGGGCTCCAGAAAGCAGGCCGTCACGGTAACCAGCGGACGCGGACAAAAGCCGCACAATTGGATGACAGGTTTGTAATCAAACTCAGGGATTTGTGGTGTTTGTACTGGCCTCATCGCAGGCAAGCCAGCTCCCACATGATGTGAACCCCATTCCCCTGTGGGAGCTGGTTTGCCTGCGATGAGGCCCTTCCTACTGCAACCCGTCGCGAAACTGCCCCGGCGTCATCCCCGTCCAGCGCTTGAACGCACGATTGAAACTGCTGGTATCGGCAAACCCCAGCAAATGGCTGATCTCGGCCAATGAGCACTGCGGGTCGCGCAGGTGCAATAACGCCAGGTTTTGCCGGCACTCATTGAGCAAGGCGTCAAACCGACACCCTTCATCGGCCAGATGCCGCTGCAAGCTGCGCAGGCTCAAATGCAGCGCTTGAGCAATGTGTTCGGCGCTTGGCTCGCCGTCTGGCAATTGCGCCTCGATGGCGGCGCGCACCTTGCGTTCCCAGGTCAGCGGTTGCAGTTGGGCGAGGGTGCGCTTGAGCACGGTTTCGTTGTGTTCGGCCAGCTCCGGGTTGGCGTCGTCCAGATGGCTGTCGAAGTCGCTGGCGGCGAATTCCAGGCGGTCTTCGTCGGCGGCAAACCATACCGGAGCGCGAAATACCCTGTGCCACGGCTCGGGGTCGGCGGGTTCCGGGCGCCGCAGGTAAACGGCCAACGGCGCATAGTCGCGACCCAGGCGGTTGCGACACGTGCGCACGTAGATCGCCGCAAAGGCATCAATCGCTTCCGGCGCGGGCGCAGGGCTGCCTGGGGGTTGGAGCAGGCGAAAACGGTAGACGTCGCCGTGGCGGCTCAGCTCCAGGTCCAAGGCATCACTGACCACCTGGTGATAGCGCACGATGCGCTCGAACACCTCGCGCAAGCTGCCGCTGGCCACCAATGCGTAACCCAGCGCATGAAAGGTGGTGGGGCTGACAAACCGCGACACCCGCAGCCCAATCGCCGGGTCGCCACTGGCCTGTACCGCCAGCGCCCATAGGCGCGTGGTGGCCGACAACCGGTAGCGGGCGTTGGGGTCGTCCATCTGCTGCGGGTCGAGCCCGGCCTCGGCGCACAGCGCGGCGCTGTCGAGGCCCAGGGCGTCGAGCTGCTTGCGCAGGGCACGGGTCCAGCTGGCGAGGGAAGTGGGTTCGGTCATGGCAATTGGCGCTTGTGGTCAACAGATTGGCGTGCGCGGCTAGCGTCCTGCGCTAGGGTTGGGTGCAGGATGCAGGCATCACTTCACAAGAGAATGGAAGCATGGACGGTACTTCTGCAAGCCCCCAGCCGTTGAACGCACAACAGCGTTCGGCGCATATCCGCGAGGTGGTGATGGCCGAAGGCGTGCGCTTGCGCCAGCGGCACCCCTGGTTGTTGCATCAGGACGCGCTGGGCGCAGGCATCCTGGCCTTTGCCCTGCTGGGCATGTTCGGCTCGGCAGCGCTCTATATCAGCGGTCATATGGCCTGGTGGGTGTGTCTGCTGCTCAATGCCTTCTTCGCCTCGCTCACCCACGAGCTGGAACACGACCTGATCCACAGCATGTACTTTCGCAAGCAACGCGTGCCCCACAACCTGATGATGGGCCTGGTATGGCTGGCGCGGCCAAGCACCATCAACCCATGGATACGCCGGCACCTGCACCTCAACCATCACAAGGTCTCGGGCACCGAAGCCGACATGGAAGAGCGCGCGATCACCAATGGCGAACCCTGGGGCATCGCACGGTTGCTGATGGTGGGGGACAACATGATGTCGGCCTTGATCCGCCTGTTGCGCGCCAAGACCTGGCCGCACAGGTTCAGCATCCTCAAGCGCGTGCTGCTGGTGTACGCACCGCTGGCCTTGCTGCATTGGGGCGCGTGGTACGTCTTCCTGGGCTTTCATGCCGCCAATGGGATTGCCAGTTTGATGGGCGCGCCCATTCAGTGGTCAGCCGGTACCTTGCAGGTGATGCAGGTGATCGATATCGCTGCGGTGGTGATCATCGGCCCGAACGTGTTGCGCACCTTCTGCCTGCACTTTGTCAGCTCCAACATGCATTACTACGGCGATGTGGAACTGGGCAATGTGATGCAGCAAACCCAAGTGCTGAACCCTTGGTGGCTGTGGCCGTTGCAGGCGTTCTGCTTCAACTTCGGCAGCACCCACGGCATCCATCACTTTGTGGTGAAAGAACCGTTCTACATCCGCCAGATGACCGCCAAGGTGGCGCACAAGGTCATGGCCGAGATGGGGGTGCGCTTCAATGATTTGGGCACGTTTGCGCGAGCCAATCGCCTGGAGCCCCAGGAACACCCGCGCACTGAGCTCTCTTTCAGCAAGCAATGAACGCCAATGGCAGGTCGCGGATCTGTTCGCGCACCGGCGGTTGGTAATGGTCGTCGCTGGTTAATTCGTGCAACAGCTCTTCGCGTAGCTGGTGGAATTCAAAACTGCTGCGCTGGCGCGGATGAGGCAGGGCGATCTCGACGACCTGCTTGATTCGCCCCGGACGCGGCTCCATCACCACCACGCGATCGGCGAGGAAAATCGCCTCTTCCACATCGTGGGTCACCAGTACCGTGGTGATCCTGGCGCGGGCACGAATCGCCAGCAGTTCGTCCTGCATCTGCTGGCGCGTCAGTGCATCCAGGGCGCCGAAGGGTTCGTCCAGCAACAGGATGCGCGGGCTGGCCACCAGGCCGCGGGCAATCGCCACCCGTTGCGCCATGCCGCCGGAGAGTTGGTGGGGGTAGGCGCGAGTGAAATCGGTGAGGCCCACCAGTTCGATAAAGTCGCTGATGCGCCGGTTGCGCTCGGCCTCGTTCAGGGGCTCGTTGACCAGGCCCAGGCCGATGTTTTGCGCCACGGTCAGCCACGGGAACAGGCGGTGCTCCTGGAACACAATGCCGCGCTCGCCGCCGATCCCGCTGACGGCTTTGCCATCGACCTGGATCTCGCCGCGAAACTGCGTATCCAAGCCCACCAGCAAGCGCAGCAGTGTGGATTTCCCGCATCCACTGGAGCCGACAATCGCAACAAATTCCCCTTCGGCCACCTCCAGGTTGAATTCATGGATGGCTTCCAGTTCGAAGCCATCGACGTCGAAGGACTTACCCACGTGGTTGAAGCTGACAATCGGTGCGTTCATGCGTGTCTCCAGCGGGTGGCACGGGTTTCGATGCGTTGGCCGATCAGGTTCAGAGCGGCGCCGGTGAGGCCGACCAGCAGCATGCCGCTCATGATCAAATCCATGCGCAGCAACTGTTGGGCGCCGATCATCAGGCTGCCGATGCCGCCATCTGAGGGCATGAAATATTCGGCGCCGAGGGTGCCCATCCAGGCGTAGATCAGGCTCAGGCGCAGGCCGGCGAAAATCCCCGACGCGGCGCCCGGCAGTACCATGCGGCGCAAGCGTTGCCAGAGGTTCAGGCGCAGCACCTGCGCGGCTTCGCGCAGCTGGGGCGACAAGTTGAGCACGCTGCGCTGGGTGGCAATAAACAACGGGAAGAAGGCGGCGAGGGCGATAAACACCCACTTGGCCAGTTCACCCAGGCCGAACCAGGCGGTGAGCAGCGGCACCCAGGCGAAAATCGCGATCTGGCGCAGCGCGGACAAAGTGGGGCCAAGTAGCCGCTCACTGCGCCGCGACAGCCCCAGCCACAGGCCCATGGCAAAGCCCAGGCTACCGCCCAGCAGCAACCCGCCCAGGGCCCGGCCAAGGCTTTTGCCCAGCGCCGTAGTCAGGCTGCCATCCAGCACGCCCGCCACGCTGGTTTGCAGCACCGCCCAGGGGCTGACCAGAATGTTTGGATCGACCCAATCCTGCTGAGTCGCTACTTGCCATAACGCCAATAGCAGCAGCGGCAACAGCCAGGGTTGCAAGCGCTGCCAGCCTTCGTAGCGTGGCCCGCGTCGAATCTGCGCAGTGGCCGGATGGGGCCAGTGCACCCACTTGCGGTCCAGCCAGCCGATGCCGCGGTCCATCACCACACCCAGCACGCCAATGACCACGATGCACACGAAGACGATATCGAGCATGAACAACTGGCGCGCCCACACCATCAGGTAACCGATGCCTTCGCTGGAGGCCAGCAGCTCCACGGCCAGCAGGGAGGTCCAGCCCGCCGCCAGGGCCAGGCGTACACCGGCCATGAACGCAGGCAGTGCGGCGGGCAGGACCAGACGGCGGATCAGCAAGTGGCCAGGCAGGCGCAGTACACGGGCGGCTTCGCGCAGGTTGGGCTGGGCGTCGCGAACGCCTACCAGGGTATGCAGAGTCACGGGCACCACGATGGCCTTGACCAGCACCACCAGCTTGAGGGTTTCGCCAATGCCGAAAAACACCATGAACAGCGGGATCCAGGCGAGGGTCGGCATTTGCGCCAGCGCGCAGAACGTCGGGAACACCAAGCGCTCGGCGCGCGCACTGAAACCCAGGAACGCGCCCAGTATCGCGCCGGCACTGACACCGGCCAGCAGGCCCCAGAACAAGCGCTGCAAGCTGATGGCCAGATGGCTCCATAACTCGCCGCCGGCCAACTCCACCGCGCTGCTCCACACCAGGGCGGGGGTGGGCAGAATCTGCTCGCTCATCCAATGATTGCGGCTGGCCAGCCACCATAAGGCAAACAGCGTGAGCGGCAGCAGCCACGGCAATAAACGCTGGCCCAGCTGCGGCCAGCGCGGCGCGATGCCTTTGGGCGGGGCCGCCAGCGGCAGGCTCAGAAGTGAAATCCGGGCCATGGAAGACCTCCGAATGCGTTATGTGATTTCGATCTTACAAAAGCGCGATCAAGATGATTGTGAGATAAGAAAAGTCATTTAAAGCCTCACGCCGCCACGCATCCAATGCATTCGAAGAATATTTTCGATGCTGTTTATGCATAGGCCTCTGGAGGCTGCGGGTTAGCTTGCATATTTCTAAAAGCTATTAAATTGTGAATTTATAGTATTTAAAGTTTTGTTCAGTCTGTGCCTACTTTTTGCTCCCCAGGCGACCGTCGCCCACCAGGAGCTGCGCTTATGAAACTGCCCATTAAACGTCTGATCAGCCTGTTCGCCGGCACCGCCCTGGCCGGGTTGGTGCATGCCGCCGACCTCAAGGAAATCCGCATCGCAGTGCCCGACCTCAGTGCCGGCAGCCAGCACAGCGGCGGTGGCATCACCGACGTGTTGCGTGAACAGCAGATCTTTGAAAAAGCCTTTGCCGACCAAGGCATCAAGATCCAATGGAATTACTTCAAGGGCGCCGGCCCGGTGATCAATGAAGCGTTCGCCAACGGCCAGGTGGACCTGGCCTATCTGGGCGACCTGGCAGCGATCATCGGCCGCTCCAATGGCCTGGACACGCGGCTGCTCAGCGCCTCTGCACGGGGAGTGAAACACTACCTCGGCGTGGTGCCGGGCTCCGGCATCAAGACCCTGCAAGACCTCAAGGGCAAGCGCGTGGCGGTGTTCCGAGGCACGGCCAGCCAGTTGTCGTTCGACAGCGCATTGGCCAGCCAGGGCTTGAGCGAGAAGGACCTTAAGGTGATCAATCTGGACTTCAACGCGGCCGCTGCCGCCCTGGCCGCCAAGCAGATTGACGCCACCTGGGGCGGTTCCACCCTGACGGCGTTGCAGGCCAAAGGGTTGGCAGAGATACCGCTGACCACCAAAGACCTGGGCGATGCCGGCAGCATCCAGGCCGTGCTGGTGGGCAGCGCCAAGTTTGTCGATGAACATCCCGATGCGGTGGCCAAGCTGCTCAAGGCCCAGCAGCAAGCGGTGCAGTGGTTGACCGATGACAACAACAAACAGGCGTACATAGCGCTGGTATCAGGGCTGGCCAGTTACCCCCCGGTGATCCTCACCAATGATTTGAAAGACCAGAAACTCAGCGAAGTTTTCCCCTCCACACTCGACCCGGTGTTCCTGGGCAAATTGCAGGATGCGGTGGACCTGGCGTCCAGGGAGAAGTTGATTCGCAAGTCGTTTCAGGTGAGTGATTGGGTGGCGCCTGGGTTGGTGGCGGCGGGGCTCTGAGCTTGTCGGTGCCTGGGCTATCGCTATCGCAGGCAAGCCAGCTCCCACACTTGAACGTGTTCACCGCTCAATGTGGGAGCTGGCTTGCCTGCGATGAGGCCCTTCAAACCGCCACACTGACCTGCTGGCTATCCACTTCCACCAACATCTCGATCATCGCCTTCGCCGCCGGCGACAACCGCGACCCCGTGCGGCTGACGACCCCGCAGCGTGCGCTCAGGGTATCCATGTGCTGCGGCAAGTTGCGCCAGTGCAGCAGCACCAGCGCCCCCCTGGCAATGTCCTCGGCAAAGGCTTCTTCAGTGCCGACGCCGATGGCATTGGTTTGCAGCACGATGCTCACCAGTGCCGGGAAGTGCTCGGTCTGGATGCTCGGTGAAAAATCCATACGCCCACTCAGGTTCGCCAGCAGTTTGCGAATGCCTTGGGAGATCAGCGGCGCCGCCAGCGGGTAGTCGAACATATCGTTGGTGGACAGGCTGTCCTTGGCCAGCAAAGGATGCCCAGGGCGGCAGAAAAACACCCCGCGTTTGGGGGTGAGTGCGCGGGTCTGGAAATTCGGGTCGGCTTCGAACTGGCGGATGTCGGCGATAAAGAATTCAATCTCTTCACGGCTCAGGCGGCGGCTGAGGGTTTCCCAGTTATCCACCTGAAACGTGGTGCGGATTTTCGGGTGGGCGTTGATAAACCGCGCCACCGCATCCGGCACCAGTTTCACGGCTGGCGCCGGGCCGCAGCCGAAGCGCAGGTCGCCGGCGTCGAGCTTGGTCATGCGCGTCACTTCACTGCTCAGCAGCGCTGCGCCATGCACCAGGCTCAGGGCGTGCTGCAACACCACCTGGCCTTCCGGCGTGGGGCGCAAGTCCTTGTGGCCACGGTCTACCAGCACGCAACCAAACTCCTGTTCCAGCCCCTGGATACTGCGGCTGAACGCTGGTTGGGTGATGCCCATGGCGTCCGCGGCACGCACGAAACTGCGGTGTTCGTTGAGGGCGATGAAGTAGCGCAGTTGGCGAAGATCCATATGCTTTCCCGGCATTTTAAAAATAGGTCGAAGGCATTTGCGACCGAGCAAGCTGAGGTTTTAAATGCAAGCTCTTATTCCGTCAACGAAGCATTCATTCATTTGCTAGACCTAAATTGCATATGGATAGAGCGTTGCTGGAAGCGTCCCCCCACCGTTTCGCAGGCACATGAGGGTCATCACAATGAGCAACGCCGCATTAGCCGTTCAACCCATCGCCCAACCACTTGATATTCACCCGGTAGCCGGGCGGATCGGCGCCGAAATCCGTGGCATCAAATTGTCCGGTGAGCTGGATGTCGCCACCGTCGAGGCCATCCAGCAGGCGCTGGTGCAGTACAAGGTGATCTTCTTCCGCGAACAGACCCATCTCGATGACCAGAGCCAGGAAGCCTTTGCTCACCTGCTCGGCGAGCCGATCGCCCACCCCACCGTACCGGTACGAGACGGCACGCGGTTCCTGATGGAGTTGGATGGCACCCGTGGCCAGCGCGCCAATTCCTGGCACACCGACGTGACGTTCGTCGATGCCTACCCTAAGGCCTCGATCCTGCGTTCGGTGCTGGCGCCTGTGTCCGGCGGCGACACCGTATGGGCCAACACAGCCGCTGCCTACAACGACCTCAGTGTGGAACTGCGCGCACTGGCTGATCACCTGTGGGCGGTGCACAGCAACGAATACGACTACGCCGCACGCAAGCCGGATGTGGCGGTGGAGAAGCTGGAGGAATACCGCAAAGTATTCACTTCCACGGTGTATGAAACCGAACACCCGGTGGTGCGCGTGCATCCGGTCAGCGGTGAGAAAACCCTGCTGTTGGGGCACTTCGTCAAACGCCTGAAAGGCTACTCCAAGGCAGAGTCGGCGCAGTTGTTCAACCTGCTGCAAGGCCATGTCACCCGCCTGGAAAACACCGTGCGCTGGCGCTGGAACACCGGTGACGTGGCGATCTGGGATAACCGCGCCACCCAGCATTACGCGGTGGACGACTACGGCACCCAGGAGCGCATCGTGCGCCGGGTTACGCTCAAGGGCGATGTGCCGGTGGGGGTGCAGGGGCAATCAAGCAAAACCACTAAAGGTCTTTAAGCCGGGTGAGGATAAAAATATGGGAGCGGGCTTGCTCGCGAATGCAGTGGGTCAGTTGATGAATACGTCGACTGACGCTGCGCATTCGCGAGCAAGCCCGCTCCACATTTGGATTTGTGGTGTTTACCAGACTCCGATCTTCACCACTTTCTCTGCCTCTGGCTCACCATAACGAAACCATTGCCCGCGCACCTCAACCTCCGTGTGGCTGATGGTGGTGCGCCGTTTCAACCCGCGTAACCAGTCGAACAGATAACCCAGGTGCGTCTCGCGCACCTCGGCATAGGCAGGATCGCTGCCCAGGTCGTACAGTTCTTGCGGGTCGTTTTCCAGGTCGAACAGTTGCGGGCGAAAGCCGTCGTACGCCAGGTACTTCCAGCGCTCGCTGCGCACCATGGTCATGCGGCAACGGTCGATGGGTTGCTCCAGACGCTCGCGAGCCGGGGCCTGGAAGGCGTAGTCGTATTCGGCAATGGCGTAGCGGCGCCAGGCGGGTTGCGCGCCGTGCAGCAATGGAATCAGTGAGCGACCTTCCAGGCGATGGTCGGCGGCGGGCAAGCCCAAGGCGTCGAGGAAGGTGGGCAAGGCGTCGATGGTTTCCACCAGACGCTCATCCACGGTGCCGCGGCTGACATCGGCGCTGGCACGTGGGTCGCGCACGATCAGCGGTACACCCACCGCAGGCTCCAGCAAGAATTCTTTTTCACCGAGGAAATGATCGCCCAGGAAGTCGCCGTGGTCGCTGGTAAACACGATCAGCGTGTCGTCCCAGCGGCCAGCGCTTTGCAGAAAGTCGAACAGCCGCCCGAGTTGATCGTCAATCTGTTTGATCAGGCCCATGTAGGTCGGAATCACCGTGAGGCGCACCTCGTCACGGGAGAAATTCTGGCTCTCCTGGTGTTGGCGAAATGCCTGGTACACCGGGTGATCGCTGGTGTGGTCAGGTTGAATCGGCGCTTGCACATGCTCGGTTCCGTACAGCGCGTGATACGGCGCCGGCGCGATGTAGGGCCAGTGCGGCTTGATATACGACAGGTGCAGGCACCAGGGCTGTTCACCTTGTTCGTCGATAAAGTCGATGGCGCGGTCGGTGGTGTAGACGGTCTCCGAATGTTCTTCGGCCACCCGTGCGGGTTTGCCGGCGTTGCGCATATGCCAGCCGCTGAGCACTTCGCCGTTCTCACCTTCGGCGGCGTTGGCCCATTCGTGCCAAGGGTTGCTGCCGTGGTAGCCGTGATCACGCAAGTATTGGGTGTAGGGCGCGGACTCGCGCTTATCCTCGAACAGCGGGCTGTCGGGGTAGATGCCGTCGTGACGCAGATACGCGTCGAAGCCGACCTCATTGAGTGGCTCGGCCTGGGCACTGTCGGGGTCTATCTGCAGGCGCTGCAAGGCCTCAATATTCGGCGTGGCGTGGGTCTTGCCCACCAGGGCGGTGCGGATGCCGTGGGGGCGCAGGTAGTCGCCGATCGTCAGCTCTTCGAGCGGCAGCGGCACTGCATTCCACGCCACCTGATGGCTGCTGACATAGCGCCCGGTGTAGGCCGACATGCGCGACGGGCCGCAGATGGTGCCTTGTGTATAGGCCCGACTGAAACGCACGCCAGCGGCGGCCAGGCGGTCGATATTCGGCGTGTGCAGATGGGCATGGCCGTAGCAGGACAGGTAGTCGCGGCGCAGTTGGTCGCACATGATGTAGAGCACGTTGCGCAGGGGTTTGGGGTCAGACATAGGAATTTACCGAACGGAGGACAGGTGGGTTTTTTCGCCGTTCGAGGGGCGCTCTGGCAAGTGCATTTGGGGACTGGGTTCTATGCATTGAGTGCATGGGTGTGGCTGCTGGCGTCATCGCAGGCAAGCCAGCTCCCACAGTTGAAATGCATTTCCCTGTGGGAGCTGGCTTGCCTGCGATGACGGCCTGACAGCAGATACATATCTACCTGCCACCCCGCGATCAAATGGTGGGAGCAGGCTTACCCGGCGAAGGACCTGATGTGAGCGGCCAATCCTGCCAGCGCTTTATCATCTGCCCTGGCAGCGTCATGGGAGGAGACATAGCCTTCATAACGCTCAAAATATTTGTCCTGGGACGAACTGATTTTTTTGAAGGCGCTATCTTCCCCGGTCCCGTGCATCGGGAATAATTTGGCGTGCAGATGATCGACGCCATAACCCTCCAGAATCATGCCCGTTCTAGCCACACCTTTTAGCGCTTTGTCCAAAAGCTTCGCCGTCTTCTTGGCTGCGATGACCAAGTCACATAGCACGGTGTCCGGTTCGGCAAACGCATAGCTGCCGTGATGGGTTTTGGGGATAACCACACTGAACCCCGGCGTATTGGGAAATATGGAGAGAAAGGCCATGTGGGTCTGGTCTTCCCACAGGAGGTGGGAGGGTGCAGTACCGCGGGCAATGCTGCAAAAGATACAGTCCATCAAATGCGCTTCCTCGTGCGGGTCAAAAGGTTATAGACCCTCTTGTAGGTGATCTTTGTTATCTAATGATGACTTCACTGACGTTGCGGGCCGCTGTTCACCGCTTGGTCAGACCGCAATATTTTCCAACGCATAAGCATCCTCGTCTCTCTCATCAATCTCCTTGATTTGCTCAATCATCGCCTGCGCCAGCGGCGACAACCGATACCCTGCACGGCTGACGATCCCGTAGCGGGTGTAGCGCTCCTCCAGGTTTTCGTCCAATCCCTCAATCTGCAAACACACCAGTTCGCCGCGGGCCATGTGCAGCACGTCGCTGTTGGCGCTGACGATGCCGATGGCGTCCGAGCGCAGCACCACGCCCATCAAGCTATAGCCGTTTTCGCATTCCACATTGGGCTGGTAATCCGGCCGGCCGCTGAGGTCGACGATGACTTTGCGCAGGTTCGGCGGGCGGATGGTCACTGCCAGTGGGTAGCTCATCAGTTCGGCGGCGCTGACGCTGTTACGCGCGGCCAGGGGGTGCCCGGCGCGGCAGCAGAAGTGCCAACGGCGCGGGCGCAGGCGGTGGGTGTGGTAGTCGGGGTTGGCTTCGAAGTGGCGGGTGTCGGCGACGAAGAATTCGAACTCTTCGCTGAGCAGGCGCTTGCCCAGGCTTTGCCAGTCATCCACCTGGAACTGCACGCGGGCCTTGGGGTAGCGCCCGATAAAACGGCCAATGGCACGCGGGACTAACCCACCGGCCGGCGCGGGGCCGCAACCGAAACGCAGTTCACCGGCTTCCAGGCCATTGAACTGGCTGATTTCGTTGGCCAGTTGTTGTGCGCCACTGACCAGGCGGCGTGCATGTTCGAGCAGCACCTGGCCTTGCTTGGTGGGGGCCAGGTCTTTGCGGCCACGGTCCACCAGTTGGCAGCCGGCGCTGTGTTCCAGGGCCTGGATGCTACGGCTGAACGCCGACTGCGACAGGTTCACCGCTGCGGCTGCCGCGACGAAACTGCGCTGTTCGGCGAGGGCGATGAAGTGGCGAAGCTGGCGCAAGTCGATATGCATTTTTCACATCAAAAATATCCGGGAAATGCATTGGCTATGCATTACGTCGACTCCTTATAAAGGCTATCTCTTATGCAGTAAATGTTCGTAAAAACATAAATAAATAACCTTTAGGAATATAAGGCGACGAGTATTCCGGGGTTTTGGAGCCGCTTATGAGTTTGTTCAAGTCCTTGCCCCTGGCTGTTCTAGTGGCCGGTAGCAGCAGTTGGTCGCCGGCCCAGGCCGCTGAAACACCCGCGCCTGCCGGCAAGGGCGAAAGCGCCAGTGGCCAACTGGAAACTGTCACGGTCACTGCCCGGCGGCGTACCGAAAGTGCCCAGGCCGTGCCGACGCCCATGAGCGTGGTCGGTGGCCAGGCCCTGGAAACCCAGCGGGTGTACCGCATCCAGGATTTGCAGCAACTGGTGCCCAGCGTCAACGTCGCCTATATGCATGCGCGCCAGTCCAGCGTGTCGATCCGCGGCCTGGGCAACAACCCGGCCAGCGATGGCCTGGAAGGCAGCGTGGGGCTGTATATCGACAACGTCTACCTCGGGCGCCCGGGCATGGCGGTGTTCGACCTGATGGACATTGAGCAGCTTGAAGTTTTGCGCGGCCCCCAGGGCACGTTGTTCGGCAAGAACACCACTGCCGGGGTCATCAACATCAGCACCCGCGCACCGAGCTTTACCCCGGAGCGCAGCATCGAAACCTCCTTGGGCGAGGACGGTTATTTCCAGACCAAGGGCACGATTTCCGGCCCCCTGACCGATGACCTGGCAGGGCGTTTCTCGGCCTATCGCACCCGCAGCGACGGCGACATCAAGAATGAACACGATGGCCATGATCTGAACGGCGGTTCACGCCAGGGCTTTCGCGGGCAACTGCTGTACAAGCCCAACGAAGCGTTCAACCTGCGCTGGATCGGCGACTACAACGAAGAAGACTCCAGCGCCGGCACCCGCGTGCTGTACAGCACCGGGCCGACCATCAATGGCACCAACCTGTATCAATCCCGGGCCAACGCGGCAGGCGCCACCCTGGTGGACGGCACCCATCGCAAGGTCAACCTGGACAACGACCAGCACGTCACGGTGTTCCAGGGCGGTACCTCGCTGGAAGCCAATTGGACGCTGCCCAGCGACTTCACCCTGACCTCGGTGAGTGCTTACCGCTGGTGGAATTTCACCCCGCGCAACGATGATGGCCTCAACGTACCGGCGTCGTATAACGCCGGGGTTTCGGTGGAAGATAAGCAGTGGTCCCAGGAATTCCGCTTGGCGTCGCCCAGCGGTGGTTTCTTCGATTACGTGCTCGGCGCCTACTACTTCGGCTCCGACCTGGATAACAAATCCTTTGCCTACTACGGGCCCAAGGCCGATATCTGGAACGGCACGCCCGCCGGTGCGTTGAGCAATGTGAGCAGTGTGGGCAACGGGCATATCCGCACCGACAGTTTCGCGCTGTTCGCCCAAGGCACCTGGCACCTGACCGAGCGCCTGGATTTCACCGCCGGTGTGCGCGGCACCTACGAAGAAAAAAGCGCCTGGGTCACGCGCAATGCGCCCAACGGTGGCGCGGCGGTCAGCGGGGCCGCCGCCATGGCGCGGCGTGGGCGTACCGGGGCCTATGACTCGGGCGACCTGTCACAATACAGCGCCACGCCGTCGGGGCTGCTCAATCTCAGTTATCACTTCAATGAAAACCTGCTGGGCTACGCGACACTGTCCCATGGCGAGAAGTCCGGCGGTGTGAACCTGGCGGTGGGGTCTGCGCCGACAGCCGGAGCCGACTCGTTGTTGATCGGCACCGAGCGCGCCAACAACGCCGAGCTGGGCTTCAAGAGCACGCTGTGGGACCGCCGCCTGCAACTCAATGCCAACCTGTTCTGGACCCAGGTCAACGGCTACCAGACCAACGCCTACGACCAGGACAACCGCGTGCAGTACCTGACCAACGCCGGCTCGGTGCGCTCGCGGGGCGTGGAAGTGGAAAGCACCCTGGTGCCGATCAAGGGCCTGACCCTGAACATCAACGGCTCCTTCAATGACGTGACGTACCTGTCTTACAAGGATGCGCCATGCCCGCCGGAAACCAGCCTGCGTCCCGGTGCGCCGGCGTCCTGCGACTTGAGCGGCCACCAGGTGGTGGGCGCGTCCAAGTGGATCGCCAACGCCAACGGCGAGTACAAGTGGAACCTGGCGAACGGCTTCGAACCCTACGTCACCGCCAGCTACGCGTTTCGTTCCAAGGCGGTGGGCACGGTGGAGGATTCCGACTACGGGCAGATCCCGGCGTATGCGGTGGTCAACCTGTCTACCGGTTTGCGCGGCGACTATGACCAGGGGCAGTGGGATGTGTCGCTGTGGCTGAAAAACGCTTTCGACAAAACCTACTACACCACCCTGTGGACCGGTGGTAACGGCGGTTACGAGGGCCTGCTGGGCACGCCGCGCACCCTAGGCGTGACTGGGCGCTACGACTTCTAGGTCGGTGCGATAGGTGGCCGGGCTGAACACCCGCGTCACCAGCAGCATCGCCACCACGGTCACCGTCAGCACCACCCAGGCGCTGACGAAATTGCCGGTAAGCTCGCGCAGCCAGCCGGTCAGCCACGGCGAAATCGCATTGATCAAAAAGCCTACGCCTTGCACGAACGCCGCCAGTTGCCCCGCTTGGCGTGGGTCGCGATGGTGGTCGAGGGTCAGCAGCAGGCTCAGGGCAAAGCACGCCCCTAACCCGAAGCCGCACAAGGCCACCCACAGGTGGGGATATTCCTGCGGCGCAATGATCAGGCCGAGGTAGCCGATGGTTTGGGCCAGCAGGCTGATGCTGAGCAATGGGCGGCGGTCGATACCGCGTTGCGCCAGCACCGGCATCAGCAGGGCGGCCGCCACCTGAAAAATCGTCATGAATGCCAGCAACGACCCGCTGGGCAGCACGCCCCAGCCCAGTTGCTGATAGTAGGCCGGCAGCCACGCGACCATGCTCATGTAGCCGCAATTGACCAGGCCGAAATACAGCGCCAGCAGCCAGGCGCGGCGGTTGCGCAACCCTTTGAACGCAGGCGCCTGCAGTGGATTGCGCGCGGCGCCCAGCGGTAGCCAGGCCCACAGCAGCAATGCCCCCAGCGCCGGCAATAACCACACACCAAGGCCTGCCTGCCATTGCTGGAAATGCGTGGCTATCACCGGGCTGAGCAGCGCCGCCAGCCCACCGCCGGCCATCAGCGACGCCGAGTACACCCCCATCGCTACGGGCACACGGTGATGGAATTCACGCTTGATCATCGCCGGCACCAGCGCCTGGATCAGCGCAACACCCGCACCGCCTAGCAGTGCGGTAACCAGCAGTGCCGAGGCTTCGCCTATCAACCAGCGCGCCAGGCACGCCAGCAGAATCATCAACAAGCCCAGGGCGATGCCGCGACGCTCGCCCAAGCGCGCCTCCACGCGCACGCCGACCAGTGCCACCAACCCCATGCAGATCACCGGCAGGCTGGTGAGCAGGGCACTGCTCTGAAAGCTCAGGCCGGTGGCCTGGCGAATCTCGCCGAGCAGTGGGCTGATGGAACTGAGGATGGGGCGCAGGTTCAGGCCGAGCACCACCAGCAGGCCCCAGCCGGCGAGGGATTTATTCAGGGTCATGCAGAGTTTTCCACTGGTGATACAGCGCAGTCATTGCGGCATCGGGCAGGTGCTGAATGGGCAGGCGTTGCGCGTCGATGGGCAAGCCAACCTGTTGGCTGATGGCTGCGGTCGACAGGCCGTAAGGCTCGGCCATTTCGTTGCTGGCGGCAAACACTACGCGTTCTACACCGCACAGGTACATGGCGCTCAGGCACATCGGGCAAGGCTGGCCGCTGGCGTAGATCACGCACCCTTCCAGGCGTGCACCCAGCTGCCGGCTCGCTGCGCGAATTGCCAGCAGCTCGGCGTGGGCGGTGGGGTCCTGGGTCAGGTGGATCTCATTCACGGCTTCCACCAACACCTCATCGTTGCGCGTCAGCACCGCGCCGAAGGGGCGGCCACCTTGGGCGACGTTGGCATGGGCCAAAGCGATAGCGCGTTGCAGGTGTGGTTGATCGTTGGTCATACAAGGCCCCGGGGTGCGATGAAAGGTGAAGTATGGTCAGCCAGCAAGGTATGCTGAAATTAAATATAAACATGCCAATCAGTGGCAAACGCAATGGTGATGACGTTGTTCGATCCCGTGTTGTTGCGCAGCTTTGTCGCCGTGGTGGACTGCGGCAATTTCACCCGGGCGGCCGAGCGCCTGCATTTGACTCAATCCACCGTCAGCCAGCAGATCCGCCGCCTGGAAGACGCAGTGGCCTGTCAGTTATTGGACCGCGATCAGCGCCGGGTAGTAGCCACCGCCGAGGGTGAGCGTCTGCTCGCGTATGCGCGCCGTATTCTCGCGTTGCACGAAGAAGCCGCCGACGTGCTGATCAACCAGCAAAGCGACGGTGTGTTGCGCCTCGGCGTGCCGGAGGATTTCGCCGCCGAGCGCCTGATGCCGCTGCTTTCGGCGTTTGTGGTGGCGTACCCACGGGTGCGGCTGGAAGTCACCAGCGGTCTGGGCCCCGAATTGCAGCGCCAGTACCGGGGCGGTGAGTTCGATGTGTTGCTGGTCAAGCAGATGGGCGACAGCGACGACTGCGTGGCGTCGTGGCCCGAGCCCTTGTATTGGGTCGACAGCCTGAGCACCCCGGCCCTGGGCCGCGACCCGCTGCCGCTGGTGGCTTTCCCCGTAGGTGGCCTGTATCGCAACGACATGCTGCACCATCTGGAACGGGCCGGCTGGCGTTGGCGCATCGGCTATTCCAGCGCCAGCCTGGCCAGTGTGTGCTCGGCGGTGGCGGCAGGCTTGGGCATCAGTTTATTGCCAGAACGGGTGTTGCAACCGGGCCATCGCATACTCGGCCCAGAGAGTGGCTTGCCACCTGTTCATGGCGTGCGGTTGGCCCTGTATGGCCGCAGTGGTTTGGGCGCAGCGGGCCAGAGTTTGCTGGGTGAATTGCTGGCCTTGTGCAGTGGAAACCCGCACTGAGCTCATACCTTTGCCGAATATTTTGTATGCCTTTAAGGCATTGAAAAACAACGGCTTGAAGCCAGGCCACGGACCCCGTGGCTTTGGTGTGATCGGCTGTTTTGTTTATGCGTTTTTGTTCTATCTATAACTTTAAAGATTACTTTAAGAGATAAGTGTCTGGCACCGATGATTCAGCCCTCGACGGGCCTTCACGCTGGCCCGTCGGTTTTTCAAAACCGCAGGGAGTGAATCAATGGGCAATGTCCAGACCGCCGCCAGTGCACCTGAGGCGCAGTGGCGTCAGGCACCGAGTGGTGAGTTGGTCGACCTTGGCCGGCCGCATCGCGCGCCGTTGGGTCAATTGCGCCTGCAGAAAACCCCGAAGCGTTTTTCCAGCCGCCGCGAAGGGGTTTTGCTCGGGTTGCTGGTGTTGGCGCTGCACGGTGCAGTGATCTATTGGGTGAGCCAGAAACCCACGCCGGTGCTGCCGATTGTGCCGCCGGAAATTCCACCGATGACCATCGAATTTTCCCAGCCGGCGCCGCCGGTGGTTGAGCCGCCACCGCCTGTACCGCCACCACCGCCTCCGCCTGTGGTCGAGCCCCCGCCGCCGCTGGTGGATGAGTTGGCGGCCAAGCCGGCGCCGCCCAAACCCATTGCGAAACCCAAGCCCAAGCCCAAGCCCGTGCCTAAACCTGAGCCCAAGCCGGCCCCCAAGGCCGTCGAGCAACCACCTGCACCACCGACGCCAGCGCTACCTGCACCGCCCGCACCTGCGGCGCCAGCGCCGGTGACGCCTGCTTCGGCCAACGCCGCGTACCTGAAAAACCCGGCGCCGGAATACCCGTCACTGGCTCAGCGTCGCGGTTGGGAAGGCACGGTGTTGCTGCGGGTGCAGGTGCTGGCCAGCGGTAAACCGGGTGAGATCCAGGTGCAAAAAAGTAGTGGTCGCCAGCAGTTGGATGACGCGGCATTGGCGGCGGTGAAGCGCTGGAGTTTCGTGCCTGCCAAGCAGGGCGATGTGGCCCAGAACGGATGGGTGAGCGTGCCCATCGATTTCAAGATTTATTAATTATTCAGCGGCGCAGAGGGAAAACATCATGGCATTGGCATCTCCACTTGAATCCATCGAAAGCACGGTGATCTGGCTGCTGGTGGCCTTTTCGGTCGCCACCTGGGGCCTGGCCTTGCTCAAGGGCGTGCAGTTCGGTCGCCTCAAGGCCCAGGATCGCAAGTTTCACAAACAGTTCTGGGCGGCATCGAGCCTCGACTCGGCCGCCGAACTCGCCGAAACCCAGCCTGGTGCCGCCGCCCGTGTAGCCCAGGCCGGCTATGCCGCGATCCAGGTGGGCGATACCCCCCACGCTGCGGATTTGAGCCAGGCGATCAATCACCAGGACCGCCTCGAACGCGCTCTGCGCCAGCAAATTGTGCGTGAGCGCCGCTCCCTGGAAACCGGTCTGGCTGTAGTCGCCAGTATCGGCAGCACCTCGCCGTTTATCGGCCTGTTTGGCACCGTGTGGGGGATCATGGAAGCGCTGAAAGGGATCAGTGCTGCCGGGTCCGCCAGCCTGGAAACCGTGGCCGGGCCCATCGGCGCGGCACTGGTGGCGACCGGCGTGGGGATCGCCGTCGCGGTGCCTGCGGTGCTGGTCTACAACTACTTTTTGCGCCGCCTGAAGCTGACGGCGGCAGACCTGGATGACTTTGCCCACGACTTCTACAGCCTGGCGCAGAAAAACGCGTTCCGCGTGCTGCTGCACCCGGCGCTGACCAAGGCCGGCGCCGGTAGCCCGCAGAAAGTGAAGGAGGCGTCCTGACATGGCCTTCTCCACGCAAGACAGTGATGAGGTGCTGAGCGAGATCAACGTCACGCCGCTGGTGGACGTGATGCTGGTGCTGCTGGTGGTGTTTATCGTCACCGCGCCGCTGTTGACCAACTCGATCCCGATCAACCTGCCCAAGACCCAGGCCGTGGCACCGGTTGAGCAGAAGGATCCATTGGTGGTGAGCATTGACGGCGCCGGCAAATTGTTTATCAACAAGGACGAAATCCAGTCGGATCTGCTGGAGTTCAACCTGCAGGCGGCGAAGGCCAAGGACCCCGATGTGCGGGTGCAACTGCAGGCTGACGATGGAGTGAACTACGGCGAAGTGGCACGAGCCATGGCGTCGATTGAGCGTGCGGGCATCACCAAGTTGTCGGTGATCACTGCACGTTAGTTTCAAAAAGTCTCGACAGTTTTTGGGCCGCTTTCCTTGGCAGGGTGCGGCCCTTTTTTTATCTAAGCATTGCATGTTTACAGATGTTGCACAGGAAAAGAATTTACATGTATCCGAGCGTGCAATTTTCGGCTGCATGCTTATTCTGGTCGGCGCATAGAGTGATTTAATTAATGGAGTAATTGCATGTCTATACGCGTTCCTGTCCAAGTCGTGAATACGTTCGTTAATCCCCATTTAAAGGGTGAAAAGCCTGAAGAAAAGCCTGCGGTAATGGCATCTTCGAACGATCGTATGGCCGGCCTGAGACATCCATCAGCCTGTATTTTGCCCACGCTGGCTGACTATAAGAGAAAACAGAGTTTACTGCAGGGTGCTGAAGCAAGCCCTACGCCAAGAGGCGGGAGCAACTCGGCATTCAAAAAAAATGCTCGTTTAGAATCTTATATCAGCAAGCAAACCGCCGACTTTGTAACGCCCGAAAAAGAAATTTCCACTCTTTTATCTGCAAAGATAAAGCAGCAATGGGGTGTGGATGTTGATCCGGATAAAACCTATCTGGTGACATTTAAAGATGACAGTGAGGATGAAAAAGAGGTGGTAGAAAAAATCACCCTGACACAAGCGGCATTGAAAAACAGGCAAGATGTAACAATTAAGAGTGATGAAAGCTGGTTTGTAAAAATTGGCAAGTACTTTTCGCCAGCGATATATATTTACAACCAGATTGACGGTTGGGTGCAGGAAGCAAACACTCGACAAGGTATTTATCGGGAGCCCAGTGCGCCGGGCGATGCCCCCTATAACGCCGACACCCGCGTTTCCATACCGGTGGATGACTTCAAGGCATTAGTCTGGGATACAGACCGGACCCAACTGTATAAGAAGACCCTTGATGGGTTTTGGGACAAGCACAGCGAATCTTATACGGCGTTGAGTAAAATCTCGTTTGTCAAAGCCATCAATCTGCAGCGCCTGGAAGGGAGCCTTGGCCCTGCCGAGACGGCACTCGCCCAGCGAGCGTTGGGGCCTGTTGCGCAAAAGGATTGGTCCAAGCTGACGGTCCAGGATTTTGAAGGGCCTGCCGTGAAGGACCCGGATCTGGACATCGGCCTGCTGAGCATCAATGGGTTTGAGTCGACCGACTTGATGTGTGTGACCGATCGGAAAACCCAGTTGACGTTGCTTTACATCCCTGGCAACTCCTCGCCAATACATCGCTTCGATAATCCTCAGCAAATGACAACGTGGCTGGCCGGGCAAGCCTCGGACCCCGTAAAGCGCGCGTCCTTGTTGACGCACTTTTCCCTCAAGGATCAAGCTGACAGAACGTTTTCAGACGGCGTACGTCAGACCCTGCAGGGGATGGGAAACTGGTCCGATGCGCAGGCATCAGGCAATGCTTTCCTTGCGAGCCTCAACGGTTGGGTGCCGGATCGTTTCATCGCTGTTGAGCAGTTGCACGGTGATCCTTTCGAAGCGGTCAAGGTTCGGCAAAAAGCACGGTCCTATTCGGACGCCGACAATGCGATTGTCAGTGACGGGGACTACACCAAGAACCAGGTGCTGCATGTCGTGGAAGAGGCTACCAAGGTCGCCATGTTCATGACGCCGCTGGCGCTGGTGATGCCCGAAGTCGCTATAGGGCTGGATGTTTTCTTCCTGGCCGCCGGGGCTGCCCAGACAGGTATCGGTATTGATGATGCCGTCCAGGGAAAAGCAACGGCTTCCGACCGCATTGTGTTTGGCGTGTTGAACGCCGTACCGCCGTTGGCCACTCACGCGGGGGCACCACTGGCGAAAGCGCTGACAGAGAGGGTGTCCGGCGGTGGCGTTGCAGCAGGGGTTGATGCTGCAACCCGCACACCCACCCAAGTGACTGAACAAGCGCGCCCATTCTTCAGGCCACCACAACGTGTCAATGGGCATATCGGATACCCGATGGGGCCCGTCTCACCTCCAGTGATCCTTGAGGAGGTCAGGGTTCCCATGGATGACGTAAGGCGCATGATCGGGAAAGACTATATGGTTTATGTCGGTCAATACGGTACCAAAGTTACGTATGACGTCGAAGCGGGTCTTTGGCGCGGGCTCCAAGCCAATGGTCAGGTGAACGACATCTTTTATTGGCGTAAAGGTCAAGGACGGTGGCTGGGTGGCACTCAAGCCGAAGCGATTGAGGCCAGTAAAAATGCGCCTGCTTCGATGACAACCAAAGTACTGAAACTACCGAGAATGCCGGTACTGCCGTCCGGTGCTACAGACGTGCCGAAAGTGATCCACTATTTTTGGGCCGGCAATGAAATGCCGGAAAATTTGCTCAATAATATTATTGAAAATTCCCGGAAAAGCCCCGGGTATAAATCGATTGTTCACGTCGATGCCAATGACACGGATACTTTTCAGAAAATACATTCAGCGTTGGATCATAAAGTGGGCGGGCTTGAAGTACATGATTTAAAGGCCGATGAAAGTTTTCAGGCTCTGAATGCAGGTCAATACGGCGATATGTATCAGTTTTTCCGTTCAGGGCGCGGGCAGAATTTAGCGGCCTCATCGGACGTCATGCGCGCGGTGCTAATGAAAAAGTACGGTGGCATCTATCTGGATACGGATGATGCACTGACCTTTAATGTGGGCGAGGTCACATTGAAAGCCACGCCCAATGACATCTTGATGAACGTGCCGGTTACTTACGAACCTGCGGACTTCAATGGGTTCAACACCAGTAATTTTGCCAGCCACCCAGACAACCCTGTATTTGACGAGATTCTGGAGACGGCGTATGAGCGATACAAGGCAAACGAAGAATGGTTGAACGCTAATCGTCCCTTTCTGAAGGAAAACTCGACAGCCGCAGAGCGGCAAATTTATAACGAGTATGTAAAGAAAATTTTCGAGATCACTGGGCCGAGAATGTTTGGTGATGTATTGGCGCAAAAAGAATATGGTTTTTTTTCAGAAGTTGAGGAACTGACGGAACTGTTGGAAGCGCGTATTTTACTTCCGCAAGCGTATGCGGAAAAACTTACACAAGTGCGTGATTATTATATGGCGATGAACCATAAGTTCGGAGTTGCTATCGGCTCGGAACACTCTATGCATCATTCTCGCTGAGGTTGGCTCGGTCATTGCGCCGCGGTGGCAGGGGCGCAATGGCCGGTTTTAATGAAGGGCTTGGTAAAAGCAAGTTCTGAAAAGGGCGCAAATTCCTTTTGGTTATTAATAAATTCTTTTTTATTCCTTATTGGTGTGTGAGCCTCGCCCTATACTGACCAGCAACGTTAAACGCTGCAGGAGGGCACACCCATGCACAGCGAGTCGATTCGTTATCTGATCGTGCCGGGCTGGCAAGGATCGCCAGAAGATCATTGGCAAACCCATTGGCAAAACAGCTTGCCCAACAGCGCACGGGTGGAACAGGCCGATTGGCTGACGCCGCGTCGCGAGGATTGGGTCGCCGCACTGGCCGAGGCCATCGCTGCCGACAGCACGCCGGTCATCCTGATCGCTCATAGCCTGGGTTGCATCACCGTGGCCCACTGGGCCGCCACTGCCCCCGTGCACTTCTTGCGGCAGGTACGCGGCGCATTGCTGGTGGCACCGGCGGATGTCGAGCGTCCTGCGTGTGCCCCTGCACTGCGCAATTTCGCCCCTATTCCAACTGACCTGCTGCCATTTCCCAGCCAGGTGGTCAGCTCCGACAACGACAGTGCCGTAAGCGCCCCCAGGGCTCTGGAACTGGCGCGTCAGTGGGGCGCCGAAGCCGGCATCTTGTCGGGCGCCGGGCATATCAATGTGAAGTCCGGCCACCGGCGCTGGGAGCAAGGGTTTGCTTACCTCTATCGCCTGCAACATCGCCTCGAGCACCACGCTCGGCGCAGCGCCTAATATTTTTTCAACGCCCCGTCCCTGAGTGGATTGGGGCGGGAGCCTGCCATGAGTCTGCGTGAAACCTTCGGCCAGCCGCTGCTGACCTTTCCCGATGCTGAAAAAAGCCCGTTGAGCATCCGCGCCAAGGCGCTGGTGTTCGTCGACCCACGCTCACGCCAACTGCGTGAAGAGTTGGAAAGCCTTGCGCCGCGCGCCTTACCCGTATTGATTCGAGGAGAAACCGGCAGCGGTAAAGAGTTGCTGGCGCGGCACATCCACCGTGGTAGTGACCGTACTGGCCTGTTTGTCTCGGTCAACTGTGGCGCCATCAGCCCCACCTATGCGGATGCCGAGTTGTTCGGCTATGCCGCCGGCAGTCACAGTGGCGCGGCGAGCAGCCGGGCGGGTTGGTTCGGCTCGGCCAATGGCGGCACCTTGTACCTGGATGAGATCGGCGACTTGCCGCTGCCGATCCAGGTGAAATTGCTCGCGGCTTTGGAAAACCACGAAGTCACCCGCGTTGGTGCCCACCAGCCCAGCCCGGTGGATGTGCGCCTGGTGGCCGCCACCAGTATCGACCTGGCCCAGGCCGTGGCCGTGGGCAAGTTTCACGAGCGTCTGTTCCATTATTTGAGTGAGGGCCGGTTGGACCTGCCGGCGTTGCGCGAGCGGGTGGGGGATATCTTGTCCCTGGCCGAATATTTCCTCGGCATCTACAGCCAGCGCCTGGACCTGCCGGTGCCACTGATCAGCGACGCCGCCCAGCAGGTGCTGGAACACCACACTTGGCCGGGTAATACCCGCGAACTGGAAAACGTCATTCACTTTGCCTTGCTGGTGAGCAGCGGCGATGAAATCTTGCCCGAGCATTTGAACTTGCCAGCGGCGGGTTCGCCGCTGGAGCAAGTGCGACGAATTTTGGCCAGCGCCAGCCCGGCCGAGCAGGAATCGGTGCGTAAATTTCTGTATGAGCAAAATGGAATATCAACGTGAATAAAAGATATTGTTCGGGAATAAAAAATCTAGGTATTGTCCTTTCCACGCCGCGATAGCACTTCGCTGGCACCTCACATAAAAACGGTCGTTAGAAGGACATTGCATGAAAAAGGTTCTGTTGTTTACCGCTCTGGCGGCTGCCCTGACTGCTGGCTTTGCCCAGGCCAGCGAGAAACTGGGGGTGGCTGCTACGCCGATTCCCCACGCCGAAATCCTCGAGCTGATCAAGCCGACCCTGGCCAAGGAAGGTGTGGACCTGCAGATCAAAGTCTTTACCGACTACGTACAGCCAAACGTGCAAGTCGCTGAGAAACGCCTGGATGCCAACTATTTCCAGACCCTGCCGTACCTGGAAAACTTCAACAAGGGTAAAGGTACCAATCTGATTACCGTGGTGGGCGTGCACGTTGAACCCTTCGGCGGCTACTCGAAAAAGATCAAGAAAATCGAAGATCTGAAAGATGGCGCCACCGTGGCGATTCCGAACGAAGGCTCCAACAGCGGCCGCGCCCTGTTGCTGCTGCAAAAGGCCGGTGTGATCACCCTCAAAGACCCGACCAACGCCCTGGCCACGCCGAAAGACATCGCCAGCAACCCGAAGAACCTGAAGTTCAAAGAGCTGGAATCGGCCCTGCTGCCACGGGTGCTGGACCAGGTTGACCTCGACCTGATCAACACCAACTACGCCCTGGAAGCTGGCCTGAACCCGGCCAAGGACGCGTTGATCATCGAAGACGCCAAATCACCTTACGTAAACTTCCTGGTGGCCCGCCCGGACAACAAGGACAGCGATGCTATCCAGAAGTTGGCCAAGGCCCTGACCAGCCCGGAAGTCAAAGCTTTCATCGAGAAGAAGTACAACGGCGCGGTGGTGCCAGCGTTCTGATGTAAGCCAAAACCCCCTTCAAGGTTTCAACGCCGACGGCTACTACAGCGTCGGCGTTTTTTTATCTGAAATACAGTCAAAACTGTGCGATTGCTCGTTCCCACGCTCCGCGTGGGAACGTCTCCTGTGACGCTCTGCGTCACGACTTTAGAGCGGACGCAGAGCGTCCTGGGCTGCATTCCCACGCAGAGCGTGGGAATGATCGACAGGCAAGCCACCTCCCACAGAGGTAAGTTTTTTGGTGATATGAATATGCTATCTAGGTATTTAAACTTTGATTTTTATACCTTTAAAGTTCGCGCTAGCTGACGTTATCCACGTCAGCACGGACTGCGCTCGCGGCATTACCCATGCGGCGATATGGACTGCACATGACCTTCGATTTCGCTTTTATCCTCAGCACGCTGCCGGCGTTTCTCAAGGCTGTGGGTGTGACGCTGCAAGTCGGCCTGATCGCCATTGCCACGTCCTTGCTGGTGGCGCTGATCAACGCTGCGCTGCTGGTGTTTCGCACGCCTTACCTGTCGCGCCTGGTGGCGCTCTATGTGGAGCTGGCGCGTAACACGCCGCTGTTGATCCAACTGTTCTTCGTCTACTTCGCGCTGCCGGCCCTGGGTTTCAATATTTCCGGGTTCTGGGCGGCGATCATCACCATGACCTTTCTGGGCGGCGCCTATCTCACCGAGGTGCTGCGCGCTGGTGTGGAAGCGGTGCCGCTGGCGCAAATCGAGTCGGGCAAGTCCATTGGCCTGTCCGATTGGCAGCTGTTGCGCCATGTGATCCTGCCCCAGGCCGGCATCCTCAGCCTGCCGGCGCTGTTCGCCAATTTCATCTTTCTGCTCAAGGAAACCACGGTGGTTTCCGCCGTGGCGGTGCCGGAAATTCTCTACACCACCAAGAGCTACATCGCCCTCTACTACAAAACCTACGAAATGCTCGCTGTGCTGACGCTGATTTGCGTGCTGTTGTTCTTGCCGTTGTCGCTGTTGCTCAGCCGCCTGGAAAGGAGGCTCCAACATGGCCAGTTCGGGTCTTGAGTTGCTCTGGGTGTCGTTGCCGCAACTGGGCAAGGGCGCTGCGCAAACCCTGTCGATTTCGTTTTTGAGCATCGCCTTCAGTACGGTTGGCGGCGTGCTCTACGGCGTGCTGCGCACTTTGAATAACAAAGCGATCAACGGCGTGCTGCGGGTCTACCTGGAACTGTTCCGCGCCATTCCGGTACTGGTGTGGTTGTACCTGCTGTTTTTTGGCGTGCCGATCTTCTTCGGCCTGAGCATCCCCAGTTTCTGGTGCGCGGTGCTGGTGCTGTCGTTGTGGGGCGCCAGCGAGGTGGGCGAAGTGGTGCGTGGCGCGTTGCATTCGCTGCCCCGTGGCCAGCGCGAAGCGGGCTTGTCGATTGGCCTGTCCGGCCCACAGTTGTACGGCTATGTGCTGCTGCCCCAGGCCCTCAAGCGCATGACGCCGCCGACCATCAATGTGTACACGCGCATCATCAAGACCAGCTCCCTGGCGGTGCTGATCGGCGTGGTGGATGTGATCAAGGTCGGCCAGCAAATCATCGAGCGCACCTATGAGTCGGTATTGATCTACGGTGCGCTGTTCCTGTTTTTCTTCTTTATCTGCTACCCGTTGTCAGCCGCCTCCAAGGTGCTGGAACGGCGCTGGGCCCAAGCATGAGCGCATTGATCGAGTTCCAGGGTTTCAACAAATTCTTCGGCGAGGCGCAGGTGCTCAAGGGTATCGACCTGAGCGTGCAACGCGGCGAAGTGGTGGTGATCCTCGGCCCCAGCGGCTGTGGCAAAAGCACCTTGCTGCGTTGTTTGAACGGGTTGGAAGTGGCACACAGCGGCAGTCTGCGCTTTGCCGGCAAGGAGCTGCTGGATAAAACCACCGACTGGCGCCAGGTACGCCAGGACATCGGCATGGTGTTCCAGAGCTACCACCTGTTCCCGCACATGAGCGTGCTCGACAACATCCTGCTCGGCCCGCTCAAAGTGCAAAAGCGCGACCCCCGGGAGGCCCGTGAGCAGGCGGAAAAATTGCTGGAGCGCGTGGGCCTTGCCGACAAGCGCGACGCCTTCCCACGCCAGCTTTCCGGCGGCCAGCAGCAACGCATCGCCATCGTCCGCTCGTTGTGCATGAACCCCCAGGTCATGCTGTTTGACGAAGTCACCGCGGCCCTCGACCCGGAGATGGTCAAGGAAGTGCTGGAAGTGATCCAGGACCTGGCCCGCGATGGCATGACCCTGCTGATCGTTACCCACGAAATGGCCTTCGCCCGCGCCGTCGCCGACCGCGTGGTGTTCATGGAGGCCGGTCGCATCCTCGAACACAACACCCCCGAGGCATTCTTTACGAACCCGCAGACCGCGCGCGCGCAGCAGTTCCTGGAGAAGTTCTCCTTTGTTTCAACACTGCCCAAAAAGATCAAGGAACTGGAGCTGATATGAAAAAGTTACTGCTGCCACTGTTTGCCGTCGCCTTGCTGGCCGGCTGCGATAAAAAGGCCGAAGAGCCGGTAAAACCCGCGGCTGTGAGCTACATCGACAAAATCAAAGCGCGGGACAAGCTGATTGTCGGCGTGTTTACCGACAAGCCGCCATTCGGTTTTGTGGACGAAGCGGGTCGTTATGTCGGCTTCGATACCGACATCGGCCGTCAATTCGCCAAGGACCTGTTGGGCGACGAAAACAAGGTGGAATTTGTCGCCGTGGAACCGGCCAGCCGCATTCCCTTCCTGCAAAGCGACAAAGTCGACCTGATCCTCGCCAACATGACCGTGACGCCTGAACGCAAGGACGCGGTGGACTTCACCAACCCCAACCTGAAAGTCGCGGTGCAGGCTCTGGTGCCGAATGACAGCGCCGTCAAAAGCCTGGATGACCTGGCAACCCGCACGACCATCGTCACCACCGGCACCACGGCGGATATCTGGCTGACCAAGAACCATCCGGACTGGAAGCTGCTCAAGTTCGAGAAGAACTCCGAGTCGCTGCAAGCTCTGTCGGCCGGCCGTGGTGATGCCTATGCCCAGGACAACCTGGTGCTGTTCAGCTGGGCCAAGCAGAACCCGGGTTTCCGCGTGCTGGAAGAGAAGCTGGGTGATGAAGCGCCGATTGCCCCGGCGGTGAAGAAGGGCAATATCGAGTTGCGCGACTGGGTGAATGCCGAGCTGGCGAAGTTGGGGGAGGAGAAGTTTCTGCTCAAGCTTTATGACCAATATGTGCGAAAAGAACTGAGCGATGACACCAAGCCTGAGAGTGTGATTGTCGAAGGCGGTAAGTGGCAGGGCTGATTGATCACCCCGTCCTTGTAGGAGCGAGCTTGCTCGCGAAGAACGCACAGGCAACGCGGGCTAGCAGATAGCGCTGCGTTATCGTTGACGTTTTTCGCGAGCAAGCTCGCTCCTACTCCGGCCAATGCCACGCCGGCGCATCCAAAATGCCCTGCCCTACAATTCGCGTTTCCCCCATCACCTTCTCCAACACAATCGAGTTACACCCCTCATCCTGCTGCAACGCTGCAATCAAGCGGCTGGCATGGCTCACCACCCACACCTGGCACTGCTTCGACGCCTGGATAATCAAGCGCGCCAGTGCCGGCAACAGGTCGGGATGCAGGCTGGTCTCCGGCTCGTTCAGCACCATCATGGTCGGCGGGCGTGGGGTCAGCAGTGCTGCGATCAGCAGCAGGTAACGCAGGGTGCCGTCCGACAGCTCCGCCGCCGACAACGGGCGCAGTAAGCCTTCCTGATAGAACTCAATGGCAAAGCGTCCGCCCTGCAACGGTTCGATATGCAACCGTGCGCCGGGGAAGGCATCACTGACCGCGTGCTGCAACGCCTCGACATCGCCCACTTCGCGAATCGTCTGTAACGCGGCCGCCAAATCCCGACCGTCGTGATGCAGCACCGGCGTGCGCGTGCCTAATTGCGGCTGGCGTACCGGCGCATCCACATCGCTGCGAAAGTGATCATAAAAGCGCCAGCCACGGATGCTTTCGCGCAGCAGCAACACTTCCGGCGAACCGCGCAGGCTGCCGACCTGATCGAACAGGCTGTGATAGTTGGGCGTGTGTTGGGCCAGCACGTCCCAGGCGCGGCCATCACGGGCGCGTACCATCGGTCCCGAGCGCTGAACCAGCAGGCTGGCCGGGCGATAGAGAGGGCCGGCCCAGATACATTCCTTTTTAATCTCCGGGTCCAGTTTGAACTCGCTGCCGGGAACCGGGATGGGCATGCCCAGGGAGATGGCGTAGCTGAAGTCCTCCCCGGCAAAGCCCAGGCGCAAGCGTTTGACGCCTTGGGCGACCACGGCCTCCACCGGTACTTCGCCATTGCGCATGCGCCGGCTGATGTTTTCCGGCCCGGCCCAGAATGTGGAATCCAGCCCGCCTTCGCGGGCCAGCGCATTGATCACCCCACCCTGGGCAGTTTCGGCCAGCAGGCGCAGGGCGCGATACAGGTTGGACTTGCCGCT
This sequence comes from Pseudomonas sp. Pse35, assembly GCF_024519715.1. Classification (NCBI taxonomy): domain Bacteria; kingdom Pseudomonadati; phylum Pseudomonadota; class Gammaproteobacteria; order Pseudomonadales; family Pseudomonadaceae; genus Pseudomonas; species Pseudomonas sp. Pse35. Next base: position 89,046 of record NZ_JALJRP010000007.1, on the reverse strand, counting down.
GCCATTGGGCCCTGTCACCAGGTTCAGCCGGTCCAGGGGCACCACCAATTTGTTGATCGAGCGGTAATTGGCCACCGCGAGGGTTTTAAGCATGTGTATTTAGTCAGCATGGGAACCATTGGAGTATGGGATCCTCCATGCAGATAAGGAACCCTGATCTAAGCTCACAGTCGCATACACACTTGAACGTCGGCATCACGCAAAAGGAGCCTGCATGGGCGGTCGCACCTCGACATTTATTTTCAGCCTTGGCCTCCTGGCGCTGCTCAGCGGCTGTGGCCAGGACAAAGCCGAGCCCAAGCAGCATTCACGGGTGTTCGTGCAAACCGTGCAGTCGGCGGATTTCGCCGCGGCGGTGACGCTGACCGGTGATATCCAGGCGCGGGTGCAAACCGATCTGTCCTTTCGCGTGGGCGGCAAGATCATCCAGCGCATGGTCGACGTGGGCGACCGCGTCACAGCCAGGCAAGTCCTGGCCAAGCTCGACCCCAAGGACCTGCAAACCAACGTCGATTCGGCCCAGGCCCAGGTCGTGGCCGAACAGGCACGGGTCAAGCAGACCGCCGCCGCCTTTGTGCGCCAGGAAAAACTCCTGCCCAAAGGCTATACCAGCCGCAGCGAATATGACGCCGCCCAGGCCGCGCTGCGCAGCAGCCAAAGTGCCCTGGCCGCCGCCCAGGCGCAGTTGGCCAATGCCCGCGAACAATTGGGCTACACCTCGCTGATTGCCGATGCCCCGGGGATCATCACGGCGCGCCAGGCCGAAGTCGGCCAAGTGGTACAGGCCACCGTGCCGATCTTCAGCCTCGCCCGCGATGGCGAACGTGACGCCGTGTTCAACGTGTATGAGTCCTTGCTGGTGGAGCCGCCGCCCGACGCGCCGATTACGGTGAGCCTGCTGGACAACCCGAGCATCAAGGCCGTGGGCAAAGTCCGCGAAGTCACGCCCGCCGTGGCCGCCAATACCGGCACCGTCCAAGTGAAGATCGCCCTGCAAAGCCTGCCCAAGGGCATGGAACTGGGGTCGGTGGTCAGCGCCACCGCCAATGGCCCGGCCAAGGCGAGCATCGAGCTGCCTTGGTCAGCGCTGACCAAAGACCTCAACGAGCCAGCCGTGTGGCTGGTGGACGGCGAAGGCAAGGCGCAGTTGCACAAGGTCACCGTGGCGCGCTACCTCACCGGCAAAGTGATCATCGGCGAGGGCCTCAAAGGCGGTGAAAAAGTCGTGATAGCCGGTGGGCAATTGCTGCACCCCGGCATGGTCGTCGAGATCGCCCAACCCGGAGCGCAGCCATGAAGCAATTGACGCTCATTGTCGCCGCCAGCCTGTTGCTGATGGCCTGCTCCAAGGAAGAGGCGCCGCCCGAACCCATACGCCCGGTGCTGTCCATGGAAGTGAAGGCTGAAGACCAGGAAAACCTGGGCCGTTTCGCCGGCACCATCCAGGCCCGCTATGAAAGCAACCTGGGTTTCCGTGTGCCGGGCCGCATCGCCCGTCGCGCTGTGGATGTCGGCGCCGAAGTGGAGAAGGGCGCCCTGCTCGCCGTGCTTGACCCCACCGACCAGCAGAACCAATTGCGCGCTGCCCAGGGCGACCTGGCGCGCGTACAGGCGCAGTTCATCAACGCCCAGGCCAACGCTCGGCGGCAACAGGAGCTGTTCAACCGTGGCGTCGGCGCCCAGGCCCAGCTGGATGTGGCCCAGACCGACCTGAAAACCACCCAGGCGACCCTCGACCAGGCCCGTGCTTCGGTCAACCAGGCCAAGGATCAGCTCAACTACGCAGAACTGCGCACCGACCATGCCGGCATCGTCACCGCCTGGAATGCCGAGGCCGGCCAAGTAGTCAGCGCCGGCCAGCAAGTGGTGACCCTGGCCCGTCCGGACATCAAGGAAGCGGTGATCGACCTGCCCGCCGGCCTGGCTGAACGCTTGCCTGCCGATGTGGTGTTCCTCGTCGCCGGCCAACTGGACCCCAGCGTGCACACCACTGCCGTGGTGCGTGAGATCGAGCCTCAGGCCCAAAGTGCCACGCGCACCCGTCGCGCACGCCTGAGCCTGGCCGAAACCCCGCCGGCGTTCCGCCTGGGCACGGCAATCAGCGTGACTTTGAGCACCGCCATCGCCCCGCGTATCGAACTGCCCCTGAGCGCCTTGCAGGAAGTCGACGGCAAGACCCGTATCTGGCTGCTCGACACCCAGAGCCAGACCGTGCAACCCCGCGAGGTCACGGTTATCAGCCGTGATGCTCACAGCGCCTTGCTCAATGGCAGCGTCAAACCCGGCGAGCACATTGTCACCGCCGGCGTGAACAGCCTGAAACCTGGGCAAAAAGTCAAAATCGACGAGGACAGCCCGCGATGAAAGGGAGCTTCAACTTATCCGACTGGGCCCTCAAGCATCAGTCCTTCGTCTGGTACCTCATGTTCGTCGCGCTGCTGATGGGCGTGTTCTCGTACATGAACCTGGGCCGTGAAGAAGACCCGTCGTTCACCATCAAGACCATGGTGATCCAGACCCGCTGGCCGGGCGCGACCCAGGAAGAAACCCTCAAGCAGGTCACCGACCGCATCGAGAAAAAACTCGAGGAACTCGACTCCCTCGACTACGTGAAAAGCTACACCCGGCCGGGCGAGTCCACGGTGTTCGTGTTCCTCAAGGACACCACCAGTGCCAAGGCCATCCCGGAGATCTGGTACCAGGTTCGCAAGAAGATCGATGATATCCGCGGCACCTTCCCCCAGGGTTTGCAGGGGCCGTCGTTCAACGATGAATTCGGTGACGTGTTCGGCTCGGTGTATGCCTTTACCGGCGATGGCCTGTCGATGCGTCAGCTGCGTGATTACGTGGAGCAGGTGCGCGCCGAAATCCGTTCGGTACCAGGGCTGGGCAAGGTCGAAATGATCGGCCAGCAGGACGAAGTGATCTACCTGAATTTCTCCACGCGCAAACTCGCGGCACTGGGGATTGATCAGCGCCAGGTCGTGCAAAGCCTGCAATCGCAGAATGCGGTAACGCCGGCCGGGGTGATCGAGGCTGGGCCGGAGCGGATTTCGGTGCGCACCTCCGGGCAGTTCGCCTCGGAGAAAGACCTGGCCAACGTCAACCTGCGCCTCAATGACCGTTTCTACCGGCTGGCGGATATTGCCGACATCAGCCGTGGCTATGTGGACCCGGCGCGGCCGATGTTCCGCTTCAACGGCAAACCGGCGATTGGCTTGGCCATCGCCATGCAGAAGGGCGGCAATATCCAGTCGTTCGGCAAGGCCCTGCACGGGCGCATGGACGAGCTGACCGCCGACCTGCCGGTGGGCGTCGGCGTGCACAAGGTGTCCGACCAGGCCGAAGTGGTGGAAGAAGCCGTCGGCGGGTTTACCAGCGCGTTGTTCGAGGCGGTGATCATCGTGTTGGTGGTGAGCTTTATCAGCCTCGGCATGCGCGCCGGGTTGGTGGTGGCGTGCTCGATTCCGTTGGTGCTGGCGCTGGTGTTCGTGTTCATGGAATACAGCGGCATCACCATGCAGCGCGTGTCGCTGGGCGCATTGATCATCGCCCTCGGCCTGCTGGTGGATGACGCGATGATCACCGTGGAGATGATGATCACGCGCCTGGAAAAAGGCGAAACCAAGGAACAGGCGGCGACATACGCCTATACCTCCACGGCCTTCCCGATGCTCACCGGCACGCTGGTGACCGTGGCCGGCTTCGTGCCGATTGGCCTCAACGCCAGTTCGGCGGGCGAGTACACCTTTACCTTGTTCGCGGTGATTGCCGTGGCGATGCTGGTGTCGTGGGTGGTGGCGGTGCTGTTTGCGCCGGTGATCGGCGTGCATATCCTCAGCGCCAATGTGAAACCGCACAACGCCGAGCCGGGGCGCATTGGCCGTGCCTTCAATGGCGGCATGCTGTGGGCCATGCGCAACCGTTGGTGGGCGATTGGTATCACCGTGGCGCTGTTCGTGGCCTCGGTGTTTTCCATGCAATTTGTGCAGAACCAGTTCTTCCCGTCGTCGGACCGTCCGGAAATTCTCGTCGACCTGAACCTGCCGCAAAACGCCTCGATCAACGAGACGCGCAAGGCCGTTGACCGCCTCGAAGCGATCATCAAGGACGACCCGGACATCGCCCGGTGGAGCACCTACATCGGCCAGGGCGCGATCCGTTTCTACCTGCCGCTGGACCAGCAGTTGGAAAACCCCTACTACGCGCAACTGGTGATTGTGAGCAAGGGCCTGGAAGAGCGTGGCGCCCTGATCGCCCGCCTGCAACAACGCTTGCGCGATGATTTTGTCGGTATCGGCAGCTACGTGCAGCCGCTGGAAATGGGCCCGCCGGTAGGGCGGCCGATCCAGTACCGCGTGTCCGGCAAAGACATCGACCAGGTGCGCAAACACGCCATTGAACTGGCGACCTTGCTGGATCAGAACACCCACCTGGGCGAGATCATCTACGACTGGAACGAGCCGGGCAAAGTGCTGCGCGTCGACATCGCCCAGGACAAGGCGCGGCAACTGGGGCTTTCGTCGGAAGACGTGGCGCAGTTGATGAACAGCGTGGTCAGCGGCGCGGCGGTGACCCAGGTGCACGACGATATCTACCTGATCAACGTGGTCGGCCGCGCCGAGGATGCCGAGCGCGGTACGCCGGAAACCTTGCAGAACCTGCAGATCGTTACGCCCAACGGCACCTCGATTCCATTGCTGGCCTTTGCTACGGTGCGTTACGAACTGGAGCAGCCGCTGGTCTGGCGTCGTGACCGCAAGCCGACGATTACCATCAAGGCCGCGGTGCGCGATGAGATGCAGCCGACCGACCTGGTCAAGCAATTGGCGCCGACCATCGAGAAATTCAGCGAAGGCTTGCCGGTGGGCTATAAAGTCGCCACCGGCGGTACCGTGGAGGAGAGCGGCAAGGCCCAGGGGCCTATCGCCAAGGTGGTGCCGTTGATGCTGTTCCTGATGGCCACCTTCCTGATGATCCAGTTGCACAGCGTGCAGAAGATGTTCCTGGTGGCCAGCGTCGCGCCACTGGGGCTGATCGGCGTGGTGCTGGCGTTGATCCCCACGGGCACGCCCATGGGCTTCGTGGCGATTCTGGGGATCCTGGCGCTGATCGGCATCATCATCCGCAACTCGGTGATTCTGGTCACACAGATCCACGAGTACGAAGAGGCCGGCTACACGCCGTGGGATGCGGTGGTGGAAGCCACCGAACACCGGCGTCGACCGATTCTGCTGACGGCTGCGGCGGCGAGCCTGGGCATGATCCCGATTGCACGAGAGGTGTTCTGGGGGCCGATGGCCTACGCGATGATTGGCGGGATCATCATTGCGACGTTGCTGACGTTGCTGTTTCTGCCGGCGCTGTATGTGGCCTGGTACAAGATTCGCGAGCCGAAACAGGAACATCAGCCACAACAGGATTAATTCTGTAGGAGCGAGCTTGCTCGCGAAAAACGTCAACGATAACGCGTGCTTCCTGAGTAAACGCGGCGCCTGTGAGTTTTTCGCGAGCAAGCTCGCTCCTACAAAAGAGCCTTAACTGACTGAGGCTGTGTGAAGCTTCTGAAAAATCCCGACGTCGTCCTGGCTGACCCTTGCATGTTGTACCCTCTGGTCCTCATTCCAAACCCAGGTCGGTCCTCATGCAGTGCCTGCGTTTCACCTTGCTGTTTTGCGCGTTGCTCCTTGCACCGCCTGCCTTCGCCGCCACCGTACTGGAAAACGCCTTGTGGCGCGTCGAACTCGACCCCGCCACCCTGGCGCTGCGCGTGACACCCGCAGGCCAGGCTTCGGTGCAGGCATCCAGCGGTGTGGCCTCGCATGCCGTCAGCCAATTGCAGAACAAGCCTGATCAAGCCACTTGGCAATGGGACAACGGCGCCTATCGCCTGACCGCCCGCCTGCAACAGCGCGACCTGGCCTTGACCATCAACGCCCGCGAGCCCGGTGAACTGGCCCTGCTGCGCCAGCCTGCCGAGGCCATGGGGCGAGGGTTGATCTGGCCCTTGGCCGAGGGGCATTACGTGCCTGCCGGCAATGCCATCTGGAAGACGTTTCTGCTGGAGCGGGGCGAGTTCAATACCACCCAGGACCTGAGCCTGCCGCTGTGGGGCGTGGATCACGGTGGCTTCACCTTGAGCTGGCTGTTGACCAACCCCTACAACAACCGCCTGCAATGGCAAGCCGACGGCAACGGCCTGGCCCTCTCCGCGGCCCATGAATTCACCTCGCTGGCGCCTGATGCGCCGATGACGCTGCGGCTGTACCTGGGCGATGCCGACCCATTGGCTGGTGCCAAGCGCTACCGCCAGTGGCTGGTGGAGCAGGGCCGCTATGAGCCGTTGGCGGACAAACTGCGGCAAACACCCGAAGCCCAGAAACTGCTGGGCGCCAGCCATGTGTACCTCTGGGACAACGGCCTGCTGGCTTTGGGCGATGTGCGTGATTGGCCAAGACTGATCCAACGGCTGCGCAGCCATGAACTCAAGAGCCTGATGGACAAAGAGAGCGCACAGCTGCTGGCGCAGTCCGCTGCACTGAATCGCTATGAACAAACCGTGCTCCTTCGCGGCCTCAACGCGGCGATCAACACCAAGGCCCGGCAGGCCTGGCAAGTGCAAGAGCCAGACATGACCCGCCTTGCCGCCCGTTATGGTGAGCTGCGCAGTGAACTGGCCGTGGACTTTGCGGGAGCCTTGAGTGACAGCCCGCAGACCTGGGGCAGTAGCACCATTCAAACCCTGCGCGACGCCGGGCTGCAGCGTCTGCTGCTGACCTTGGGCGAAGGTTGGGAGGGTGGCCTCTGGCATCCCGAGGCGATTCGCGCGGGGGTGGAAGCCGGTTTTCTGATGGCGCCTTACGACTCCTATGAAACGGCCCTGTCCGCCACGGAAAACCCCGATTGGACCACTGCCCACCTGGGCGCCAAGGCCTACCGCGACTGCGCGATCGTGTTGAAAGACGGCAAGCTGAAAACCGGTTTCCAGAAGTCCGGCCACTACACGGATCCACGTTGTGTGCGGCCGCTGCTGGAGGCACGGGTGAAGGCAGTACACGCGAAGACTGGCTTCAATGCCTGGTTTCTCGATGCCTACGCCACCAGCATGTTGTTCGACAGCTATCGCAGCAACGCCAGCATGACTCAGGCACAAAACGCCGAAGGCAATATCGATGCTTCCCGCTGGATCAACACCGTGCCGAAGCTGGTCACAGGCTCCGAAGACGGCAACGCGATCACTGCCCAAGGCATCCTGTTTGCCCACGGCATGCAGACCCCGGTGATCGGCTGGGGTGACCGCGAGATGACCCAGGACCCGCAGTCGCCGTACTTCGTAGGCAACTGGTACCCCACGGAGCAACCGGCGGTGTTCTTCAAATCAGTGCCGTTGAAGGAGCCGTTTCGCACGCTGTATTTCGAACCGACGATGCGCCTGCCGTTGTATCAGGCGGTGTTCCACGGCTCGGTGATCACCACCCATCATTGGCTGTTCGACAGCCTCAAACTGAGCAATGTGCAGGGCGACAATGAACTGACCCAACTGCTCTACAACGTGCCGCCGCTGTACCACCTCAGTGCTGCGACGCTCAAGGCGCGGCTGCCGATTATTCAGCGCCAGGACCGCTTCTTCCGGCCGTTGCACCAGCGCTTGGCGACCCAGGAAATGACTGGTTTCCGTTGGCTGACGGTGGACAAACAGCTGCAGCAAACCACCTTCGCCGATGGGACGCGGCTGGTGGCGAATTTCTCGGCGGTGGAAAAACAGGGGTATGCCGGGCGCAGTGTGACGGTGCTTGTGGAGGGGGAGGAGCCGGTGGTGTATCAGGTGAAATAACGCTGCCCGTTACGGCGCCATCGCGGGCAAGCCCGCTCCCACAGGGGAATGCATTCCAAAGGTGGGAGCTGGCTTGCCTGCGATGAGGCAGGTACAGGCGATGCAGTACTAAAGTTTACGCCACACACTCGCCAACCAAGGCTGCTGTTCCCGCGGCAACCCGGCCGGCCGGTAGTAATGCTCCAACTCTTCAAACCCTGCCGCGGTCAGCAAGGCCTGCCACGCCTGCAGGTCGTGATAAGAGCCATACCGCGGCCCATTCCAGCCCTCTTGGTTCTCACCCCGAGGGTTGGAGCTGAACAGCACGCCCCCAGGCTTCAACGCGCCGTGCAGCTCTTTGAGCACTCGGGGCAACTCCTGCTTGGGAATATGAAACAGCACAGCATTGGCAAACACCCCATCGAAGCGTTCGGCGGGCAGGTCCAGCTTGAGAAAGTCCTGCTGCAGCACCTCACAGCCGCTGTCTTCGCGGGCCATCTGCGCAAAACGCTCGGAGCCATCCAGGCCAACGGCGATATGCCCCATGCGCGTAAACGTCTGCAAATCCCGCCCTGGCCCACAGCCGAAATCCAGCACAGTGAATGGCGGCGTGCCCTGGATATGCCGCAGCAGCGCGTCGATGTTCTGGCTCACATCGTGATCGCGGGTGCCTTCACGGAAGTCTTCGGCCACCTTGTTGTAGTGGCCCAGGGTGGTGGAGGTGATCTGGTTGAGGTCGTCGGGAGCAAGTTTCATGGCATGGCGCACGGCTGCGGCTGAGGTAGGGGGACTATACCCCGGCCCATTCATCAGTTGAAAACCGTGTATCCGCTGTAGGGCACTTCACGGCGGTCGCAGTGCGCGCATCCGACAGACCGCCACGGGAAATTGTGGGTAAGATTCGGCCCTCATTTGCAGAGGGCTACACATCCATGGAAGAGGAAAAACGTTCACCCGTTGGCAGCGACACCGCAGCGAACAAGGTCGTCCAATACGCCACAAGTTTGAGCAATGGGCTGTTCTGGCTCAATGAGCGTGCCTGGCCGCTGACGGTGGGGATTCTCTCGGTGGCTGGCTTGTACCTGTACCAGTACATCCAGGTCGAACAGGTACCGCTGAGTATCTTGTCGGCGTCGGCGTTCACTGCCTTGCCGGCGATGTTCGCCATGTTGGTATTTGTGATCGGCATGATGGGCGCGTCGATCCTGATCCCTACCTTCATCTTGTTCACGCGCCTGAACTGCGCGGGTGTGCGCCTGAGTGATCAACTCAATCTCCGCCCGCAGTCGCCCCAAGAGACGGCCCAGCATAGGCGCTTATTGGGGCATTGGACTGTCAGTCTGGTCGTAATGGGTGTTTTCTGGATGTCCGCTGTATACCTGTCTGTGAACGCCGAAAGTGGGTTTTGGCTGACCTTCAGCTGGATCGTCGCATTCATGGCGGCGATAGTGGCCTATGTCGGCATCATCATTCGTGCCCGGCCCGCCGATGTTGCCCTGCGTGAGTTGTCCGGCGAGTTCTGGCTGGCCAGTGCTGGCGCCGGGGTCGTTCAAATGGTGGTCATTCTGATGGTGACGGTGCCGGTCTCCCGCGCCTTCAGCGAGTACTCCGACAGCGCCGTGTTCTTTGCGCCGTTCATGGCCGCCGAAATGGCCGTGCTGTTCCTGATCCAGGGGAGCGCCGCCTGCTTGGTGGTGCGCATGCGCGTCCAGAAAAACCCGGTGGCGTTCGCCTCATTGGTGGCCTTTGCGCTCATCGTTTTACTCGGGCTGATCCCGGCGAGCGGGGCCAAGTTGGGTGGCCTGCCGCTGCAAGGCTCCGCCTCGGGAGGGCGCGTTTGTACGTTGATGACCTGGGCGGCAGAGGCCAAGGTCCCCGGCGCGCTGGTAGACACCGACAACCCCAAGCGCAGCGTAAAACTGCGAGTGATGGCCGACTCGGATGGCAGCTACATCGTGCGGCCCTGGCAGGCCAAGGAAAAAACCATCACCTTCGTGCCCCGTGCCAGCGTTGCCCAACTGGATGAGTGCCCGTGACGTCAGCGCTTGTTCAATACCCGCGCCAATCGGTCCCCGCTCAGCTGGATCACCGCTACCAGCACCACCAGCAGCACAATCACCGTGAGCATGATCTGCGTATCGAAGCGCTGGTAGCCATAGCGGTAGGCAATATCGCCCAGGCCACCGGCGCCGATCGCCCCGGCCATGGCCGATGAGTTGATCATGGTCACCAGGGTGATGGTGAAGCCGCCGACGATGCCGGGTAACGCCTCTGGCAACAGCACATGCCAGATGATGTGCCAGCGACGGCAACCCATGGCCTGCGCGGCTTCGATCAGGCCATGGTCGACCTCGCGCAAGCTCACTTCAGCGATGCGTGCAAAGAACGGCGTGGCGGCGATGGTCAGCGGTACCACTGCCGCCCAGACGCCATAGGTGGTGCCGACGATCAGGCGCGTGAACGGGATGAGCGCCACCATCAGGATCAGAAACGGAATGGAGCGGAACAGATTCACGAACGCTCCCAGCACGCGGTTAAGGGCCGGTGCCTGGTAGATGCCGCCCTTGTCGCTGGTGACCAGGAAGACCGCCAGCGGAATGCCCACCAGCAGCGCGATCAGCGACGACACCCCCACCATCAACAAGGTGTCGATGGCGCCCTGCACTAAACGATCAAACCACATAGCCCAGCACCTCCACCTGTTGTGCCCAATTGGCCGCGCGTTTGCGCAGTTCTTCGGCGTTGTGCGGCGATCCATTCACCGCCAGCAGCAGTTGCCCCAAGGCATGCCCCTGGATGCGTTCCACGCCGCCTTGCAGTAAACGCACACGGCCGCCGAGGGCACTGAACAGTGCCGCGAGGTCTGGCTCCAGGGTGTCGCTGCCGGTGAACTGCAGGCGCAGTACCAGTGCGGCGTCGGCCGAGGCTGGCGTGGGTTGCAGGCGGCTTTGCAACTCTGGCGGCAAGCCGTGTTGCAGCGGTGCGAGCAGGGTCTTGCTGACCTCATGTTGCGGATCGCCAAACACCTGCCACACCGGGCCTTGCTCGACGATACGCCCGTGCTCCAGCACCACCACGCGGTCGCAGATGTCGCGGATCACCGCCATCTCATGGGTAATCAGCACGATGGTCAGGCCCAGGCGCTGGTTGATCTCGCGCAGCAGGCCGAGGATCGACTGGGTGGTTTCCGGGTCGAGGGCCGAGGTGGCTTCGTCGCACAGCAGAATCTCGGGGTCGTGCACCAGCGCGCGGGCGATGCCGACGCGCTGTTTCTGCCCGCCGGACAGCTGCGCCGGGTACGCCTTGTGTTTGTCTTGCAGGCCTACCAGCTCCAGCAGTTCATGCACCTTTCGTGCGCGTTGTGCCTGGGGTACGCCGGCGACCTTGAGCGGCAACTCGACGTTCTGCCACACAGTCTTGGCCGACATCAGGTTGAAGTGCTGGAAGATCATGCCGATGCGTCGCCGCAGCGCCACCAGGTGGTCTTCATCGAAGCTGCCGATGTCCACCTGGTCGATCAGCACCCGTCCGCTGCTGGGTTGTTCCAGGCGGTTGATGGTGCGGATCAGCGATGACTTGCCGGCGCCGCTGCGGCCGATGATGCCGAACACTTCGCCACGCTGGATCGCCAGGTCAATGCCTTGCAGCGCATGCACCGTGCCGTCATAGGTTTTGCCCAGGTTGATGAACCGCACATGGGCGCGGTTCAAGTCCGGGTGCAGTTCAGTCTGTTCGGCGTGGCTGGGCGCAGGGGCCAGATCGTGCAATCGGGCGTTGGCGGCACTCATGGTTTAGCTTCCCAACCGACCTGGTAGAGCTTGCCGAGGGACTTGTCCAAGGCCGCACGCACCACCGGCGAGTGTTGGTAGATATCGACGAACTTGATCACCCGTGGGTCGGTTTTGCTCTTGGGCTGGATGACGAACTGAATCACGTATTCCGGGTGGTCGAGGCCGTCGAACAGCAGCGCCGACTCGGCATCGAAGGTCTTGGACAGGCGGATGTACGCCGGGTAGCCCTGGACCAGATCAGCGTCGTCATAGGCGCGCACCAGTTGCACCGCTTCCACTTGCAGGATCTTGATGTTTTTCGGGTTGGCGACGATGTCTTCTTCGGTGGCTTTGTAGCCCACGCCCGGCTTGAGGGTGATCAGCCCGGCCTTGGCCAGCAGTTGCAGGCCGCGACCGCTGTTGATCGGGTCGTTGGCAATCGCCACGCTGGCGCCTGCGGGCAGTTCGTTGAAGTTTTTGTACTTTTTCGAATACAGCCCGACGTTATTGATGATGCCTGGCGCATACGGCACCAGGTCAAACCCGGCGGCGGCCTTGGCGTTTTCCAGGAAGGGGATGTGCTGAAAGTAGTTCACGTCGATATCGCCGGCGGCGAGGCTGACGTTGGGCGCGATCCAGTCGGTGAACTCCACCAGTTCGACCTTCAGGCCCTGCTTGCCGGCCTCTTCTACGGCGGCTTCCAGCGGAATGGCGAAGGCAGCGGTGGTGCCGATTTTCAACGGGGCGTCGGCGGCAAATACCGCCGAGCTGAATAAGCCGAAGGCCAGGGCCAGTGCTTTGACTGGGTGGTTTAGGAATGTCTTTTTCATAATGGTTTTCCAGTCATAAGGTCTTAGGTAGCGAGATCGTTCCCACGCTCCGCGTGGTAATGCAGCCAGGGACGCTCCGCGTCCCACAAGCGAACGCAGAGCGTCCAAGAGGCATTCCCACGCGGAGCGTGGGAACGATCAAACAATGTGGCGGTAGGTAGAGCCGGTGTGTTGGCTGGGTAAGCGAGCCGTGTCGTGGAAGACTTTTTCCCGCAGCGTTCCCTGCGCATATTCCGTCTTGTACGAGCCCCGTCGTTGTAGCTCCGGTATCACCAGCTCAATGAAATCCACATAGCTCTCCGGCGTCACAATGCGCGTCAGGTTGAAACCATCCAGCCCGGTTTCGCTGATCCAGGATTCCAGCTCATCGGCCACCTGTTCAGGCGAGCCCACCAGGGTGATATAGCGCCCGCCCAAGGCGTGCTGTTCAAGCAATTTGCGCCGGGTCCAGTCGTTGTTCTGCAGGTTCTGGGTGGCCGACTGGATCGCGTTGCTTTTGACGTACTGGATCGGTTCGTCCAACGCGTACTGGGCAAAATCAATCCCGGTCGAGGCCGAGAAGTGCGCCACGCCGGCTTCCGCGCTGGCGTAGCTGAGGTACTCGGCGTGCTTGTTCCAGGCCAACGCTTCAGTGGCGCCAACGATGACGTTAAGGCCCATGAACACCTTGATGTCGTCCGGGTTGCGCCCAGCCTCCACTGCGCTGGCGCGCACCTTGTCCACCTGGCGTTTGGTCGCTGCTTTGTTTTGCCCGCTGATAAACACGCACTCGGCATGCCGCCCGGCGAACAGCAAGCCGCGCTCGGAACTGCCGGCCTGGAACAGCACCGGCGTGCGCTGCGGCGAGGGCTCGCACAGGTGGTAACCCTCCACCTGATAGAACTCGCCGTGGTGCTCTACCTTGTGCACCTTGCCCGGTTGCGCATACACCCGCGCTTGGCGATCGTTGCGCACCGCGTCGTCTTCCCAGCTGCCTTCCCAGAGCTTGTACAACACCTGCAGGTATTCATCGGCCTGGTCGTAGCGCTGGTCATGCTCGACCTGTTCGGTAAGGCCCATGGCCTTGGCGGCGCTGTCGAGGTAGCCGGTGACAATGTTCCAACCCACCCGGCCACGGCTCAGGTGATCCAGCGTCGACATGCGCCGTGCGAACAGGTACGGCGGCTCATAGGTGAGGTTGGCGGTAAGGCCGAAGCCAAGGTGCTGGGTGACGGCGGCCATGGCCGACACCAGCAGCAGCGGGTCGTTGACCGGTAGCTGGATCGACTCCTGGAGCGGCACGTCAATGGAGTCCTGATAGACGTCATACACGCCGACGATATCAGCGATGAACAAACCGTCGAACAACCCGCGTTCAAGGATCTTCGCCAGTTCAGTCCAGTATTCGAGGGTCTTGTACTCGGTCGAGTTGTCTCGTGGATGAGCCCACAAACCGTGATTGATGTGCCCGATGCAGTTCATGTTGAAAGCATTGAGCAGGATCTTTTTTTTGCTCATCAGATGGTCCCCCGCAGCGGCGGGTTTTCATCGTTGAGGTAGTAGTTGCCAACCGCATGGTATTTCCAGCGCACCGGGTCGTGCAGGGTGTGCACCCGGGCGTTGCGCCAGTGGCGGTCCAGGCCGTGTTCGGCCAGGGTCGCCTGGCTGCCAGCCAGTTCGAACAGGGTGCTGCCGGCCGCCAGGGAGATCTCGGTGCTCAGAGCGCGTACTTCGGCAACGGCGATGGAGGCTGCGGCGACGGTCTGGGCATTGCTGTCGGCCTGGGCGCGGTCGAGGAATTCACCCGAGCGTTCCAGCAAGGCTTCGGCGGCGTGCAGCCGGCTGCTCAGGTGGCCGAAGCTCTTGAGTGTCAGCGGGTCTTCGGTGGCCTTGTCGTTGTCGGCGTCGATCCATGGGCGGGTCTTGGTGCGCACAAAATGCAAGGCGTCCTCAAAGGCCGCGCGGGCGATGCCGGTGTCGATGGCTGCGTGGAGGATCTGCGCCAGCGGGCCGACGGTGGTCGGGCGTTCGAAAGCGCTCTGGAACGGCACCACGTCTTGCGCCGCGACCCACACGTTGTCGAACACTACCGAGCCGCTGCCGGTAGTGCGCTGGCCGAAGCCGCTCCAGTCGTCGATCACCGTCAGTCCCTCGCTGTCACGCGGTACGAAGGCCAGTTGCTGCACGCCATTTGCATCCACCACCGAAGTGGGGACGCGCTGGGCGTAGATCGCGCCGGTGGCGTAGAACTTGCGCCCGTTGATGCGAAAACCGTCGCCGTCGCGGGTGAGGCTGGTAATGCGGTCGTGGGCGGTCTTGGTGCCCAGCTCCGCCAAGGCGTTGCCAAAGCGTTGGCCGGCCAACACCTCGGCGTACAGGCGTTGCTGCTGTTCGGGGCTGCCGTTCACGCGCAGTACTTCGAGGGCATAGAAATGGTTTTGCGGAATCTGGCCCAACGAGCCATCGGCCTGGGCGATCAATGCGATGACCTTGGCCAGGGTGACGTTGGACACGCCCGCGCCGCCGTAGGCCTTGGGCACGCTGATGCCCCACAGGCCAGAGCGGGAAAACACGTCCAGTTCAGGCAATGGCAGGCGGCGTTCGCGGTCGCGCTGGGCGCTGTCGCGGCGCAAGTCTTCAGCAAGATCGCTGGCGACAATAAGCGCTTGTTCGTCGCTGGTGATGACCGCGACGGAGTGAGAAAGGGTCATGAGTTTCTCCAGAAGCTCGTGGAAAAAGTGTTCTGGTTGGTTAAATCCAGGAATGACGAGCCGGCAAGGTGCCGTTGAGTCGATAGGCGCCGATGGCGTGGTACTTCCAGCGCACCGGGTCGTGCAGGGTGTGCACCCGGGCGTTGCGCCAGTGACGGTCAAGGTTGAATTCGGCCAGGGTGGCGCGGCTGCCGGCCAGTTCAAAGAGCTTCTCGGTGACTTGTAACGCCACTTCGGTGGTCAGCACCTTGGCCTCGGCCACGGCAATCGAGGCGTGGGCGGCGGACTGCGCGGTGATCGGCGCGGCGCTGACATGGTCAAGCACCTGGCCGGCCTTGCGCAGCAGGGCTTCGGCGGCGTGCAGTTCGATCTTCAGCTTGCCGATATCGGCGATCACATACAGGTCGTCGCTGGCTCGCTCGACCTTGGCGTCGATCCACGGGCGCGAACGCTCACGCACGAAGGCGATGGCATCGTCGAGGGCGCCTCGGGCGATGCCGGCGTCGATGGCGGCCTGGATCAGCTGCGACACGGCCCCCTGGATATTCGGGCTCTCGCCCAGGCGCCAGTTGTCGATGACCAGTTCCGGCTCCACGGCCACGCGATCAAGCAAGACGGTGCCGCTGGCGGTGGTGCGTTGGCCAAAGCCCGACCAGTCATCGACGATGCGCAGACCCTCGCTGCCGCGACGCACAAAGGCCATGACCTGCTTGCCGTCATCGTTCAGGGCCTTGATTGCCACCCAGTGAGCGAACAGGGCGCCGGTGGAGTAGAACTTCTGGCCGCTGACCACGTACCCATCACCTTCGGCCGTAAGGCGTGCCTTGAGCTCCAGGGTATTTTTGGTGCCGCGTTCCGGGCCGCCGTTGCCGATGCGCCAGCCGTCGAGCACGCTCTGGAACAGCTGCTTTTTCTGACGCTCGGTCGCGGTGCCCTGCAATACGTGCAAGATGCCGAAATGGTTCTGCGGGATCTGCCCGAGTGCCGGGTCGGCTGCGCTGATGATCGCGAAGACTTCGGCCAGGGTCACAAACGACACCTGTGGGCCGCCGTATTCACGGGGAATGGAAATACTGCCCAAGCCGCTGCGGGTGAACTGTTCGAGCTGCGCCCAGGGCAGTTTGCGTTGCTGGTCGCGCTGGGCGGCGTGCAGGCGTGCAGCCTGGGCCAGTTCGCGGGCTGCACTCAGTGCCTGAGCGTCGTTGCGCAACACCGTGGCGGGCAACAGCAGGGGGGCTACATCCAGATCACTCTGGGGGGGTGTTAGAGCCAAGTTAGACATCAGCGCCGCTCCTTGGCTGCACGCAATGCCCTGGCGTTGCGCACCGGGGTAATTCTGACCATACCGACCTCGCATTCAATGAAATAAACAGAAAAATCAGGAATGTCCGGTGGTCCGGTGCATATACCCTAAGCGTGTTAATTATTTAAATAAACTAACTTTTAGGAATATGCATAGAAGGGCTGTCACCCCGGTTCACAGGGTGAACCGAAGCGACGCGGTTGATAGCCCGGTGCGGGCGAGGCAATGCGGGGCGGTGTGCAGGCGGCGATGCGCAGCGTGCGGGCGGGCGCCCAGCGGGAGTTGTTACCCACGCGGTCGAGAATGCAGTAGGTGACTTCCAACCGGCAGTCGTCGCCGGCTTCGACAATCACGTGGGGCGGCACCCACACCTGCACCGCCAGGCCGACGCTGTTGGCTTGGATGCGGGGCAGGTCCAAGCGTACATCGCCCCAGCGCAACGTAATGGCATCGCCCGTGCTCATGTTCAGGTAAGGCTCGATGGTCAGCGGAATGCCGCGCCTTACCTGGCTGCTGTTGACGCCGTGGCGGCGAATCGTCTCGGGCAAGTTCACGGGCGCCAGATTCTGGTTTTCAGTGTCGCCTTCAGGGTTCAGGCGCGGCGAAGGCTGACCGCCCGGATAGCTGGTCTTGACCCGCACCAGCGTCACCGCCGAGCGCATCGGGCCATGGCCGATCTGCAAGACCTGGTAATGGACGCGTGCCGGTCCGTCCTGCACAAAGCTCTGCGGTACGCATAAGTGGGTACACGTGCCGATCCTGCAGGCCGTCACCTTGCGCGAGGCGGCGAAGCAGTTGTTCCAGAACAGTTCGATCAGGTCGCCTTCTTCCATGCTCGGGTAGGGTGAAATGTCGACCTGCAAGTGGGCGGAGGCCAGGGCGCTGATGCCGTTTCCAATAGCCTGGGGAAGCCTTGGGGCACTGAGCGTGGCCGGGGTTTGAGTGTGTGTCATAAGTAATCTCCTTGATGCAGCCAGCAGCAATCGTTCCGAAACCTGGACGCACAGGCGCAAGGGGGTTCGAAAGGCACGATTCAGTCAGTAGCCGGGATAGGATCCAATCCTTAAGGCGCTAGATAAGAGGGTTGGCCAAGGAGCGTCAATGGAGGCAAAGGGCTAAACGGCGGGTTTGGCGAGATTCAGACGGGTCTGACGAGGAGGGGGATTTTAAGGCGCTTGCGACGGGGGCTTTTACACGCTCAACCTGCAACCCGTTGTAGGAGCGAGCTTGCTCGCGAAGAACGCCCAGGCAACTCGGTCAATCTGATTCACCGCGTTATCGTTAACGTTCTTCGCGAGCAAGCTCGCTCCTACACTGGGAGGCGTCAGTGGGCGAGGAATTTGCTCAGGAACTGCTTGGTACGTTCTTCCCTGGGGTTGGCAAACAGCGCCTTGGCTTCGCCCTGTTCGACGATCACGCCCTTGTCGAAAAAGATCACCCGGTTGGCCACATCACGGGCAAAGCTCATCTCGTGGGTGACGATGACCATGGTGCGGTTTTCTTCGGCCAGGCTGCGAATGGTCGCCAGGACTTCGCCCACCAGTTCCGGGTCGAGGGCCGAGGTGGGTTCGTCGAACAGGATCACCTCCGGCTCCATGGCCAATGCGCGGGCAATCGCCACACGCTGTTGCTGGCCGCCGGACAGGCGCCGCGGGTACGACGCTTCCTTGCCCGCCAGGCCGACCCTTGCCAACAGCTTGCGCCCCAGTTCGGCCGCCGCTTCCCGTGGCATCTTCTTGACCACAATCGGGCCTTCGATGACGTTTTCCAGCGCGGTGCGGTGGGGGAACAGGTTGAAGTTCTGGAACACAAAGCCCACATGCTGGCGCAGGCGCCGCACCAGGCCCTGTTGCTGGTTGAGCGGCCTGCTGCTGTCGATCTCGATGTCACCCACCTTGATACGGCCGCTGGTGGGTTCTTCGAGGAAGTTCAGGCAGCGCAGGAAGGTGGTCTTGCCCGAACCGCTGGGGCCGATGATGGCGACCACTTCGCCTTCCTTGACCTCAAGGTCGATGCCGTTGAGTACCACCTGGCCGTTGAATTGCTTGGTCAGTTTTTCAACCACGATCATGCTTCAAGACTCCAGGTCATGCCGGTTGACCCGGTCTTCCAGACGATTTTGCAGATGCGCCAGGATGCTCGCCAGGATCCAGTAGATCAGGGCCGCGGACAGATACATGGTGAAAATTTCGAAGGTACGTGCCGACACCAGTTGGGCCTGGCGGAACAGCTCGGGCACCTGGATGGTGGCGGCCAGCGCCGTGTCCTTGACCAGTGAAATAAAGCTGTTACCCAAAGGCGGCAACGCCGTGCGCATCGCCTGGGGCAGGATGGCCCTGCGCAACGTCTGCGCACGGGTCATACCGATACTGGCAGCAGCTTCCCACTGGCCACGCTCGATGGAGGCGATGGCGGCCCGCAGGATTTCACACGCATAGGCAGCCATGTTCAGCGAAAAGCCGATCATGGCGGCCGGGATCGGGTCCAGCTCGATGCCCACTTGCGGCAAGCCGTAGTAGATCAGGAACAGCTGCACCAGCAACGGCGTGCCGCGAAAGAACGACACGTAGACCCGGGCGGTCCAGCTCAAGAGCTTGAAGCGCGAGAGGCGCATCAAGGCCAGGCCGAAGCCCAGCAGCAGGCCGAAAAACATCCCGCCCAGGCTGAGGATTACCGTGTAGTACGCGCCCTTGAGCAGAAAGGGCGCGGAGTCCAGCGCGAGTTGGAAACCTGCTTCCATTATTGCGTGACGTCAGCGTTGAAGTACTTCTCGGACAGCGTCTTCAACGTGCCGTCGGCGCGCAGTTTGTCCAGAGCCTTGTTCACCGCATCGAGCAGCTCGGGCTCACCTTTGCGCAGGGCGATACCGGATTCCTGACGGGAGAAGGCGTCGCCGGCAGCGGCGGTGTCGGGGGCTTTCTTGGCGTATTCCAGGGCGGCCAGGCGGTCGATCAGGATGGCGTCGATACGACCGATGCGCAGGTCCTGGA
Organism: Pseudomonas sp. Pse35; assembly: GCF_024519715.1. Lineage (NCBI taxonomy): Bacteria > Pseudomonadati > Pseudomonadota > Gammaproteobacteria > Pseudomonadales > Pseudomonadaceae > Pseudomonas > Pseudomonas sp. Pse35. The sequence continues at coordinate 69,650 of NZ_JALJRP010000007.1, read as the reverse complement.
ACTTGGTCGGGTCGTCGTTGTAGGTCTTGATAATGGCTTTTGGTTGGTTGTCCTTGAGCCATTGTTCGTAGTTGGTGCCCAGGCCCACACCGACTTTCTTGCCGGCCAGGTCGTCGGCTTTCTTGATCGAGTCGACGTTCTTTTTCAGCACCAGCGCCTGGATGCCGGACACGGTGTAAGGCTTGGAGAAGTCATACTTTTTCTTGCGCTCTTCGGAGATGGTCACCTGGTTGACCACGGCGTCCAGGCGCTTGGATTCCAGCGCGGCGAGGATGCCGTCCCAAGGGGTGGCTTGCAGCTTGACCTTGACACCCAGCTCCTTGGCCAGCGCCTCGGACAGTTCCACTTCGAAACCGCTGAGCTTGCCGCTTTCATCGACAAAGCTGAACGGCGGGTAGGTGCCTTCCAGGCCGATCTTGATCTCGCCGGCCTTCTTGATGGTGTTCAATTGCTCGCCGGCAACCGCCTGGCCCAACCAGCCAGCGCCAAGCGCGAGGCCCAAAGTGCCAACCAACAGCGTGCGACGAAATGCAGAAATAGTCATGGAGAGCCCCTGTGTTTTTTATGGTGAGCGAAGCAGGTGACGCGGTAGTCGTATCCTGCCCTAAAGCGCGAAGCGCGTCTTCGCCTTCGGCGCGATGATAAGGTGGGTTTTTAAGTCTTGAAAATAATAAAAATACCATTTCATATTCTTTTTAGAAATATGTACAGCTCCCACATCGACAGTATTCAATCAGTTGAATACTGAGTCATAGGCAAACAATGCCGGCGCGCCACCGGTATGCAGGAAAATGATCGGCCCCTCTTCAAAGCGCTGGCGCCCGATGCCGTCGAGCAAACCGGCCATGGCCTTGCCGGTATACACCGGGTCCAGCAACAGACCTTCCTGGCTGGCCAAAAGTTTGATCGCCGAGAGGGTGCCAGCGTTTGGCTCGCCATACCGCGGCCCGAAATACTCGTCCCACAGGGTAACCTTGAAGGCGTCGGGCATAGCCACACCGAGCAACTCGGCGGTGCGTTCGGCCAGGCCCTGCACTTTCGGGAATTGCGCTTGCTCGGTGCGCGACACCGTGATGCCGATCACCGGCAACTGCGGCAGTGCTTCGCTCAAGGCCAGGGCCAGGCCGCTGTGGGTACCCGCACTGCCAGAGGCGAGCACCACGGCGGCGAATTGAATGCCGCTGTCTTCAATCTGCGCGGCCAACTCCAGCCCGGCGCGCACGTAGCCCAGCGCGCCGAGTGCATTGGACCCGCCGATAGGCACCAGGTACGGCTTCTTGCCGTTACTGCGCAGGCGGTCGGCGAGGGCGTTGAGTTGGTCGTCGGCGTTGTCGAGGTTTTCCACCAACTCCACTTTGGCGTCGAACAGCTCCAGCAGCAGGCGATTGCCGTTGCCCAGGTAGTTGGGGTCGTCGGTGCCGGTAGGGTTTTCCAGCAGGGCAACACAGCCCAGGCCAAGCCTGGCGGCGAGCGCGGCGGTCTGGCGAACATGGTTGGACTGGATCGCGCCGGCGGTGACCAGGGTGTCGGCGCCCTGGGCGATGGCGTCGGCGGCCAGGTATTCGAGTTTGCGCAGCTTGTTGCCGCCCATGGCCAGCGGCGTGGTGTCATCACGTTTGACGTAGATGTCCCTGCCCAGCCAAGCCGACAGCCGCTCGAGCTTTTCCAGGGCCGTGGCACTGCCCAGTAGTTCCAGACGGTTAAAACGGTCGAGCTGTTGTTTGATCATGGTTACGCACGGTGGCTGAGTGATTGGGGGACTATAGGCAGGCACTTTTCATCGGGCAACCGCCAATCGCTTATGACGAAAGGTTCTTAGCTCCATACCATTGGTTCTTAAGAGCTGCCTGGGTGCATACCGTAAAGTGATGGCCATTTCGTCAGGAGTGAATACCGTGAGTGAGCGTTCCAGTCATTGGCAATTGCAGACCATCGTCAGCCAGCTGCGCGGCGCCCGCGACCAGTGGCGAACGCGCAATGGGCGCTTGAGTGGCGAGCATGGTGGCCGCGAGTTGCCGTCCCGCGAGGCGGTGGCACAAATTCTTGAGGCCTTGTGCGGCGCTCTGTTTCCGATGCGCCTGGGCCCTGCGGACTTGCGCGAAGAAAGCGAAGACTTCTACGTGGGCCATACCCTCGACGTCGCGCTCAACGCCTTGCTCGCCCAGGCGCGCCTGGAGTTGCGCTATGCCGCGCGCCAGAGCGGTGAGGACGACAGCGAAGTCAACGCCCACGCCATTCGCCTGATCCAGGATTTCGCGCTGGCGTTGCCATCCTTGCGCAGCCTGCTGGACACCGACGTACTGGCCGCCTACCACGGCGACCCGGCCGCACGCAGTGTGGATGAGGTGCTGTTGTGCTACCCGGGCATCCTGGCGGTGATCCATCATCGCCTGGCCCACCACCTGTACCGCGCCGGCCTGCCGCTGCTGGCGCGGATCAGTGCGGAAATCGCCCACTCGGCCACCGGTATTGATATCCACCCCGGCGCACAGATCGGCCCGAGTTTCTTTATCGACCACGGCACAGGCGTGGTGATTGGCGAGACCGCGATCATCGGCGAGCGCGTGCGCATCTACCAGGCCGTGACATTGGGCGCCAAACGCTTTCCGGCGGATGAAGATGGGCAATTGCAGAAAGGCCACCCGCGTCACCCTATTGTTGAAGATGATGTGGTGATTTACGCCGGGGCGACGATCCTGGGGCGGATCACCATTGGCCAGGGTTCGACCATCGGCGGCAATGTGTGGCTGACCCGCAGCGTGCCGGCCGGGGCGAATATCACCCAGGCGAACTTGCAGCATGATGATGGGGCGCAGAAGTAATACCTGAGTCAAACGCCGGTCAGTGTGGGAGCTGGCTTGCCTGCGATAGCGGTGTATCAGTCAACAGATGGGTGGCTGACCCAGCGCTATCGCAGGCAAGCCAGCTCCCACATTTCGTATGTATTTCACCGTCGGGTTGCTGAACGATTCGTCTCCTTCACGCGTCATACCAATCCCTGAGCTAGTGTAGGAAACACCTACCACTCAGCCCTGCGATTAGTCCCAGACCGCCTATTCATGTTTAACTTGAACGTTCGTTCAAGTTAAACCGGTGGTTCGCTGCCCGCTCACAACAGGAGGCTTACCTTTGCTGAGTCCGTTTTTTACAGCCATATCCCGCAACCTTGAGGTGCATCGTTCATGAGTGCATCGTCCACCCCTTCCAGCGGCATGGTGCGCATGAATGCGCCCGTTTTCTATTTTGCCGCGACCGTCATCCTGCTGTTCGGCATCACGGTCATCGCTATCCCGCAACAGGCCGGTGCCTGGCTGCTGGCGGCGCAAAACTGGGCGGCCAATACGGTCGGCTGGTACTACATGCTGGCGATGACGCTGTATCTGGTCTTCGTGGTGGTCACCGCGCTATCGGGCTACGGCAAGATAAAACTCGGTGCCGACCACGACGAGCCCGAATTCAGTTACCTGTCCTGGGCTGGCATGTTGTTCGCCGCCGGGATCAGCATCACGCTGTTTTTCTTTTGCGTCTCGGAGCCGCTGACGCACCTGGTGCAGCCGCCCCAGGGCGAAGCAATGAACGCCGATGCGGCGCGCCAGGCCATGCAGGTGTTGTTCCTGCACTGGGGCCTGCATGGCTGGGGCGTGTTCGCGTTTGTCGGCATGGCCCTGGCGTATTTCGCCTACCGGCATAACCTGCCGCTGGCGTTGCGCTCGGCGCTGTACCCGCTGATCGGCAAGCGCATCAATGGCCCTATCGGTTACGCCGTGGATGGCTTTGGCATCATTGCCACGGTGTTCGGCCTGGGCGCCGACATGGGCTTTGGCGTACTGCACCTCAACTCTGGCCTGGACTACCTGTTTGGCATTGCCCATACCCAGTGGATCCAGGTGGGCCTGATCACTCTGATGATGGGCGCGGCGATCATCGTGGCCGTGGCCGGCGTCGACAAGGGCGTGCGGGTGATGTCCGACATCAACATGCTGCTGGCCTGTGCGCTGCTGCTGTTCGTGTTGTTCGCAGGGCCTACCCAGCACCTGCTCAACACCTTGATCCAGAACATCGGTGACTATCTGGGGGCGCTGCCCACCAAGAGTTTTGATGTATACGCCTACAACAAGCCGAGCGACTGGCTGGGCGGCTGGACGGTGTTCTATTGGGCCTGGTGGATCGCATGGTCGCCGTTCGTGGGCCTGTTTATCGCGCGTATTTCCCGTGGTCGTACCATCCGCGAGTTCGTGTTTGGCGTGCTGCTGATTCCACTGGGCTTCACCCTGGCGTGGATGTCGATCTTCGGTAACAGCGCCATCGACCAGGTGCTCAACCATGGCATGGCTGCACTGGGCCAGTCGGCGATCGATGACCCATCGATGAGCCTCTACCTGCTGCTGGAGACCTACCCGTGGAGCAAGACGGTGATCGCGGTCACGGTGTTCATCAGCTTTGTGTTCTTCGTGACCTCGGCGGACTCCGGCACGGTGGTGCTCTCTACCCTGTCGTCCAAAGGCGGCAACGCGGATGAAGATGGGCCGAAGTGGCTGCGTGTGTTCTGGGGCGCGATGACCGCCCTGGTCACCAGTGCGTTGCTGTTCGCCGGCAGTATCGACTCGCTCAAGTCTGCGGTGGTACTGACCTCGCTGCCGTTCTCGCTGATCCTGCTGCTGATGATGTGGGGGCTGCACAAGGCGTTCTACCTGGAGTCGCAAAAGCAGATCGCGCAGTTGCATTCCCTGGCACCGATCTCCGCTTCGCGCAAAGGCCGAGGCGGCTGGCGCCAGCGTTTGAGCCAGGCGGTGCATTTCCCATCCCGCGATGAGGTATACCGTTTCCTCGACACCACGGTGCGCCCGGCGATTGAAGAAGTGACCGCAGTGTTTGTCGAGAAGGGCCTTACGGTGGTGACCCAGCCCGACCCGTCCAACGACAGCGTCAGCCTCGAAATCGGCCATGGCGAAGAACGCCCGTTCATCTACCAGGTGCAGATGCGTGGCTATTTCACACCGTCGTTCGCCTTGGGCGGCATTGGCAAGAAAGAGATCAACAACCGCCGCTACTATCGGGCCGAAGTGCACTTGAGTGAGGGCAGCCAGGACTATGACCTGGTGGGCTACACCAAGGAGCAGATCATCAATGACATCCTCGACCAGTACGAGCGCCATCTGCAGTTCTTGCACATGGTGCGCTGATAGCGTTCCTCTCAAGTAGGTCTTTGCTGTAAAAGGAAGAGGCAGACTTAAGCGATTCAGCTGCTTAAAAGGCCCGGGTATATGCCTATTCCCGGGCCTTATTTGCCCTAGATCAAGAGAGGATTCGATGACGTACATTGCTGCCGAAAACCGCTATGAATCTATTCCTTATCGCCGCGTAGGCCGCAGTGGATTGGTGCTGCCGGCACTGTCCCTGGGGTTGTGGCACAACTTTGGCGACAGCACCCCGATCGACACCCAGCGCGCATTGCTGCGCACGGCGTTCGACCTGGGTATCAACCACTTCGACCTGGCCAACAACTACGGCCCACCCTACGGCAGCGCCGAGATCAATTTCGGTCGGTTGCTGCGCGAAGACTTCAAACACTATCGCGACGAATTGATCATCTCCAGCAAAGCCGGGTGGGACATGTGGCCCGGCCCTTACGGCCAGGGTGGCGGCTCGCGTAAATACGTATTGGCGAGCCTGGACCAGAGCCTGCAACGCCTGGGCGTCGATTATGTGGATATCTTCTACTCGCACCGCTTCGACCCCGAGACGCCCCTGGAAGAGACCGCCAGCGCCCTGGCCACCGCCGTGCAACAAGGCAAGGCGTTGTACATCGGTATCTCGTCTTACTCCGGGGTAAAAACCCGCGAAATCGCAGCGTTGCTCAATGAGTGGAAAGTGCCGTTGTTGATCCACCAGCCGGCCTACAACCTGCTCAACCGTTGGGTGGAAAAAGACCTGCTGGACACCACTGAAGAACTCGGCGCCGGGGTGATCGCCTTCACGCCGCTGGCCCAGGGTTTGTTGACCGATAAATACCTCAACGGGGTACCGGCCGATGCGCGGGTCAATCGTCCGGGTGGTGGCTCGTTGCAGGCCCAGCACCTGTCCGAAGCCAACATCGCCCATGTACGCGGCCTGAATGAAATCGCCAAACGCCGTGGCCAGAGCCTGGCCCAGTTGGCGCTGGCGTGGACGTTACGTGATCCACGGGTAACCAGTGCGCTGATCGGCGCAAGCCGGCCGGAGCAGATTATCGAGAACGTTGGGGCGTTGAAGAACTTGAGCTTCAGTGCTGAAGAACTGGCGGAAATTGATAGGTTTGCGCAGGAAGGTGGGATCAACCTGTGGGAAAAACCGTCCACTGCTGAATGACCTTACACCACTGGGTGATCGTTCCCACGCTCTGCGTGGGAATGCAGCCCCGGACGCTCGGCGTCCGCTTTAAAGTCATGACGCAGAGCATCACAGGAGGCATTCCCACGCAGAGCGTGGGAATGATCTGTCGCCAAGCGTCAGAACGGCACATCCCCAAGAATCGTCGCCCGGTGCATCACCCGCCGCTGCGGCCGGTAGTCATCCACAGCGTAATGCTGGGTGACGCGGTTATCCCAGAACGCCACGTCATTTTCCTGCCAGCGCCAGCGGATGGTGAATTCCGGGCGGGTGGCGTGGGCGAACAGCAGCTTGAGAATGGCCTCGCTTTCGGCCGGTTCCAGTTCATTTATTCGGGTGGTGAAGCCGTCGCTGACGAACAGCGATTTACGTCCACTCACCGGATGCGTGCGCACGACTGGGTGCGATAGCGGCGGGTTTTTCTTGCGGGTTGCTTCCCAGCGCACAAGGTCCTCGGCGGTGTTGCCAAAGCGCTCCAGCGGGAACGACTTGGTGAAGTCGTGTGTGGCGGTGAGGCCATCGAGCAAGCGCTTTAGCGGTTCAGACAGTGCTTCATACGCCGCAATCCCACTGGCCCACAAGGTATCGCCGCCGAACGCGGGCAACAGCTTGGCGCTGAGCACTGCGCCCAGAGCAGGCGTGGGCAGGAACGTCACGTCGGTATGCCACACCGCGTTATCACGCACATCCGTGACGGCGGTGTCGAGGATCAGCACTTCGGGCTGTTCCGGCACGTTGGGGTAGATCGGGTGGATGTGCAGGTCGCCAAAGTTTGCCGCGAACCGTGCCTGTTGCGCAGGGGTGATCGGCTGGTCACGGAAGAACAGCACCGAATAGTCGAGCAACGCCTGTTCAATGGCGTCGCGCTGTTCGGGATTCAGCGGCTGGGTGATATCGACGCCGCCGATCTGGGCGCCCAGGGCGGTGCTTAATGGGGTAACGGTCAGGCTGCTCATTGTGGGTTCTTCACTCAGTGTGCCTGGCCATGCCAGGGCACTAATTTACGCTGCAGGGCGCGCAGGCCCATTTCCATGGCGAAGGCGATCAGGGCGATGACCAGGATGCCCAGCACCACCACATCAGTGACCAGAAACTGCGCCGCCGACTGCACCATAAAGCCCAGGCCGCTGGTGGCGGCAATCAACTCGGCCGCCACCAAGGTCGACCAGCCCACGCCCAGGCCGATGCGCACACCGGTGAGGATATCGGGCAGGGCGCTGGGCAGGATCACATGGCGAATCAGTTGCGCGCGGCTGGCGCCCAACGACTGCGCCGCGCGCAATTTGGCCGGGTCGACGGTGCGCACCCCAGTGGCGGTGGCGATGGCAATCGGGGCGAAGATAGCGAGGTAGATCAGCAGCACCTTGGACAGCTCGCCAATGCCGCACCAGATCACGATCAACGGCAGGTAGGCCAGGGGCGGAATCGGCCGGTAGAACTCGATCAGCGGATCGAGAATGCCACGGGCGATACGGTTGGCACCGATGGCGATCCCCACCGGCACGGCGGTCAGTACTGCAAAGCCCAGGCCCAGGCCGATGCGACTGAGGCTCGCGCCCAGGTGCTGCCACAAAGTGGAATCCATGTAGCCGGTGGTTGCCAGCAGCCAGCCTTTTTGCAACACGGCGGACGGTGGCGGCAGGAACAAAGGTTCGATCAAACCGGTGGCGGTCACTGCCCACCACAGGGCAAGCAAGGCCGCCAGGGTCAGCAGGCTGATCCAGCGCGTGCTCAGGCGACGGCGCAGCGGGATCACGGGATGTGTCGCAGGCTCGGTGGCCGTGGCGGGAAGTTCGTAGCTGCTCATGCGTACACCTGCCGTTGGGAGAACACTTTGCCCAGCACATGCTCACGGGTTTCGATAAAGCGCGGGTCGGATTTGATTGCGCGGGCTGATTCACCGGCGGCGTAACGTTGGCCGAAATCCAGCTGCAGGCGTTCGACGATCTGGCCGGGGTTGGGCGCCAGCAAGATCAAGTCGGTGGCGAGAAACACCGCTTCTTCAATGTCATGGGTAATCAGGAATACCGGCTTGGCCGTGCGCCGCCACACTTGCAGCAGCAACTCCTGCATCTGTTCACGGGTGAAGGCATCCAGGGCGCCGAAGGGTTCGTCCATCAGTAGTACACGCGGGTCGGCCGCCAGCGCACGCGCCAGGCCGACGCGTTGCTTCTGGCCACCGGAGAGTTGCCAGATGCGGCGGTTGTCGAAACCGGCCAAGTCCACCAGCGCGAGCATTTCACGCGCCCGCACGTCGCGCTGCGCCTTGGGCACGCCGGCCAGCTCCAGGCCGAAAGCCACATTGGCCAGCACGTCCTGCCAGGGCAGCAGGGCATCGTCCTGGAACACCACGCCGCGCTCGGCGCTGGGGCCTTTGACCGGCACGCCATCGAGGGTGATACGCCCGGCAGACGGTTCGACGAAGCCGGCAATCAGGTTCAACAACGAGGTCTTGCCACTGCCGGAGGGGCCCAGGGCGACCAGCAATTGCTGGGGCCCAAGCTCCAGTGAAATATCGGACAGTACCGGTTCCGGGGCGCCTGGGTACTGTGCGCTGATGCGCTCCAGTTGTAGCAAGGCCATCGCAGTGAACTCCTGGGTCAGTTGGTAATGAACTTGGCGCTGACATAAGGGGCGTAGTCGGGCAGCACGGCCTCGACCTTGCCTTGCTCCTTGAGGAACGCAGCGGTGTCGGTGACGGCCTTGGTGGTCGGTGCGCCCAGCAGGGTGACTTGGTCGGCGGCCAACGGGTAGACGTTGCCTTGCAGCAGCAAGGGGATATCGCTGGCCTTGGCGCCGGAGAGCTTCACCAGCTTGTCGACGTTGCCGGTATCGGCGAGCCAGGCTTGTGGGTCTTTGCGGTAGGCGGCGTAGGCATCCAGAGTGACCTTGGCGAAGGCGGTGACGATCTCTGGGTGCTTCTCGGCGAAGTCCTTGCGCACGATCCAGGCATCGAACGTCGGCGCGCCGAACTTGGCCAACTCCCCGGACGTGATCAGCACCTTGCCGGTTTCCTTGGCCACGCCCAGGGCTGGGTCCCACACATAGGTGGCGTCGATATCACCGCGCTTCCAGGCGGCAATGATGGCCGGCGGGGCGAGGTTGAGAATGGTGACTTTGGCCGGGTCGATGTTCCAGTGCTTCAGCGCGGCGAGCAGGCTGTAGTGGCCGGTGGAAACGAAGGGCACGGCGATTTTTTTGCCGACCAGGTCCTGAGGGCTGTTGATCCCCGAACCGTTACGCGCCACCAGGGCTTCGGCGCCGCCGATCTGGGTGGCGACGAGGAAGGTTTGCACCGGGACTTTACGGGTTATCGCGGCGGTGAGCGGGCTGGAACCGAGGTAGCCGATCTGCACGTCGCCGGACGCGATGGCAGCGATGATGTCGGCGCCATTGTCGAATTTGCGCCAGTCGATCTTGGCGTTGGTGGCTTTTTCATAGGCGCCGTCGGCTTGGGCGACTTTGGCCGGGTCCACGGTGGTCTGATACGCAATGGTCACGTCCGCCGCCTGGGCAAACAGGCTGGCACCGGCCAGGGACAATGCGGCCAACAGGCGCAGAGGGGTCAGCAGTTTCAAAGGGAAGCTCCTCAATCAGGCGGCCGAGGGTCGGCGTGAGAGGAGACTAAATGATCTAAGAATTCGAAAATAAATAACTTTTTCGAATTAGCTTAAAACTTGTAGGAGCGAGCTTGCTCGCGAAAAACGTTAACGGTGACGCGTTCAGTCTGGATGAATGCGGGGGCCGTGAGTTTTTCGCGAGCAAGCTCGCTCCTACAGGTTAGTTGCTGATGGCGAGGATGCTTGCCTGGTACGAACCGACAAACACATCGAAATCGCCTACTTCGTTCTGCTCCAGCTCTGCCTGTTGCGCCAGCGACGCACGGGCCAGTTCTTCAAAGTGGGCTTGTTCCTCAGGCGCCAAAGGTTCTTTGCGGAAGTATTCGGCATGGACTTCGCTTTGATGCAGGGAGAACTGCGCAAAGCTTTCCTTGCGCTCAGCCATGGCTGCCAACACCTGGGCCGACGGCGTCAGGGACGGGTCCTTGACCTTGGCCAACTGGGCGTCCAATGCCTCGCTGTGCTCGGTGATGCCATGGCTCTGATCGAGCAGGGCGGCCAGCGGGGCAATCTTCTCCAGCAACTCGGCCGCCCACTCCTTCATGTCCACCGGCTGGCCGTCACGCTGCAATTGCAGGCCCGGACGGCGGCCTTCCTTGACCACGCTGAGGAAGTTGGAGGTGGCGTTGCCGCACTCGTTGTTGGCGAACAATGGGCTGTCGTTCAGCGCGCAGTACAGCAGGAATGCGTCGAGGAACCGCGACTCTGGCAGGTCGATTCCCATCGGCAGGAACGGGTTGATGTCCAGGCAGCGTACTTCGATGTACTGGATGCCGCGGGCCATCAACGCCTGGATCGGCCGCTCGCCGGTGTAGGTCACGCGCTTGGGACGGATGTTGGAGTAGTACTCGTTTTCGATCTGCAGGATGTTGGTATTGAGCTGCACCCACTCGCCATCCTTGTGCGTGCCGACTTCGACATAGGGCGCGTAGGGTGTTGCCACCGCTTCGCGCAGGCTGTCGGTGTAGCTGGCCAAATCGTTGTAGCACGGCGTCAGGCCGGCCTGGGCGTTGCTCTGGTACCCCAGGTCGCTCATGCGCAGGCTGGTGGCGTAGGGCAGGTACAGCGTGTCGGCGTCGAGGACTTCAAGCTGATGCGAGCGTCCGCGCAGGAAGCCGGCATCCAGGGCTGGCGAGGCACCGAACAGGTACATCAACAGCCAGCTGTAACGACGGAAATTACGGATCAGCGCGATGTAGGCCGTGGATTGATAGTCACGGTCGGTGCCGACAAACCCTTCTGTTTCCTTGAGCAACGGCCACAACGCTTCCGGCAGGGAAAAATTGTAGTGGATGCCGGCGATGCACTGCATGGTCTTGCCGTAACGCAGGGCCAGGCCCTTGCGGTACACGTACTTGAGCTGGCCGATGTTGGAGGTGCCGTAGTAGGCAATCGGAATATCTTCCTCGGCCGGCAACGGGCACGGCATCGAGGGGCTCCACAGGTATTCGCTGCCCAGCTTGGTGTAGGCAAAGCGATGGATCTTGTCCAGGCTGCTCAGAGTATCGGCCGGGTTCGGCAGGGCAGGGGTGATGAACTCCAGCAGCGATTCCGAGTAGTCGGTGGTGATCTGTTCATTGGTCAGCGCGGCGCCCAGGGCTTCGGGGTGCGGCGTTTGCGCCAGTCGACCTTCGTTGGTGACGCGCAGGCATTCGCGCTCGATGCCGTGCAAGCATTGCTCTAGCAGGGAGAGGTGTTCGCGCTTGCCGAGCAGGGCCAGGCGGCGGTTGAGAAGTTCGCTCAAGTTGGATTCCTTCACGCGTCAGTCGCCCCAATATGGGGGTGGGCAGGACGGTCTACAAGGGTGAAGTTGAAACTGGCGTGATCGCCTGGTTTTGAGTCGATTTGACCCGCTCTGAATCTGCCGACTTCACTCCATGAATTGGGCTACAGCGCAGCGAGAAAATTCCGACGCTGTTATCGCAGCGCCGAAATTAACTCAAATCGGGGGTGGGGAGCTATAGGACAGCGAACGTGCCCTGTGCTTTTGCGACAAGTCTTTCGCTCTGATACACGTCGGCCTCGACCACCAGGGTGCGGCGACCGGCGTGGATCACCCGGCTGGTGCACAGCACCTCACCGTCTTCCACAGCGCGAATATAGTTGATCTTGCATTCGATGGTGGCGCTCTGCTGGTCGAAACCATGGGCGCTGGAACAGGCCAGGCCCATGGTTATATCCACCAGGCTGAAAATCGCCCCGCCATGGAGCTTGCCCGCGCGGTTGCGCAGGTGCGGCTCCAGGGTCAGGGCCACCTCGGCAACGCCCTCTTCCAGGCGTTGCAGGCGGCAGCCGATCAGTTCGCTGAATGCGCTCTGGGTCAAACCGGCCGGAATTTCCATCAGCGCTTCTTCAACTGTTTAGCGTTGGCAAACAGCGACGCCATGGCGTTGTTGCTTGGCGCGGCGGTGGTGGTTTCCTTGCGCGGGGCGTTGTTCTGCGACTGGCGCGGCGCCGAACCGGGGCGAGCGCCACGGGCACCATCGATTTTCTCGCCGGGGGTATCGCTCATGCGCATCGACAGGCCGACGCGTTTGCGTGGGATGTCGACTTCCATGACCTTGACCTTGACCACGTCACCGGCTTTCACCGCTTCACGTGGGTCCTTGATGAACTTCTCCGAAAGCGCGGAGATATGCACCAAACCGTCCTGATGCACGCCGATGTCCACGAACGCGCCGAAGTTGGTCACGTTGGTCACCACGCCTTCTAGGATCATGCCCGGTTGCAGGTCCTTGAGGTCTTCGACACCGTCCTGGAACTCGGCGGTCTTGAACTCCGGGCGCGGGTCGCGACCCGGTTTCTCCAGTTCTTGCAGGATATCGGTGATGGTCGGCACACCGAAGGTTTCGTCGGTGTACTTCTTCGGGTCCAGGCGCTTGAGGAACGCGGCATCACCAATCAACGAACGGATATCGCGGTCGGTTTCGGCGGCAATGCGTTGCACCAGCGGGTAGGCCTCCGGGTGAACTGCCGAGGCGTCCAGGGGGTTATCGCCGTTCATGACGCGCAGGAAGCCGGCCGCTTGTTCAAAGGTTTTTTCACCCAGGCGTGCGACTTTTTTCAGCGCAGCACGGGTTTTGAACGCGCCATTTTCGTCGCGATGGCTGACGATGTTCTGCGCCAGGGTCGCGTTAAGGCCCGAGATTCGCGCCAGCAGTGCCACCGAAGCGGTGTTCACGTCTACGCCCACGGCGTTTACGCAGTCTTCCACCACCGCATCCAGGCCGCGTGCCAGCTTCAGTTGCGACACGTCGTGCTGGTACTGGCCGACGCCGATGGATTTAGGGTCGATCTTCACCAGTTCGGCCAGCGGGTCTTGCAGGCGACGAGCGATGGACACTGCGCCACGGATCGACACGTCGAGGTCCGGGAATTCCTTGGAGGCCAGCTCCGACGCCGAGTACACCGAAGCGCCTGCTTCGGAGACCATGACCTTGGTCATCTTCATGGCTGGGTATTTTTTGATCAGCTCGGCGGCCAGCTTGTCGGTTTCGCGGCTGGCGGTGCCGTTGCCGATGGCGATCAGGTCCACCGCGTGCTTGGCGCACAAGGCGGCCAGGATCGCCAGGGTCTGGTCCCACTTGTTGTGCGGTACGTGTGGGTACACGGTAGCGTGGTCCAGCAACTTGCCGGTGGCGTCGACCACCGCGACCTTGCAACCGGTGCGCAGGCCCGGGTCGAGGCCCAGGGTGGCACGCGGGCCAGCCGGTGCGGCCAACAGCAGGTCGTGCAGGTTATGGGCGAACACGTTGATCGCTTCGGTTTCGGCGCCGTCGCGCAATTCGCCCAGCAGGTCGGTTTCCAGGTGGGTGTAGAGCTTGACCTTCCAGGTCCAGCGCACCACTTCGCCCAGCCACTTGTCTGCGGGGCGGTTCTGGTTCTGGATGCCGAATTGTTGACCGATCATGCCTTCGCACGGGTGCATGGTGCCCGGCAGCTCGTCACCGACTTTCAGCGCGGAGCTGAGAATGCCTTCGTTACGGCCGCGGAAAATCGCCAGGGCGCGGTGGGACGGCATGCTTTTGAGCGGCTCGTCGTGTTCGAAGTAGTCGCGGAACTTGGCGCCTTCTTCCTCTTTGCCGGCGATGACGCGGGCGCTGAGGATGGCTTCCTGCTTGAGGTAGGTACGCAGTTTTTCCAGGAGGCTGGCGTTTTCGGCGAAGCGCTCCATCAGGATGTACTTGGCGCCTTCGAGGGCGGCCTTGACGTCGGCGACGCCTTTTTCCGCGTCGATGAAGCGCGCGGCTTCGGTTTCCGGGGTCAACGATGGGTCGTTGAACAAGCCATCGGCCAAATCACCCAGGCCGGCTTCCAGGGCGATCTGGCCCTTTGTACGACGTTTCTGTTTGTACGGCAGGTAAAGGTCTTCGAGGCGGGTCTTGGTGTCCGCGAGTTTGATGTCGCGTTCCAGTTGCGGGGTCAACTTGCCCTGTTCCTCGATGCTGGCGAGGATGCTGATACGCCGTTCGTCGAGTTCTCGCAGGTAGCGCAGGCGCTCTTCCAGGTGCCGCAGCTGGGTGTCGTCGAGGCTGCCGGTTACTTCTTTTCGGTAACGGGCGATGAAGGGCACCGTGGAGCCTTCATCCAGTAGAGCGACGGCCGCTTCGACCTGTTGTGGGCGTACGCCGAGTTCCTCGGCGATGCGGCTGTTGATGCTGTCCATAAAACCACCTGAAATTCTTAAAATCAGCGCGCCGGCCCGTAAAAACAAGGCTCGGCGAGGCTGGTTGAGCGGCCCGACTGGCGCCGCTGCCTGGGTCAAGAGGCTGGCTATTGACCCTCGAAATCGAAAAAGTCACGACAAGCGGGTAAAAAAAGCCCGGCAGCAAACGGTAACGATCTGACGTTGCCCTGCACGGAGGCGCCGCATTATAACCAGCGTTCCGCCCTTGGGGGCTACTGCGCCGCAGCTTGTAGGGCGCGGGTTCGCTGGCAGTAGATGAAAAATCTGCTAACAATGCACACGGTGCGTATAACGGCAGCTACGCCATAATGCGCGCCGAGATAAGAGGAGCATCCAATGAGCAGCACCGCACAAACTGCTGAAGGCGAAAAAATTCTCATCGTTGATGACGATCCGGGGCTGAGCAGCCTGCTGGAGCGTTTTTTCAACTCCAAGGGCTATCGTGCCCGCGCGGTGCCGAACACCGAACAGATGGATCGTCTGTTAGGGCGTGAAGTTTTCAACCTGGTCGTACTCGACCTGATGTTGCCCGGTGAAGACGGCCTCACCGCCTGCAAGCGCCTGCGCGGTGCGAACAATCAGATCCCGATCATCATGCTCACCGCCAAGGGCGATGAACTGAGCCGCATCAAGGGGCTGGAGCTGGGCGCTGATGACTATCTGGCCAAGCCGTTCAACCCCGATGAGCTGATGGCGCGGGTCAAGGCCGTGTTGCGTCGCCAGGCACCGGCGGTACCGGGTGCACCGGGCAGCGAAGACGAAAGCGTCACCTTTGGCGATTACGAATTGTCGCTGGCCACCCGTGAGCTCAAGCGCGGTGAAGAAGTGCACATGCTCACCACCGGCGAATTCGCAGTGCTCAAGGCCCTGGTGATGAACGCTCGCCAGCCGCTGACCCGTGACAAGCTGATGAACCTGGCCCGTGGCCGGGAATGGGACGCCCTCGAGCGCTCCATCGACGTGCAGATTTCCCGATTGCGCCGGATGATCGAGCCAGACCCGTCCAAGCCGCGGTATATCCAGACGGTGTGGGGTGTGGGTTATGTGTTTGTGCCGGATGGCACCGCAACCAAGTGACCGATGATTTGCAGGGGCGGGTATCCTGGCGTTTGACTCCATGAGGGGCGACGGGATGCCCGGCGTCTGCAATTCTGCGAGCGCCGCTCGTTCCTGCAAGGTGTGCAGCTTTCATCTATGAAAACCCCGCTGTGGTTCCCACAAAGTTTCTTCTCCCGCACCCTCTGGCTGGTGCTTATTGTCGTTCTGTTTTCCAAGGCGCTCACGCTGGTTTATCTGTTGATGAACGAAGACGTGCTGGTGGACCGGCAGTACAGCCATGGTGTCGCCCTGACGTTGCGTGGCTATTGGGCGGTAGACCCTGAGAACCGCGAAAAAGTAGCCAAGGCGTCGACGCTGACGCGGGTTGACGGCGCTGGTGTGCCTGAAGGCGAGCAGCATTGGCCTTACAGCGAGATCTACCAGCGCCAGATGCAGGCCGAGTTGGGTGCCGACACCGAGGTGCGGCTGCGTATGCATGTTTCGCCTGCGCTGTGGGTGCGAGCGCCAAGCCTGGGGGATGCCTGGATCAAGGTTCCGCTTTATCCGCACCCGCTGAGGGGGCAAAAAATCTGGAACGTGTTGGGCTGGTTCCTGGCCATTGGCTTGCTTTCAACGGCGTCCGCGTGGATTTTCGTCCGCCAGCTCAACCAACCCCTCAAGCGCCTGGTGTTTGCCGCTCGCCAACTGGGCCAGGGGCGCAGTGTGCGCTTGCCGGTCAGCGACACGCCCAGTGAGATGACCGAGGTGTACGGCGCCTTCAACCAGATGGCAGAAGATGTCGAACAGGCCGGGCGCGAACGCGAGTTGATGCTGGCGGGGGTGTCCCATGACTTGCGCACGCCACTGACGCGATTACGGTTGTCCCTGGAGTTGATGGGGGACCATACCGACCTCACCGATGACATGGTGCGCGACATCGAGGACATGGACGCTATTCTGGACCAGTTCCTGGCGTTCATCCGTGACGGGCGGGATGAAGTGGTCGAGGAGGTCGACCTCACCGACCTCGTGCGTGAGGTGGTTGCGCCCTATAACCAGAATGGTGAGCAGGTGCGCACGCGCCTGGAGCCGATCCAGCCGTTCGCATTACGCCGGGTGTCGATGAAGCGCCTGCTGAACAACTTGATTGGCAACGCCTTGCACCATGCCGGTTCCGATGTGGAAGTGGCGGCGTACGTTTCTGGCGACAGTGCCGCGCCTTACGTGGTGCTGAGCGTGATGGACCGTGGCACAGGAATCGACCCGGCTGAGCTGGAGGGTATCTTCAACCCCTTCACCCGTGGTGACCGCGCCCGAGGAGGCAAGGGCACCGGGTTGGGGTTGGCGATTGTGCGGCGGATTGCGTCGATGCATGGCGGCAATGTCGAGTTGCGCAACCGTGAAGGCGGCGGGTTGGAAGCGCGGGTGCGGCTGCCGCTGGGGTTGATGCTGCCTCGAGACGCTGTCTAACAAGCAATATGAATGCAAATGTGGGAGCTGGCTTGCCTGCGATAGCGGTAGTTCATTCAACGACGATGTTGAATGTACCGGCGTCATCGTAGGCAAGCCAGCTCCCACAGTGGTTTGCGGCGTGTGGCAGGTGTGGGTATTCAGCCCTTTCCCTTGGTCCGAGTCATATTCGGCCCGCCATTCTTTTCCAGATGCTGAATGATGATCCCCGCCACATCCTTACCGGTGGTGGTTTCGATCCCTTCCAGGCCAGGCGATGAGTTTACTTCCATCACCAGGGGGCCATGGTTGGAGCGCAGGATGTCCACACCCGCCACGCTCAGCCCCATCACCTTGGCCGCCCGTAGCGCGGTCATGCGCTCTTCCGGGGTGATCTTGATCAGGCTGGCGCTGCCGCCACGGTGCAGGTTGGAGCGGAACTCACCGGGCTTGGCCTGGCGCTTCATGGCTGCGATCACCTTGTCGCCCACCACGAAGCAGCGAATGTCCGCGCCGCCCGCTTCCTTGATGTACTCCTGCACCATGATGTTCTGCTTGAGGCCCATGAACGCCTCAATCACCGACTCCGCCGCCGTTGCTGTTTCACACAGCACCACCCCGATGCCCTGGGTGCCTTCCAGTACCTTGATCACCAGCGGTGCGCCATTGACCATCTCGATCAGGTCGGGAATGTCGTCCGGAGAGTGGGCAAAACCGGTGACCGGCAAACCGATACCCCGGCGCGACAGCAGTTGCAGGGAGCGCAGCTTGTCCCGCGAGCGCGCAATGGCCACGGATTCATTCAGCGGAAACACCCCCATCATTTCAAACTGGCGCAATACCGCGCAGCCATAGAACGTCACCGAAGCGCCGATACGCGGGATTACCGCATCAAAGCCTTCCAGGGGTTTGCCCCGGTAGTGGATCTGCGGCTTGTGGCTGGCAATGTTCATGTAGGCACGCAACGTGTCGATCACCACCATTTCATGGCCACGTTCAGTGCCGGCCTCGACCAGGCGACGGGTGGAATACAGACGCGGGTTTCGCGACAGCACAGCAATCTTCATGCAGCACCTGGGGCAGAAATAGTGGAGACCGGGAACACCGGCTTGTCTTGAACGTACTTGAGGCCTGGATTGACCACCAACTGGCCGTCAATCAGCGCCTTGGAGCCCAGCAGCAGGCGGTAACGCATGGCTTTGCGACAGGCGAGGGTGAACTCCACCCGCCATACCCGATCACCCAGGGCCAGGGTAGTGCTGATCACGTAGCGCACCTGTGCATGGCCGTTGGAGCTCTTGATGGTTTTCATCGTCACCAGGGGCGCTTCACAGCGGCGGTGACGTAGTTGCACCACGCTGCCCAGGTGCGCGGTAAAACGCACCCACTTTTCACCGTCGCGCTCAAAGGGCTCGATATCGGTGGCGTGCAGGCTTGAGGTACTGGCACCGGTGTCGATCTTCGCCCGCAGGCCCGCCACTCCCAAGTCGGGAAGTGCCACCCACTCACGCAGACCCACAACGGTCAAATGGTCAAATGTCTTCAATATGGTTAACCGGTCAATTCGCCCAGGCTTGAGGAGATACCTCAGCCAACGCTTTGAATGCAGGCTTGGCGAACCAGAAGCCCTGCATCAGAAATATTCCGCAGTCGGACAGGAAGTCGCGCTCGCCGGCACTTTCGATGCCCTCGGCGATGACAGTAACCCCCAACTGCTCACAGATTGTGACAATCCCCCGGACGATCACCTGACGGACACGATCCTGGTCGACATCGCGAATCAGCGCCATGTCGAGCTTGATCAAGTCAGGTTGGAAATCGGCCAGCAGGTTCAGCCCCGAATAGCCCGCGCCGAAATCGTCGATGGCGGTCTTGAAGCCGAATTCGCGGTATTCACGCAGAATATTCGTCAAATGGCGATAGTTATCTACGTGCTCGCTTTCCAGGGTCTCGAAAATCAGCCGGTCCAGCGGGAAATTGTGCGCCCGGGCGGCCTCCAGAGTGCTGCGGATACACAGTTCCGGACGATATACAGCATTGGGCATGAAGTTGATGGAAAGGTGAGTCTGCATGCCCAGGGCTGCGGCACCGGCGATGGCCTTGGTCCGGCAGCGCTGGTCGAAGCGGTAGCGATTGGTTTCGTTGACCTGAGCCAGCACCGACAGCGCGCCTTCTCCCTGGGGACCGCGCACCAAGGCTTCGTTGGCGAAGATCGAATGGTCACGCAGGTCTACGATAGGCTGGTAGGCGAACGCGAAATCGAACCCCAGAGGCTCGCTTTGCTGGCAACCCACGCACCGCTGGTTGGGCGAGGTGAGTGAGAGGGGAAAGTCGGTCACGGCGTATCCTCGCGAAAACAGGGTGCTACCTGGCGTATCTTAGGTGAGCCTTGGGGTTTATGCGTCGAAGGGTTTCAACGGTAAAGTTGCGACATTTTTCAGAGCGAGGAATTCAAGTGGCTCAAAAGCAGGAAGAGGAAGAGAAGGTCCGGCTGGACAAGTGGTTGTGGGCAGCGCGGTTCTACAAGACCCGCGCTCTGGCCAAGGCCGCTATCGAGAGCGGCAAGGTGCATCATCGCGGCGAGCGCTGCAAGCCGGGAAAGGAGCCGCGCGTCGGCGACGAGTTTCAGATTCGTACAGGCTTTGATGAAAAAACCATCGTAGTACAGGCGCTTTCCATCGTCCGCCGGGGCGCGCCTGAAGCGCAGGCACTGTATGCCGAGACCGAAGCCAGCATCGCCAAGCGCGAAAACGCTGCGGCCATGCGCAAGGCAGGGGCTTCAGGCCTGACCACTGACGGCAAGCCGAGCAAGAAGCAGCGCCGCGATCTGTTCAAGTTTCGCGGCAGCGGCAATGACGATTGATTGCACGAGTCGCCCATGCAAACTCGATCAAATGTGGAAGCGGGCTTGCCCGCGAATACGGTGGGTCAGGCACAGATGCATTGATTGACACCCCGCGTTCGCGAGCAAGCCCGCTCCCACTTTTAGCCCTGGGGGGTTACGGAGTTGTGCGCATGACACTCAACCGCCCAATAACGGGCAACTTGCTCAGTAGCCCGAAAAGCGGCGCCGTCATTCGCAACAAAGCGCCCGACACCTTCGCCGCAAACGGCGTGTAATACCCCCACCCCAGCGCCAACAGCGCCAGCAGTACGCCACCGATATAATCGTCCTGGCCCCAGTGCGCGCCGGCTACCAGCCGCGGCATCATGAACAGCAGCGCCAGGCCCCAGATCACCAGCACCTGGCCGATGCGCCGGGCGAACACGCTCATGAACATCGCCCAGATCAATAGCACCGAAGCATGGTCGCCGGGGAAGCTCTGGCTCGAGCGGTCCTTCAATTCCCAGGTTTTCTCCAGCCCTGGGAAAAAGTCGCTCATTTGAATCGCGCCGCTGATGACCATCGACGGGCTACTGTGCTGCCAGCCCATGTGCGCCGCGAGTTTGGAGAACAGCATGCGGATAAAAAGCAATAGCAGCAGAATGCCGAGGAAGCCAAAAAACGCCTGGCGCACCTGTACGGCCTTGAACACCCAGTCGCCGCGGATCAACAGCGCCAGCAAAATCACGCCGACCACTGCATCAAACGGCCGCAGGCTGGCCACGGCCCACACATGTAGCCAGGTCGAGTTCGTGGCCAATGGGCCATTGAGCAGATGAAACAGCCACTCGTCGAAAATCACACAGAGCATCTGGCCCGTGGGCCACAGCCAAAAACACAGCAGTCCGATAGCGAGTAGATTGCAAAGAGCCCATCGCCGGAGGTTCCAGTTGGCTTGGAACAAACCCGGATTGTTCATAAACTGTCCCTCATCGCTCTATTCAGCTCCTTGAATTCAGGAGAAGTCGCACCAAGATGGTGCTAAAGCGTTTAATTTTATAAACCTTGTAATCATTTTGTCATCACTTCAGATACCCAGACCTATGACTGATCTACCGGATACCGACTTCACCCAACGCTTCATCTTCGATGAAAGCGATGCCCGCGGCGAGATGGTTTCGTTGGAGCTCAGCTATGCCGAAGTCCTTGCCAAACACGCCTATCCGGAGCCGGTCGCGCAATTGCTCGGCGAGTTGATGGCCGCCGCGGCGCTGCTGGTGGGCACCATGAAGTTCGACGGTTTGCTGATCTTGCAGGCTCGTTCCGAAGGGCCAGTGCCCATGTTGATGATCGAGTGCTCGAGCGAGCGCGAGATCCGTGGCCTGGCCCGTTACGAGGCTGACCAGATTGCCGCAGATGCCACCTTGGCCGACCTGATGCCCAACGGCGTCCTGGCACTGACTGTCGACCCGACTGAAGGCCAGCGGTACCAGGGTATTGTCGACCTCGACGGCCAGACCCTGTCGGAATGCTTCACCAACTACTTCGTTATGTCCCAGCAAGTGGGCACCAAGTTCTGGCTTAACGCCGACGGCAAGCGCGCCCGTGGTTTGCTGGTGCAACAACTGCCGGCCGATCGCATCAAGGATGAGGATGATCGTGCCGAAAGCTGGCGGCATATCATCGCCTTGGCCGACACCTTGAAGGCCGAAGAACTGCTGGGCCTGGACAACGAAACCATCCTGCACCGCCTCTACCACGAAGAGGCCGTGCGCCTGTTCGACGCACAGGGCCTGCATTTTCACTGCAGTTGCTCGCGCGAGCGTTCCGGTAACGCGCTGGTCAGCCTGGGCCTGGAAGATGCGCAAAATCTGGTGGTGGAACATGGCGGCCATATCGAGATCGACTGCCAGTTCTGCAACCAGCGCTACCTGTTCGACGCGGCTGATGTAGCGCAATTGTTCGCCGGCGCAGGCAGCGACACCCCTTCCGACACCCGCCACTAAAACGTTTAAGCACAGGTAAATCACCTGACAAACGCCGGATTAGAGGTGTTCTGACGGGAGGGCCCTACTCTTTTTGGGCTTTTCTGGCATAATCCGGCCCACTTTTTTCGCGGTAGTAGTGCGCAACTTTCTACTACAAAACGTTTGGAGCACTCGGCCATAGGCCGACGGGGAACCTCATGACGCAAGCCAATAACGCCGTATACACCGATCTGAGTGTTGACGATCTGGTCAAAGAAGCCCTGCAGCGCGGTGAAGGCGTGCTTGCCGATACTGGCGCGCTGGTCGTAGAAACCGGTCACCGCACCGGTCGTTCGCCGGTTGACCGTTTCATCGTTGAAGAGCCTTCCACCCAGGACGCCATCGCCTGGGGCCCGATCAACCGCAAGTTCCCGGCCGACAAGTTCGATGCCCTGTGGGCTCGCGTCGAGGCGTTCAATAACGCGCAAGAGCATTTCGTTTCCCATGTTCACGTAGGGGCTGCAGAAGACCACTACCTGGCCGTGAAAATGACCACCCAGACTGCCTGGCAGAACCTGTTCGGTCGTTGCCTGTTCATCAACCCGGCCCAGTACAACCCGGCCGGTCGTGAAGAGTGGCAAGTGCTCAACGTGGCCAACTTCGAGTGCGTACCAGAGCGTGACGGTACCAACTCCGACGGTTGCGTGATCCTCAACTTCGCTCAGAAAAAAGTACTGATTGCCGGCATGCGTTACGCCGGTGAAATGAAAAAAGCCATGTTCTCGGTGCAGAACTTCCTGCTGCCGGCTGCCGACGTGCTGCCGATGCACTGCGCCGCCAACATTGGCGAAGCAGGCGATGTGACCCTGTTCTTCGGCCTGTCCGGCACTGGCAAGACCACCCTGTCCGCCGACGAAAGCCGTTACCTGATCGGTGACGACGAGCACGGCTGGGGCGAAGGCGTGGTGTTCAATATCGAAGGCGGTTGCTATGCCAAGTGCATCGACCTGTCCGAGAAGAACGAGCCGGTTATCTGGAAAGCTATCAAGCACGGCGCTGTGCTGGAAAACGTCGTGATCGACGAGGCCAAGCACGCCGACTACGCCGACGTCAGCCTGACCCAGAACAGCCGTGCCGCCTACCCGCTGGAGCACGTTGCCAAGCGTTCCGAGAAGAACCTGGGCGGCGAGCCAAACGCGGTGATCTTCCTGACCTGCGACCTGACCGGCGTACTGCCGCCTGTGTCGATCCTCAGCGAAGAACAAGCGGCCTACCACTTCCTGTCCGGCTACACCGCTCTGGTGGGCTCGACCGAAATGGGTTCGGGCAGCGGCATCAAGTCGACCTTCTCCACCTGCTTCGGCGCGCCGTTCTTCCCACGCCCGGCTGGCGAATACGCAGAGCTTCTGATCAAGCGTATCCGTGGTTTCGGCTCAAAGGTCTACCTGGTCAACACCGGCTGGACCGGCGGCGGCTACGGCGTCGGCAAACGCTTCAACATCCCGACCACTCGCGGCGTGATTGCAGCGATCCAGAGCGGTGCGTTGATCGGTGCGCAAACCGAACACCTGGACACCATCAACCTCGACGTGCCATTGGCCGTACCGGGCGTTGAAACCGGCCTGTTGAACCCACGCAACACCTGGGCTGACAAGGCTGCCTACGACGAAGCAGCGAAAGCTCTGGCTGGCCTGTTCATCGAAAACTTCAAGAAGTTTGAAGTCAGCGATGCGATCAAGGCGGCGGGTCCTAAGTTGTAAGATTCGCCGTTGTAAAAAAGCCGCCTCTTAGGCGGCTTTTTTATGGGCGATTAGTCGGCGATGTGCAGTACCACTGCACCGACCAGCACCAGTACAACGCCTGCGACCTGCACCGCTGACAAACGCTCCTTGAAAAATACAAACCCCAGGATCGCCGCGATCCCTCCAGAGAGCGTACTGATCACCGTCACCACCGACACCGAGCCGGCCATCGCGCCCCACGAAAATGCCGAGAACCCGCCGAGGTTCATCAAGCTCGCACCGGTCAACGTCGCGCAATTTTTCAGCGGCGGGATCTTCAAGCCATCCTTGATCTTCAGCACCATCACCACCAGCACGCACAAGCCCACCAGGTAACCCAGCCACAACATGGTGATTGGCCCCAGCGCTGGCAGTGTGTAGCGACCTTGCAGCCAGAAACTGGTGCCGTACAGGGTTGCGGCGGACATGGCGTAGGCAATGGACAGGCGCGGGTTGTTGTGAGGCGTACCGTTGTCCTTGTGAATGCTGGACAGCACAACGCCGATCACGCACAGGGCGATGCAGCCCAGTTGTATCAGGCTGATGTGTTCACCGCTGGCCCAGGACAGCAAGGTGGTCACGACCCCATAGGACGTCACCAATGGCGCGACGATGGCCGCTTTGCCCAAGGCAAAGGCTTTGGACAGCGCAAGGGCGCCGGACACCGTCAGCAGAGCGGCGGCGACGCCCAGGAGCCAAACGCTTAACGGTGCATCAAGGGATTTGAAAAGGAAGGCTGGGAAAATGACCAGCAGGAGGGTCATGATCAAAAAACCGAGGGCTTGGCCGAAATACACCGCGCGTTTTACGCCAACGGCTCGGGCGTTGAGGCCCACCAGAAAGTCCGTGCCGCCCCAGAGCAGGGCGGCCAGCAGGCCCATTGTTACGTCCATGTAAGGTCCTTGTTATTTATACGGCTCGCCAGATTAGCGCAGATCCAGTGTGGGAGCAGGCTTGCCCTAATACTGTAGGAGCGAGCTTGCTCGCGAAAAACGTCAACGATAACGCGTGCTTGCTGAATGAACGCGGCGCCTGTGAGTTTTTCGCGAGCAAGCTCGCTCCTACAAAAAATCCTTCATTGGATTCAGCTCAGGTTTTCCAGCGTCTGCGTGTCCCAGCGGTGGGTCTTGATCGCCAGGTAGAGCATGCCGATGGTCAGCGGAATCTTGTCACCACGGCCTTTGGCGCGACGCTTCAGGAACACGTCGAACACCGGCGGCTGGAAGTAACGATAAGCGTCGTAGTCGCTCAGGTCGACACCAAAATCCTGCTCCAGCGCCTCCATGAATTGCTTGGCCTCAGCACCATCGCACCCGAGGTCGAAGTTCAGTGAGGTGTGCAAGCCAATGGTCTTGTGTGTTGGCAAGCCGATTTCTTCATGCAGCAATTGCACAAGTTGCTGCATGGCAGGGTCTTCTGGGAAGTTGGGGGCCAGGTTCATGGTGGGGGCACGCAGGAGTGGGTGAGGGGGCCTGTCACGTTGCAGGCGGTATTTGTTTCGCGTGATGAAGAGAACCAAGCCTATCAAGAACAAGGCCAGGGGAAGAAGTTGAATGTTCAGGACAATGGCGATGTAGGGTAGCCAGAACAACAGAAGCAGTCCCGTTACGATGAAGGTAACGGCGAAACGCGTTCTTAACGTGCCGTCAGTGATTTTGTAATACAGCAGCAGATGGAGAGCGAACAATAGCGCTGTTTGTAGGTAAAGCCATTGACTAAAGTTCATCTGGAGTGCACATGCATTGAGACACTTGAGCGCTGCGGGCCTATGCCACCGCTGACCTGAGCATCCAGGCCGATGACGATGTCTGCGCTGTGAAAGTTGCGGATCCTGCGAGAAATCAAATCGCTGATAGCGTTCTCGACTATCGATTCTGCTTTGCTGGATATGATCCCGACAGGGGCTGCAACTGCGCCAGAAATGATTTCTTTTATGAGGTTGTTCCGATTGTTCAAGCTATCTGCGTGCTTCCTGGTCAGTGGCTTTGAGACGGCCACTGTCATGACGCAGGGTAGATCTCGGGCGAGCATCCTTTCGTACAACTTCTGAAGCCGCAAGCGGACCTCTATCGCTGAAGCTTTTGCTTCCAGCAAGCAAAGTGTGGCTAGCTCTTGTCGATTGCTTGGCATCACGGTGAGTCGAATTACCGTGAAAGTGATGCCATAGTGGCCGATATATTGAGTCCTTTCCATGTTCACGGTTTTTTCCGAGACAGTTGATAGGAGGTTATGTTCAGTCGGCTACGCGTAACTGGTATAGAGGGTTGAACGGGTATTTGAAGCAGTTTGGGAAACGGATGGCGTGACGTTTGGCAGTATCTTACAAAAGCCTCCGGCATTTATGGCTTGCAACGATGTGATGGGTAAAGCTGATCAGTTGTAGGAGCGAGCTTGCTCGCGAAAAACTCAAGGGCGCCGCGTTTTTTCTGATTTACCGCGTCATCGTTGGCGATTTTCACGAGCAAGCTCGCTCCTACACAGGTGTTGCTTAGACTTGCGCTTGTTCAGGTTGCAGCTGAACGTGTTGCGCGGCTTCCAACAAATCACAGCCGTCCTGAACGAGCAGGTACAGCGCATTAATGATGTGGGAAATGTCTTTGAGGTCAGCGTGTTCGAAGGTCAGGCAAGAGAAAGTTTCCAATCAGTCGCTGGCGGCGCGGATACGCTGGTGGGCGGCGGATTGGATGTCTTTGGCTGATGCTTGAGTGTCGATGAGAAGCGGGTGACAGGCGATCAAGGTCGTAGGGCGGCGGAAAGAGTGGAAGGTTGCCTACGGCGATTTCGGATAATTCCCGCTCGGCCTGGTGCAGGCGTGCCTCATCGAGCAAATGGAGGCGGTTGCGCAGAGTGCTGCTACCGGGGTAGCAGTATGGGGCCTGGCCCACCCCGTATTTGTCGAGCATCAGCTAGAGGTGTTGCGGTACTTGGCAAGGACGGCTTCGCGTGTCGGCAGGGGTTTGTCGACGTCGGTCGGTTGGGTATCGAACCCTTCCAGGCGCAGGCTGGCCAAGTAATTGGAACGCCGGATCTTGTGATAGTGATCCTGTTTTTGCTCAAACGTCAGTTCGCTCATTGCTGCGTCCTCTTGGAAAGCAAGGCTTGAATGTAGCGCAATGCGTAGCTCGGTAGGCGGGATAAAACGCCCGTCACAACTTGTATAAAAAATCTGCCAGCGAGCTCATTTCAGCGTATGTTTCACCGCAAAATCTTGTAGGGCGATTCCGCCCACTACTTAAAGGGAGTTAAGCATGGGTTTGCTTCGTGTCGCCTCGGCGATGTCTTTGTGTGCGGTGGCGTTTTCTGCCCAGGCCGAGCAGTTGCCGATTGAAGTGCTGAGCGCGGTGGTCAAGGACCAGAAAATCGCCGATGCCGAGGTGCTGCTGCAACGTAATGGCGCGCAGAACGTGGTGGGCCGTACCAACGCGCAAGGCCAGGTGACGCTGACCAGTGAAGTGGCTGACGATGCCAGCAACCTGCTGATCATCAAGAAGCCTGGCTATTCCAACCTGGTGGTGAAGTGCCCGTGCAAAGGCATGACCTATGCCATCAGCCCGGTGATGGAAAATCTCGACGGCCTGCGTGTGGTGTTGACCTGGGGCAAGGCTCCGCGCGACCTCGACTCCCATATGATCTTCCCCGGCAATAACATCTTCTTCAACAATAAAAAGGGCACCGACGCCGAACTGGACGTGGATGACACCGATAGCTATGGCCCGGAGACCATCACCCTGCAGAAAAAGCATTACGGCGAAAGCTACGTCTATGCCGTGCACGACTATTCCAACAGCGGCTCTCCCACCTCCAGCGAGTTGTCCAACAGTGAGGCCAAGGTGTTCGTGTACATGGGGCAATCCCTGGTACGCACCTACTATGTGCCGCAGAACCGCACGGGCAACCTGTGGACTGTGTTCCGCATGACCGGCAGTGGCGACTTCCAGGACATCAACACCTTCACCGGCGTGAGAGTTGGCGCCGAAGATGTACTCAACGAGGTCAAGCCGTTGCTGGACGACAGTGTGGCCGTCACTGCCGTGACGGCGAGCACGTCGGCACAGGCCGATGCGAAGAAGCTGAACCTCAAGGGCGAAGCGGCCTACCAGGCCGGTAACCTGGACCAGGCCATCGACTTCTTCCGTCAAGCCATCGAGCTGGATAACAGCTTCGGCAAGGCTTACGGCAACCTGGGCCTGGCGTATCAGAAAGCCGGCAATACCGCGGAGTCGATCTGGGCCAACCGCAAGGCTATCGCCCTGGCCACCGGTACCAATGCCGCGACTGTGCGCGCCGGTGCTTACTACAACATTGCACGCATCTACGAAGCGGCCGGGCAGTTCCCGGATGCGCTGCGTCATTACCAGTTGGCCAAGGAGCAAAAGGCCAACCCGGTGTATGACACGGCGATCGAGCGGGTGCAAAACCGCTGATTCAGCAGTAGCACGGTTTTAAAATGTGGGAGAGGGCTAGCCAGCTCCCACATTTGTATCTGCTGCGTCTTGTTACTTTCTCGGAAAAGTCCCACTTCGGCCCTGAGCCATCCTTCCCTCTGTGTATCATCCTGTCTCTTTTTTCCTCGCGACCTTTCTCGATTCGCTGAGAATCCCGGGCTATGTTTTTGAGCCAACTCAGCGGTCAATGGAGTGACAGCCTTATGCACGACACCCTCCAGCAGGTCTTTGGTTACCCACACTTTCGCTTGGGCCAGGAAGAGACGGTCAGCGCCGTGCTGGCTGGGCGATCTGCCGCCGCCATTTTCCCTACGGGGTCGGGCAAATCCTTGTGTTACCAGCTGTCGGCCGTGTTGCTGCCGCACCTGACGCTGGTGGTGTCGCCGTTGCTGGCGTTGATGCAGGACCAGTTGGGTTTCCTGCAGCGCCATGGCATTTCGGCGGGCAGTATCGACTCGGCCCAGAGCCGTGATGAGGCCAATGATGTAATGGCCCGTGCGCGATCGGGCGAGCTCAAGATTCTGATGATTTCCGTGGAGCGTTTGAAGAACGAGCGTTTCCGTAATTTCCTGAACAGCGTGCAGATCTCGTTGCTGGTGGTAGACGAGGCGCACTGTATCTCCGAATGGGGCCACAACTTCCGCCCGGATTATTTGAAGCTGCCGGACTACCAGCGCCAGTTCAACATCCCTCAGGCGCTGTTGCTGACGGCCACGGCCACGCCCCAGGTGATCGCCGACATGCAGGCCAAGTTCGCCATTGCTGCCGAAGATGTAGTGACCACGGGCTTCTATCGCCCCAACCTCAACCTGCTGGTGGAACCGGTCAGCGGCCACGACAAACGCCGCAGGCTGCTGGAATGGATGAAAGCGCGGGCCAACCAGCCGAGTATTGTCTACGTCACCTTGCAGAAAACCGCCGAACAGATTTCCGAGCATCTGAACCGCCACGGTATTCAGGCCGAGGCTTATCACGCGGGGCTGCCCCATGAAAAACGCGAAGGTATCCAGCAGCGTTTCATGGGCGGGCGTTCCAATTGCATTGTCGCAACTATCGCGTTTGGCATGGGCATCGACAAGAGTGACATCCGCAATGTCGTGCACTTCGACCTGCCCAAGTCAATCGAGAACTACAGCCAGGAAATCGGCCGCGCAGGGCGTGACGGGCAGCCGTCGGATTGCCTGGTGTTGGCCAACCGCGACAGCCTCAATGTGCTGGAAAACTTCGTGTACGGTGATACGCCGGAGCAGGACGGCATTTTGCGCGTACTGGAGGAATTGCAGGCCGCGCGTAGTGAAGGGCAGTGGGAGTTCCTGCTCAGGTCGCTGTCGGACCACAGCAATATTCGCGAGTTGCCGCTCAAGACGCTCCTGGTGCAGTTGGAGCTCAAGGGCGTGATCGCGCCGCGCTATGCGTTTTATGCGGAATACCGTTTCAAATACCTGATCGAACCCGAAGCCTTGCTGGCGCGTTTTTCCGGCGAGCGGCAGCAGTTTGTCGCGGCGATCATCCAGGTGTGCAAGCGCGCTAAAACCTGGGCGACGGTCGATTTCGATGCGCTTTATCAACAGCACAATGCCGAGCGTAGTCGGGTGGTGAAGGCACTGGATTATTTTCAGGAGCAGGGCCTGATCGAGCTCGAAAGCAAGCAGATGACTGAGGTCTACAGTTTGCTCGACACCCATTTCGACCCCCACGCGTTAAGCGCCGAGTTATACACAGGCTTCAAGCAGCATGAGGTGACGGAGGTCGCGCGGATTCACGCCATGCTCGACCTGTTCGCCACCGACCACTGCCTGGGGCAACGTCTGGCGCACTACTTTGGTGATGATAATGCGCCCCGGCGTTGCGGGCATTGTTCGGTATGCCACGGCCAGGTCGCCCATCTGCCGGCGCCGCCGAGCTTGCCGCCGCTTGTGGATAAAAACTTCATGGGGCTGTGCGGTGATTTTATCCACAGGCATCATGAGCACACGGGGCACTTGCCGAATGCGGAGCGTTTGACGCGTTTCCTTGGCGGTATCAGCGTACCGTTGTTTACCAAGTTGAAGGCGCGAGGCATTCCCGGTTTTGCTGCGCTGGAAGACTACCCCTACGCCGAGGTGCGCGACTGGGCCCATGCTCAATTGGATCAACTTTGATGAGACTTGCCGATGCCTGACTCAACGCCTGTGCGCGACGATTACCGCCACTTCCAACCGATCACCACGCGTTGGCACGACAACGATGCCTACGGCCATGTGAATAACGTCACTTACTACAGCTTCTTCGATACAGCCGTTAATACCTACCTGATCGAACAGGGCGGGTTGGATATTCATGACGGTGAAGTGGTGGGGTTTGTGGTGAGTTCGGCCTGCGATTACTTCGCCTCGATCGCTTTTCCCGAGTGCATTGAGGTCGGTCTGCGGGTGGGCAAGCTGGGCAATAGCTCGGTGCAGTATGAGCTGGCGGTATTCAAGGCGGGCGAGGAGGAGGCGCGTGCGGCGGGGCGCTTTGTCCATGTGTTTGTGGACCGAGCCTCGAACCAGCCAGTGCCGATTCCGGGAATGTTGCGCGAAGCGATGCAGCGGCTGCTGGTTTGACGCACCTACA
The DNA here is from genome assembly GCF_024519715.1 of Pseudomonas sp. Pse35. Classification (NCBI taxonomy): domain Bacteria; kingdom Pseudomonadati; phylum Pseudomonadota; class Gammaproteobacteria; order Pseudomonadales; family Pseudomonadaceae; genus Pseudomonas; species Pseudomonas sp. Pse35. The sequence continues at coordinate 38,875 of NZ_JALJRP010000007.1, read as the reverse complement.
AGCAATACAGACCAAATGTGGGAGCCGGGCTTGCCCGCGATGGCGCAGTATCAGGCAGTACGTCTAAACCTGATTCACTGCTATCGCGGGCAAGCCCGGCTCCCACATCGGATTTGTTCGTCAGAGCGCGGGTTTATCAGTCGCGATAACGATGCTTGTTCTTGCGATGCCCATAGGCATGGCCGCGACCTGGGTGGCCATCGCGGTAGTAGCGACGATCATCACGGTCGCGATCGCGGTAATGGCGGCTGTCGCGATCACTTTCGTTACCCATGTAGTTGCCTAGCGCGCCGCCCGCGCCACCGCCGGCTGCGGAGCCGATCAGTGCACCGGTGCTGCCGCCAACGCTGCGCCCTACGACGTTACCGCCGGCTGCGCCCAGTGCGCCACCAATGGCGGCTTCGCCACGGCTACGTTTGTCGGCGCCGACTGCACTACCGCCTGCGCCGCCCAGGGCCGCGCCAATGGTCGAACCGGTGTTGCCGCCCAACTGCTGGCCGACAACAGAACCTAGTACCCCACCCAATGCGCCGCCTACACCGGCTTCGGTGGTGCCGCCTGCCATGGCTGCGCCACTGACCAGGCCAAGGGACAACAAGAGAATCGAGGAGAACTTCATTCAGGGAAACCTCAAGGGATGACGGCGCGATCCTGAGGTTGTATCGAGGCGCTGACAATCGAAATCCGACCGGCGGCAGAGGTTGTATACAATTTGCTAAGTTGCTGTTTTGTATGGGGAACTTAAGTCGTTTTTACGGGTCTTTAGCTACTTCGGAACGGCCGTTTTTATGCAAAAGCGGCCTTTTTTTGTGCCTGCAGAATGTGCGGTGCTTGTGCTGGCCTCTTCGCGGGCAAGCCCGCTCCCACATCAGATCGGTCCACACAGTCTCAATGGTGAACCCATCCCAGTGTGGGAGCGGGCTTGCCCGCGAAAGCGTTAGTTCAAGCAACACATATCTCGGATCGAGTCAGGCCGAGCGCGCCATGATCAACCCACTCTCACTCGCCGCCTCCAAGCGAATCGCAACAAACTTGGACGTTGGCGTATGGCTACCGTCGCCAGTGCTTTCCAACGGCACCAACGGGTTCACTTCGGGGTAGTAAGCCGCCGCCTGCCCCGCCGGAATATCAAATGCCAGCAGCGTAAAGCCCTTCACGCGGCGCTCACGACCGTCTTCCCACAGCGACACGATGTCTGCCTTCTGCCCCGGCTTGAAGCCCAGGCGGATGATGTCGGCTTCGTTGACGAACAGCACGTCACGCTGGCCTTTGACCCCGCGATAACGGTCGTCCAGGCCGTAGATGGTGGTGTTGTACTGATCATGGGAGCGCATTGACTGCATGATCAGGTCCGGCACCCGGCCCGTGGCGTGGGTGCGCTCGTGGATCAGGTCTTTGGGCAAGATGTTCGGGCGGAAGTTGGCGCGACCTGACGGAGTGTTCCAGCGCCGTGCGCCGGCGGAGTTGCCCAGATAGAAACCGCCTGGATGCTTGATCTTCTCGTTGAAGTCCTTGAAGCCTGGGATGGTGTCGGCGATCAGGTCGCGGATGCGCCCATAGTCGGCCACCAGCCAGTTCCAATCCACGGGCTTGCTGCCCAGAGTGGCGGCAGCAATGCCCGCCAGGATCGCCGGCTCGGACTTCATCAGTTTCGACAGCGGTTGCAGTTGGCCGTTGGAGCCGTGGACCATGCTGAACGAGTCTTCCACCGTCACCGCTTGCGGGCCGTCGGCCTGGATGTCGATGTCGGTGCGGCCCAGGCACGGCAGGATCAACGCATCTTTACCGTGCATCAGGTGGCTGCGGTTGAGCTTGGTGCTGATCTGCACGGTCAGGTCGCAATTTCGCAGCGCTTCAAAGGTACGCGTGCTGTCTGGCGTGGCTTGGGCAAAGTTGCCGCCCAGGCCGATAAAGACTTTGGAGCGGCCTTCAAGCATGGCGTGAATCGCTTCCACCACGTTATGGCCATTGTCGCGAGGCACCTGGAACTGGAAACGACGCTCCAGCGCGTCCAGAAACGCCACCGGTGGGCGTTCGTTGATGCCCATGGTGCGGTCGCCCTGTACGTTACTGTGGCCACGCACCGGGCACAGCCCGGCACCTGGGCGGCCGATATTGCCGCGCAGCAGCATCAGGTTGGCGATTTCCTGGATGGTCGGCACCGAGTGGCGGTGCTGGGTAATCCCCATCGCCCAGCACATGATTACACTCTTGCCTTTGGCGTACATGCGTGCCGCTTGCTCGATCTCCACCAGGGTCAGGCCGGACTGCTCGACGATCTCCTCCCACGAGGTATCGTCGATCTGACCCAGGTATTCCAGGACGTTGGCAGTGTGCTCATTGAGGAAGTCGTGGTCGAACACCGCTTCCTTGCCTTCGGCCAGGGCTTGGCGTTCCCACAGCAGCAGGAACTTGGCCATGCCACGCAAGATAGCCATATCGCCACCCAGCGCCGGGCGGAAGTAGGCGGTGTTGGTCGGCTTGTCGCCGTTGGTGAGCATTTCCAGCGGATGTTGCGGGTGCTGGAAGCGCTCCAGGCCGCGCTCTTTCAGGGGGTTGATACACACCACCTGAGCGCCGCGTTTCACCGCTTCGCGCAGCGGCTCGAGCATGCGTGGGTGGTTGGTGCCGGGGTTCTGGCCCCAGACGAAAATGGCATCGGCATGTTCGAAGTCATCAAAGGTTACGGTACCTTTGCCCACGCCGACACTCTGCGCCAGGGCTACGCCGCTGGCTTCGTGGCACATGTTCGAGCAGTCCGGGAAGTTGTTGGTGCCAAAGGCGCGTACGAACAACTGGTACAGGTAGGCGGCTTCGTTGCTGGCGCGGCCCGAGGTGTAGAACTCGGCCATGTTCGGGCTGGGCAGCGCGTTGAGGTGCTTGCCGATCAGGTCGAACGCCGCATCCCAACTGATGGGCAGGTAGCGATCGGTCTCGGCGTCATAGCGCATTGGCTCCGTCAGGCGGCCCTGGTACTCCAGCCAGTAGTCGCTTTGCTCCAGCAACGCCGTGACGCTGTGCTTGGCGAAGAAGGCCGCATCGACGCGGCGCTTGGTGGCTTCCCAGTTGACCGCCTTGGCGCCGTTTTCGCAGAACTTGACCATGCCGCTTTCCGGCGAGTCGCCCCAGGCGCAGCCCGGGCAGTCGAAGCCGCCGTTCTGATTTGTCTTGAGCATCATGCGCAGGTTTTTGAGGGCGTTGTCACTGGTCAGCCAGGCTTGCGCCACACTGATCAGGGCGCCCCAGCCACCGGCTGGGCCTTTATAGGGCTTGTAGCGTGGGGTGGGGGTCTGGTCGGCTTGGTGGTGAAGGCTCATGGCTGGTGCTCCATCGCAGGGCTATAGACCCGTGGCGCGCTTTTTTGCGGCAGGTGGATGAGGTTGAGGTTGTGCCGGCGTGCCCATTGCAGGGCCAGGCCGGTGGGCGACGACAGGCTGACCAGGGTCTGGATACCCGCGCGCAAGACTTTCTGAATCAATTCGAGGCTGCAGCGGCTGGTAACAATCGCCAGGCCGCCGTCGGTCGGAATCTTTTGGCGGATCAACGCGCCAATCAATTTATCCAGGGCGTTATGCCGGCCGATGTCTTCGCGACCCATCAGCAATTCCCCCTGGCTGTTCATAAAAACCGCCGCATGCACGGCGCCGCTGTGCTGGCCCAGGGGTTGGAACGCGCTGATACGCTGGCGCAGGCCGTCGAGCCACTGCGCCGGCGGCAAGGGCGCGCCGGGCAGTACCTGGAGGTCGGGCAATGCTTGCTCTACCGCTTCCACGCCACACAGGCCGCAGCCGCTGGTGCCCGCCAATTGGCGGCGTTGCTGCTTGAGGTTCCAGAACGCACGGCTGGACACCTGAACCTGGGCGTACTGGGCTGCGCCCGAACCGCTGATTTTCAGGTCATAAATATCGTTAACGTCGGTGATAATGCCGCTGCCGAGGCTGAAACCTACAATGAAGTCTTCCAGGTCCGTAGGCGTCACCAGCATCACCGCCTGGCTGATATCGTTGTAGGCAATCGCCAACGCCACCTCTTCGGCCAGCGCAGTGCTGGCGACTTCAGTGTGTTCAAGATTGCAATAGTGATAGCTCTGGCTGGCGACGGGCGCGGTCGATTCGAGAGCGGGCGCCGCGCAGTGAGGGCGCTTGGCGTTCATGGGGCAGTACCACCGGCGGATTGATCAGTGATTAGACTAGGCGCGACAAAGGGTCGCGTCTAATCGCCTGTATTGATCTATTGATAGAGGGCGTCGATCAAGGTTCACCCGCGTTTTCGTCGGGCTTATTCCAGGCAGGGGTGATTGCGATACTTTTGAGTCTTTAGCCAGTCTGGAACCCAAGTCGGCAGGACTGGTCTAGTCTTGGGCATCTGGAAATTAAATCCCAAGGAGAGCGCACCATGAGTATTTTTAGCTTTATCAAAGAAGCCGGCGAAAAGATTGTCGACCTGTTGACGCCGGGTAATGCGAACGCCAGTGAGCAGTTGAAGGAGCATGTGAGCAAGGTGGGCCTGGGTAATCCAAACGTGCAGACCACGGTGGATGGCGACAAGGTCACGGTGACCGGTGAAGTGGCCACGCAGGAAGAGAAAGAAAAGATCCTGTTGGCGCTGGGCAACATTGCCGGCGTGGCAAGTGTGGATGACCAGATTACTGTCAGTGGTCCAGTCGTGGTGGCTTCACGCTTTGTTGTTGTGAAAAGCGGTGACACTCTCAGCGCAATCTCTAAAACGGTCTATGGCGACGCGAATAAGTACAACAAGATTTTCGAGGCTAACAAGCCACTGTTGTCGCACCCGGACAAGATCTACCCGGGCCAGACACTGCGCATCCCTGAGTAATACGCAGGATAAAATGAGCAAGCTCGCCCTTTTGTAGGAGCGAGCTTGCTCGCGAAAAACTCACGGGCACCGCGTTTATCCAGGAAGCACGCGTTATCGTTGACGTTTTTCGCGAGCAAGCTCGCTCCTACATAAGCCCGGTAATGAGTTCTCGATAATCCCCGACGGCCGCAAATTCCGCGGTGTCCTTTGAGCCTTTTTTGCTATCAGGTTCTTTCACTGCCAGTAAATGTCCCACGCCGAAATCCCGGGCACTGCGCAGGATCGGCAAAGTGTCATCTATAAACAGGCTACGGGCCGGGTCAAAGTGGATATCCGCTTGTAAGGCCTCCCAGAATTGCGGGTTTTCCTTGGGGAAACCGTAGTCGTGAGAGCTGATCAATCGCTCGAAATACGGCGCCAGTTCAATGCGCTCCAACTTCAATGACAGCGAATCACGATGAGCGTTGGTGATCATGATCACGCGCTTGCCGGCCTGTTTGATCGCCGCCAGGAAGGTATCGGCATCCGGACGCAGGGCAATCAGGTGGGCGGTTTCCAACTTGAGTTCGCGCACCGGGATCTTGAGCTCGGCGCTCCAGAAATCCAGGCAATACCATTGCAACTGTCCGGCGTTACGCTCGAACAGTGGCTGCAACTCCATCTCGGCCATGGCTCGGCTTACGCCGTGCAGTTCGGCATAGCGTTGCGGCAGGTGTTCCATCCAGAAGTGGTTGTCGTAATGCAGGTCGAGCAGGGTGCCGTCCATGTCCAGCAGGACGGTGTCGATAGCGTGCCAGGGCAGAGAGGGCATGGTGGGGTCTCATGTAAGTAAAAATATCCGACACAGACAATCGGAAAAGCCACGGTATAGTAACCCGATCACGCCAAGGAGCCGTTTATGCGCCAGAAACCCACTGTCCTCGCCCGCGAAATAGTCGCCAGTAGCCGTTTGTTCCGCGTGGAGGAAGTGCAATTGCGCTTTTCCAATGGCGTTGAGCGGACCTATGAGCGTCTTGTCGGGCGTGGCACGGGCTATGGCGCCGTGATGATTGTGGCGATGATCGATGAAGATCATGCAGTGCTGGTGGAGGAATACTGCGGCGGCACTGACGAATATGAATTGTCGTTGCCCAAAGGCCTGATCGAGCCCGGCGAAGACGTGCTTGCAGCGGCAGACCGCGAACTCAAGGAAGAGGCCGGCTACGGTGCACGGCAGTTGGAGCACATCACCGAGCTGTCATTGTCGCCCGGCTATATGAGCCAGAAGATCCAGGTGGTGTTGGCTACCGATCTCTACGAAGAGCGTCTTGAAGGTGATGAGCCTGAACCAATGCGGGTAGACCGGGTCAACCTGCGTGAGCTGTCGGCGCTGGCGCAAAACGAGCAGTTCAGCGAAGGTCGCGCCCTGGCTGCGCTGTATCTGGTGAGAGACCTGTTGACCCAGCGTGGAGCGTTCACCGCATGAGCGAACTGTTTTTAGGCCACCCGTTTATCGCACCGGTCATTGAACTGGCTCGGCAGGCGGGTGAAGCCATCCTGCCGTACTGGCGTGCCGAGGTAGCCGTGACGTCCAAGGCGGATGATTCTCCCGTGACGGCTGCCGACCTGGCTGCCCATCATCTCATTCTCGCAGGCCTCACCGCGCTGGACCCAAGCATTCCAGTGCTGTCTGAAGAGGACGCCGATATCGATCAGAGCGTGCGTGCCGGCTGGCAGCGTTGGTGGTTGGTGGACCCTCTGGATGGCACCAAGGAATTCATTTCTGGCAGTGAAGAGTTCACCGTCAATATTGCATTGATCGAACAGGGCCGCGTGGTGTTCGGCGTGGTGTCGATACCGACCACTGGCCGTTGCTACTTCGGCGGCGCGGGCCTGGGGGCTTGGCGGTCGGACGTCAATGCAGCGCCCAAGCAGATTCAAGTACGCCAGGCCCCGGCCTCGGGTGAGGCCTTTACGGTGGTGGCCAGCCGTCGTCATACCAGCCCTGAGCAGGAGCGCCTGCTCAATGGCCTCAGTGAAGGCTTGGGCGAGTTGAAACTGGCGAATATCGGCAGCTCGTTGAAGTTTTGCTTATTAGCCGAGGGCAGTGCCGATTGTTATCCGCGCCTGGCGCCGACCTCGCAGTGGGATACCGCAGCGGCCCAGGGTGTATTGGAAGGAGCTGGGGGTGAAGTATTGGAGTTGAATGGCAAGCCGTTCAGTTACCCGGCGCGGGAGTCGTTGCTGAACCCGTTCTTTCTGGCGTTGCCGGCCAAGGCGGCGTGGCGTGAGCGGCTGTTGACCCTGGCCAGATCTTAAGGCCACTGCAGAGCAAAATGTGGGAGCGGGCTTTCCCGCGATGGCGGAGTGTCAGTCATACAGCTATTGGCTGATCCACCGCTATCGCAGGCAAGCCCGCTCCCACAGTTGTTTTGTGTCATGGCTGCTAGCGATGCAGGACGTATTGGCCGGTAAAGACGACGGCACGCTCTGCACTGCCCTCATTCACAATCCACGTCTCCAGCGCCAACCGCGCCCGCCCATAGCGCTGATAGGTCGCCACAAAGCGCTTCCAAATCTTTTCATCCGGCGCCGCGCAAATGGCTGTCGCGTCCTGGGTCACCGGCAGCGGGTAGCTGATCTGCCCTTCCTGAATCACGATGTGCCCGTCTTCAATCCCGGCTTCACGCAGCTTCAGGTGCAGCCAACCCCAACCCGCCAGCACGGCGCCGCAGTAGAGGCTGCCGCCGAACATGGTGCTCTTGTGGTTGATATTGGCCTGCAAGGGCAGGTGCAGTTGCAGTTGGTCGTGTTGCCAGTCGAGCACCCTGAGGCCCATTTCCCGGGTGAGTGGGATGTCGTGGTGGAGGATGGATTCCAGGTAACGGCTATCACGGCTCATGGCGGCCTCTTTGTAGGTGGACGATGTCATTCGTCATCGGCGCTCTGGCCGGCACTGTCGGCGAAGTTCAGGCCGTGTTTGCGCAGTTTGTCGTGCAAGGTTTTGCGCGGTACGCCCAGGGCTTCGGCGAGGCTGCGCACAGAGCTGTGGGGGCGGGTCAGTTCGGCGGCGATCAGGCTTTTTTCGAACTGTTCGACTTGCTCGCTCAGGCCTCCGGGTGTGGAAGTCAGCACACCGGCGGCGGGGTGGTCCTGGGTGTTATCCAGGGCCAACTCCAGGCCGAGGGCGAAACGCTCCGCGGCGTTTTGCAGTTCCCGCACATTGCCCGGCCAGCTGTGGCGTAGCAACAGCGCGCGCTGGCCCGGTTGCAGTTCGTGCAAGGGCAGGCCGTGGCGGCTGCTGGCCTCGTCGGCGAAGTGCTGGAACAGCATCAGCGCATCTTCGCCCCGTTCTCGTAGCGGGGGGATGCGCAGCGGCGCCACATTGAGGCGGTAATACAAGTCGGCACGGAAGCGGCCCTGGTCGGCGGCCTGGCGCAGGTCTTCCTTGGTGGCGGCGATAATGCGGATATCCAGCGGGATCAGCTGATTGCCACCCAGGCGTTCCACGACGCGCTCCTGTAAAAGGCGCAGCAACTTGACCTGTACATCCAGGCTCATGCTTTCAATTTCATCCAGAAACAGCGTGCCGCCATTGGCAAACTCGAACTTGCCGATGCGGCGCTTTTGCGCGCCGGTAAACGCGCCGGGTTCATGGCCGAACAGTTCGCTTTCCACCACCGATTCCGCCAGCGCCCCGGCGTTGATCGCCACAAACGGGCCGCTGCGTCGGCTTGAGAGGTCGTGCAGGGCGCGGGCGACGACCTCCTTGCCTGCCCCGGTTTCGCCGAGGATCAGCACATCGGCCTTGGTCGCGGCCAGTGCACCGATTTGCTCGCGCAGGCGCAACATCTGTGGCGAGTGCCCTACCAGGCGCGTACTGAGTTGCTGGCGGTCGCTGAGAGCCAGGCGCAGGCTGCGGTTGTCCAGCACCAGCCGGCGCAGGGCCAGGGCACGGCGCACGCTGTCGAGCAGCGCGTCGCTGGCGAAGGGTTTTTCCAGGAAGTCATAGGCGCCGGCACGCATGGCTTGCACCGCCAGCGGTACGTCGCCGTGGCCGGTGATCAGCAGCACCGGCAGGTCGGGGTCCTGGCCGTGTAGTTCAGCCAGCAGTTCCAGGCCGTCCATGCCGGGCATGCGAATGTCGCTGACTACCACGCCCGGCCAGTCGCGGGACAGGCGTGCGGTGAGCCCGGTGGCTTCTCCCAGGGGCAGGACTTTCAAGCCGGCCAGGTCCAGGGTCTGGCACAGGGCCTGACGCAGGTGTGGATCGTCGTCGATCAATACCACCTGAATCGAGTTGTCGATACTCATACACTGCGGTCCTCGGACGGTTGCAGACTGACGCCCGGCGAGCCGGCGCGCAATTTCAAGGTTAACAGCGCGCCGCCCTCCTTGTGGTTGGCGAACAACAGTTCGCCGCCGAAGGCGCGCATCAGGGTGTCGCAGATCGCCAGGCCCAGGCCCAGGCCCTGGGTGCGCGTCTTGGTGGTGTAGAACGGCTCGCTGGCGCGGCCCAGGGCTTCCATGCAAAAGCCCGGGCCATTGTCGCGAATGTACAGGTTGACGCCCTGGGGCGTGGTTTCGGCACTCAGCCAGAGTCTGCGTGGCGGGCCTTTTTCGGTGAGGGCGTCCAGAGCATTGGCCAGCAAGTTACCCAGCACCTGGCGCAGACGGGTTTCACCGGCCTGCACCCACAAGGTCGCCTCTGGCAAGTCGCGAATCAACTCCACCTCCATCGAACGCCGACGCTTGGCCAGTAATGCCAGGGCGTCATCCAGTGCCGGTTGCAGGGCCACGCTCTCCGGCGCGTGACGGTCACGGCGGGCGAAGGCACGCAAGTGGGCGATGATCGAGGCCATGCGCCCGGTCAATTCACTGATCAGCTTGAGGTTGCCGCGGGCATCGTTGGTGCGCTCATGGTCGAGCAGGATCTCGGCGTTTTCGGCATAGCTGCGAATCGCCGCCAGTGGCTGATTCAGTTCATGGCTGATACTCGCCGACATGGTGCCCAGCGCCGAGAGTTTACCGGCCTGGACCAGATCATCCTGGGCGCGCACCAGTTCTTGCTGGGCATGCTCGCGCTCCAGCACTTCCTGTTTAAGGCGCCGGTTAAGGCCCTCCAGGTCGCTGGTACGCTCGGCCACGCGCATTTCCAACTCGCGGCGGGCCTTGGCCTCGAAGGCGATGCGTTCCAGATAGTGCCGGCGGCGCTGCATCAGCAACCCCAGCAACAGCATCAGCACCAACAACGTGGCACCGCCCACGGCGACGACCGTGCGCACCGGGCGGTTGATCAGCGAGCGCGGCGCGAGGATTTCCACGTTCCAGCCGGTCTCGGCGATAGCTGTGGACTGGCGCAGCCAAGCGCTGCTGCTGAGGCTCAACGGCTGCGGGTCGCGGGTGGGGTAGGGCTGGATAGCAATGATGGCCTGGCGTTCTTCGGCGGTCAGTGGCCGCGTGGCGCGGAATCGCCATTGCGGGCGCGAAGTGAGGATCACCACGCCGTTGTGGTCGGTGACCAGCAATTGTTCCGGGGTATTGCCCCACAGGCTTTCGGTGTGGTCCAGGTCGACCTTCACCACCAGCACGCCGATGACGGTATCGCCGTCACGCACCGCGGCGGCGAAGAAGTAGCCGCGCTTGGCCGAGGTAGTGCCCAGGCCGAAGAACCGGCCGAGGCGCCCGGCCATGGCTTCGCTGAAATACGGACGGAAGGAAAAGTTGCGCCCCACAAAGCTGTCTTGTTTGTCCCAGTTGGACGCGGCGAGGGTCTTGCCGGTGGTGTCCATCAGATACATCACCTCTACCCCGGCCTGGGCGGCGACGTCCTTGAGCAACTGGTTGGCATTGACCAGGTGGGTGCTGACGTGGGGCGCGCCCAATGCAGTGCGCAGGGCCGGTAAGTCCCCGAGGATCTGCGGCAGTATTTCGTAGCGATGCAGGGTGCCCAGCAAGTTGGCGACGTAGAGGTCGAGGGTCTGGCGGTTTTGCCCGGCCAGCTCGCTGCGGTAATAGCGCTCGGCCAAATGCTCCAGCGGCCACAACAGCGGTGCCAGGCACAGAGCCAGCAGGGCGAGGCTGCGCCAGCGGGGTCTTCGCGGAAGGGGTGGGGTCATGGAAGTCGCGCCTGTGGGTACAGGCGCATTATGCCTAGTGCTGCTGTGCAAGACACTCGTGCAATGCGTCTTGCCACTGGGGCTGGCTGACGTGCCATTGCTGTTGCAGGCGGGTGCAGTCCAGGCGCGAGTTCAGCGGGCGCTTGGCGGGGGTCGGGTAGGCGCTGGAAGGGATCGGCTCCAGCTCGGCGCAGGCCTTGCCCTCGGCGCGCAGTTGCTCGCCAATGGCTTGGGCAAAGCCGAACCATGAAGTCTCACCCTGGGCAGTGAGGTGGTAAACACCCCAATCCCCTGCCTTACCGGCCTGCCACTGCTCGATCAGCACGCGGGTGCTGTTGGCGATAGTCCCGGCCCAGGTCGGCGCACCGATCTGGTCGGCCACGATGCGCATCTGCGGTTTTTCCTGCAGGAGGCGCTGCATGGTCAGCAGGAAGTTCTTGCCGTGGCTCGAATAGACCCAACTGGTGCGCAAGATCAGGTACTCGCCGCCTGCAGCCGCAATCGCCTGCTCGCCCGCCAGCTTGCTCTGGCCGTACACACCCAATGGGTTCGGCGTGTCGCTTTCGGTGTACGGGGCAGGTTTGGTGCCGTCGAACACGTAGTCGGTCGAGTAGTGAATCAGCGGGATACCCAACGCCTTGGCCTCTTCGGCGAGGATGCCGGGGGCGATGGCATTGATGGCGAACGCAGCGTCCGGCTCGCTCTCGGCCAGATCGACGGCGGTGTGGGCCGCAGCGTTGATGATCAGTCCAGGGCGATGGGCGCGCACTTGCCGGCGGATAAGGTCTGCGTCTGTCAGGTCAAGCTGGTCGCGGCCCAGGACGAGGAGTTCGCCCAGGCCCTTGAGCCGCTGTTGCAGCTCCTGGGAGACTTGGCCGTGTTGGCCGGTGATGAGGATTTTCATGGGAACAAGTCAGCTTCCATCAGCAGTTTGCCGACCTGATCCTTGGCGGAGAGTTGCGGCGGTTCGGCCAGCTCCCAGTCGATGGCCAGCGTCGGATCATTCCAGAGAATGCTGCGCTCGGCGCTTGGCTGGTAGTAGTCGGTGGTTTTGTACAGGAACTCTGCGTACTCACTCAACACCACGAAACCATGGGCGAAGCCTTCCGGCACCCAGAGTTGGCGATGGTTCTGTGCCGACAGGCGGACACCCACCCACTGGCCAAAGTTGGGTGAGCTGCGACGGATGTCGACCGCTACGTCCAACACTTCACCGTAGGTAACACGTACCAGCTTGCCCTGAGTGTGTTCAAGCTGATAGTGCAAACCTCGCAGCACGCCTTTTTGCGAGCGTGAGTGATTGTCCTGCACGAAATTACGCTTGAGCCCGGTGGCTGCTTCAAAGGCGCGCGCATTGAAGCTTTCGTAGAAGAAACCGCGTTCGTCGCCGAATACCTTTGGCTCGAGGATCAGTACGCCGGGTAGTGTGGTTTCAACTACATTCACTGGGTCTCTCCGGCAAGCGAGTAGAGGTATTGGCCGTAGCCGGTCTTGCCAAAGTACTTGGCGCGCTCCAGCAGATAATCACGATCGATCCAGCCATTTTCATAGGCGATCTCTTCCAGGCAGGCCACTTTCAAGCCCTGGCGGTGCTCGATGGTCTGAACGTAGGTCGAGGCTTCCAGCAGGCTGTCATGGGTGCCGGTGTCGAGCCAGGCGAACCCACGGCCGAAGCGTTCAACGTGAAGATCGCCACGCTGAAGGTAGGCATTGTTGACGTCGGTGATCTCCAGCTCGCCGCGTGGCGAAGGCTTGACCGCCTTGGCGATCTTGATCACGTCGTTGTCGTAAAAGTACAGGCCGGTCACGGCATACGGTGACTTGGGCTTTGCCGGTTTTTCTTCGATGGAAAGGGCGCGGCCCTCTTTATCGAAATCAATCACACCGAAGCGCTCCGGGTCTTTCACCCAATAGCCGAAAACAGTAGCGCCCGAGGAGCGCTCGGCTGCGGTGCGTAACTGATCGCCAAAATGCTGGCCGTGGAAGATGTTGTCCCCCAGAATCAGGCACACCGCGTCATCACCGATGAACTCTTCGCCAATGATAAATGCTTGAGCCAGCCCGTCCGGGGAAGGCTGTTCGGCATACGTGAAACGCACGCCAAACTGGCTGCCGTCTCCCAGCAGGTTTCGGTACTGTGGTAGGTCTACCGGAGTGGAAATCACCAGAATGTCCTTGATGCCTGCGAGCATCAGCACGGATATCGGGTAGTAGATCATCGGCTTGTCATACACCGGCAACAGCTGTTTGGACACTCCCAACGTAATGGGGTGTAGGCGAGTGCCGGAGCCGCCAGCCAATACAATTCCCTTCATCATGCGATTAGATCCTTCAAGTCGGTGTTGCCCAATCGTTCTCCCTGATAACTGCCGTCCTGGACCCTGCTGCACCATTCCAGATTATCGAGGTACCACTGTACGGTTTTGCGCAGGCCGGTCTCGAAGGTTTCTTCCGGGACCCAGCCCAGTTCGCGTTCGATCTTGCTGGCGTCGATGGCGTAGCGTTGGTCGTGGCCTGGGCGATCCTTGACGAAGGTGATCAGGTCAGTGAATTTCTCCACACCGGCTGGGCGTTGCGGCGCCAGTTCTTCCAGCAGGGCGCAGATGCCACGTACCACGTCGATGTTCTTCTGTTCGTTGTGGCCGCCGATATTGTAGGTTTCGCCCACAACCCCAGTGGTGACCACTGTGAGCAGCGCACGGGCATGATCCTCGACGAACAGCCAGTCACGCACCTGCAGACCATCGCCATACACCGGCAGTGGCTTGCCCGCCAGGGCGTTGAGAATCACCAGCGGGATCAATTTTTCGGGGAAATGGAACGGCCCGTAATTGTTCGAGCAGTTGGTCAACAGCACCGGCAGGCCATAGGTGCGCTGCCAGGCGCGTACCAGGTGGTCGGACGCTGCCTTGCTCGCGGAATACGGCGAGCTCGGTGCGTAAGGCGTGGTCTCGGTGAAGAGGTCGTCCACGCCGTGCAGGTCGCCATACACCTCATCAGTGGAGATGTGGTGGAAACGGAATGCGCTTTTTGCCGGCTCTGCCAGCTTCTGCCAATAGGCTCGCGTGGCTTCCAGCAGGCTGTAGGTGCCAACGATGTTGGTCTGGATAAAATCCGACGGGCCGTCAATGGAGCGGTCGACATGGGACTCGGCCGCCAAGTGCATGATCGCATCGGGTTCGAAGCGTGCGAGCAAGGCGCTGACGGTGACCTGGTCGATGATATCGGCCTGGACAAACTCATAGCGGCTGTTGGACGCGATGCTGGTCAGCGACTCGAGGTTGCCGGCGTAAGTCAGCTTGTCCAGGTTGAGCACCTCGTGCTCGGTGTGCTGGATCAGGTGGCGGATCAGGGCTGAGCCGATAAAGCCAGCGCCGCCAGTAACGAGAATGCGCATATCGGAGGGCCCTTTCCTTTGATAGACATTATGCGGATGAAGCATAGCTTGAGTGGTGCGAGCCGGGTGGTGCAAGCGCTGTATTACTGGGGGGTTGCCTTGTGCCCCTGAACAATGGCGATATAGACGCCTGAAAAAACAAAGGTCGTCACAATGTCGTTAGCCACGTTGACCCACCGTGCCAGCTTGCCTTGCCCACAAGTAACCCCCGAGCAAGCAGCATGCCTGCTCGAGCGGCACTATGGTATGGCGGGCAAATTACACTCGTTGGGCAGTCAGCAAGACCTCAACTATCGAATTGACAGCACACGGGGCCGCTTCGTTTTGAAAATCTGCCGGGGTGACTACGCCGCGGTTGAACTTCAAGCCCAACACGCAGCGCTCAACAGCCTGGGCGCGCATGCCGGCCTGCGTGTTCCCAAGGTCATCCAGACCTTGGCGGGTGAGGAGTTGCTGACGGTCAACGTCGATGACCAAACCCTGCACCTGCGGCTACTGGACTACATCGACGGCCAGCCCCTGACGCATTTACCCCACCTGAGCCGCACCGTGATCGAAGGCTTTGGTGAGCTGTGCGGGCAGATGAGCCTCGCGCTGGCAGGTTTCGAGCACCCTGGCCTTGCGCGCACCCTGCAATGGGACCCGCGCCACGCGCAAGCATTGATCACCCACCTGCTGGCAACCTTGCCCGACCTGCCGCAGCGTGCTGCTTTGGAGCAGGCAGCCAGGCAGGTCGAGGCGCATGTCCAGCCGTTGGCGGCACACCTGCCTTGGCAAGCGGTGCACATGGACATCACCGACGACAACGTGATGTGGCAGCGTGATGCCCAGCGGCACTGGCGTATACAAGGCGTGATCGATTTCGGCGATCTGGTGCACACCTGGCGAATTGCCGATCTGTCGGTGACCTGCGCGGCGCTGTTGCACCATGCCGACGGTGATCCATTTGCTCTCTTGCCGGCGATCCAGGCCTGCCACGCGGTCACGCCGTTGCAGCGCGAAGAGCTGGAGGTGTTGTGGCCGTTGATCGTCGCTCGCGCGGCGGTGTTGGTGCTCAGCAGTGAGCAGCAGCAACGCCTGGACCCGGACAACGTTTATCTAAAGAAAAACGCCGAACACGAGTGGGAAATCTTCCATATCGCCACGTCGGTGCCCTTCGAACTCATGCAAGCGGCTATTCTGCGCAGCGTCGGCAAAACATTACCGCCCGTCGCCAACCAAGACTTCGCGCCTTTATTGCCAGGCTTGGTGGGCCGCGAGTTTGCGCTGATCGACCTGGGCGTACTCAGCCCGCATTTCGAGGCTGGCAATTGGGAGACTCCCGGCATCGATCGGCGCTTGCTGGATCAAGCGGCGACGGTGCATGGGCTGGCGGCCAGTCGTTATGGGCAATACCGCTTGTCGCGCACCCGCCCCGACAGTGCGCTAGAGCCCGAGACCTTCCCCCTGCATGTCGAACTGCATCTGCCCCACGGCACGGTGCTGGAAGCACCCTTTGCGGGAATGCTGCGCGAAGGTACCGACGGCTTGCTGTGTTTGCACGACAGCGGCCTGAGCCTGCGCCTGTGGGGCGTGCGCACATCACGCAAGCCGGGCGCAACCTTGGTCAAAGGGCAGGTGCTGGGCGAGGTTCATGCGCCGTTGACTGTGCAGTTATGCCGCGCCGACCTTGAGCCACCGCTGTTCTGCACACCTTCCCGGGCGTTGGCGTGGCAGGCGTTGTGCCCGTCACCCGCAGCTCTATTGGGCCTGGCCTGTGATGCGGAGCCGGAACTGGACCCAGAAGCCCTGCTGGCCCGGCGTGATGCCAGCTTTGCCCGCTCCCAGAAGCACTACTACGCCGACCCACCGCGTATCGAGCGCGGCTGGCGTAACCACCTGATCGATATGCAGGGCCGATCGTACCTCGACATGCTCAACAACGTGGCCGTGCTGGGCCATGGCCACCCGCGCATGGCTGAAGTGGCGGCTCGGCAGTGGTCGTTGCTCAACACCAACTCGCGGTTTCACTACGCGGCGGTTGCCGAGTTCTCCGAGCGCCTGCTGGCGTTGGCACCGGAGGGCATGGACCGGGTGTTCCTGGTCAACAGCGGCACCGAGGCCAATGACCTGGCGATTCGTTTGGCCTGGGCCTACAGCGGCGGGCGCGACATGCTCAGTGTGCTGGAGGCCTATCACGGCTGGTCGGTGGCGGCGGATGCCGTGTCCACGTCGATTGCCGATAACCCCCAGGCCTTGAGCAGCCGCCCGGATTGGGTACACCCGGTGACCGCGCCCAATACCTACCGCGGTGAATTCCGCGGGCCGGACAGCGCGCCGGACTATGTACGAAGCGTGGAGCATAACCTAGCGAAAATCGCCGCGAGCCAGCGTCAATTAGCCGGGTTCATCTGTGAGCCGGTGTACGGCAATGCCGGCGGCATCTCCCTGCCACCGGGTTACCTGCAACAGGTGTATGGCCTGGTCCGTGCCGAGGGGGGCGTGTGCATCGCCGATGAAGTGCAGGTGGGTTACGGCCGCATGGGGCATTTCTTCTGGGGGTTTGAACAGCAAGGTGTGGTGCCTGACATCATCACCATGGCCAAAGGCATGGGCAACGGCCAGCCGTTGGGTGCAGTGATCACCCGCCGAGAAATTGCCGAGGCGCTGGAAGCCGAGGGTTACTTCTTCTCCTCATCAGGAGGCAGTCCGGTCAGTTGCCGGATCGGCATGGCGGTGCTGGATGTGATGGAAGAGGAAAAGCTGTGGGAAAACGCCCAACTGGTAGGTGGGCATTTCAAGGCACGGTTGGAGGAATTGATCGATCGCCATCCGCTCGTCGGTGCCGTGCACGGTTCGGGCTTCTATCTGGGCCTTGAACTGGTGCGCGATCGCCAGACCCTCGAACCTGCGACTGCAGAAACCGCCTTGTTGTGTGACCGGCTGCGGGAGCTGGGGATTTTCATGCAGCCTACCGGTGATTATCTGAATATCCTCAAAATCAAGCCGCCGATGGTGACGTCCAGACGCAGTGTGGACTTCTTTGTGGACATGCTGTCGAAAGTGCTGGATGAGCAACTGTGATTTATCGATTGTTATCGGCTATTTTTTGCAGGCGCGAGCACCTATCATGTTTTTAGTCTGTTAAAGCCGATTTTTATCCATTATAAAGTTGCCCTTGACCCCATTCGGAGCCCTGATCGCCATGACCACCTTGCACAGCACACCTCGCGCCGATGGCTTTCACATGCCTGCCGAATGGGCGCCCCAGACCCAGACCTGGATGATCTGGCCCGAGCGCCCAGACAACTGGCGCCTGGGCGGTAAGCCTGCTCAGGCGGCCCATGTGGCGGTGGCCAAGGCTATCGCACGTTTTGAGCCGGTGACCGTCGCGGTCTCCGCCGGCCAGTACGAAAACGCCCGTGCCCGCCTGGACGTACCCAATATCCGCCTGGTGGAAATGTCCAATGACGACGCCTGGGTTCGCGACACCGGCCCCACTTTCGTGATCAACGGCAGTGGAGAAGTACGGGGTGTGAACTGGGACTTCAACGCCTGGGGTGGTTTTGACGGCGGTCTGTATGCACCGTGGAATCGCGATTCCCAGGTGGGAGGCAAGATCCTCGAGATGGAGCGCGCACCGCGTTACCGCACTGAAGGCTTTGTGCTTGAAGGCGGTTCGATTCATGTCGACGGCGAAGGCACCCTGATCACTACCGAAGAATGTCTGTTGAACCGCAACCGCAACCCGCACCTTGATCGTGCGGCCATTGAGGCGGTGCTCAGCGATAACCTGGCGGTAGACAAGATCATCTGGTTGCCGGATGGCCTGTTCAACGACGAAACCGACGGCCATGTGGATAACTTTTGCTGCTACGTGCGCCCGGGCGAAGTGCTGTTGGCCTGGACCGATGACCCGCAAGACCCGAACTACCCACGCTGCCACGCAGCCATGGACGTGCTGCAAAGCAGCACCGATGCCCAGGGCCGCTCGTTCATCGTGCATAAAATGCCGATTCCGGGTCCGCTGTATGCCACTGAGGAGGAATGCGCCGGGGTAGACCTGGTTGACGGTAGCCAGGAGCGTAATCCGACCGTGCGGTTGGCCGGTTCCTACGTCAACTTCCTGATCGTCAATGGCGGCATCATCGCGCCGAGTTTCGATGACCCGTTGGACGATCAGGCCAAGCAAATCCTGCAGAACCTGTTCCCACAACATGAAGTGGTGATGGTGCCGGGCCGCGAATTGTTACTGGGTGGGGGCAATATCCATTGCCTGACCCAACAGCAGCCAGCTCCGCAGCGAAAGTGAGTGCAGTTGTAACAGCGCCTTGATGGCGCACGAGCACGCGCGTTTGCAGTGTTCCCCGCAAGCCCGCGACCCAGCCCGGTCGCGGGCTTTTTCATGCCTGCATGCTGGTGAACAGGGCACATTGGCATAGCTCTTGTATCGCTGTGGTTACAGTGGCCCAAGGGGGATGACCGTGCAGTTCTGTCACAAACCTTGAGTAAGTTAGCCGCTCACGCAGCAGGAGAGAGCGCTGAAATGAATGCCGATGTCCACCTGATGAACACGCGTACGTTCCACCCTTTGCGGGTCGACGCAGACGCCATCCATGCGTTGGCCCTTTGGTTGAAGGCGAACGGCTCGCGACAGGCCAGACAAGCGTCTGACTTGCGCAGTGTGATGAGTGAGCGCTACCCGTTGGGGTTGTTCACGGAGGATGAAGTGCAGGCGTTGTGCGAGGTAATGAGCAACTAAAGAACACCTGAAACCAACTGTGGGAGCTGGCTTGCCTGCGATGGCGGTGGTTCAGTTAAACATTCAGTGACTGGCACACCGCTTTCGCGGGCAAGCCCGCTCCCACAGGTATCTGCGCCAGGCGCTGATGTTGTGGGCAATGCCTCACCAGTGTGGGGGCTGGCTTTGTTTCACATGAGGCGTGTCAGAAGCTGTAGGTACCGGTGACCACCAGACTTCGTGGCTCACCCGGTTGAATCTGCGCCGCACTGGTCGCCGAGGCGTAGTAGTTTTTATCAGCGATATTGTTCAGTGCTGCCCGCACGTCCCATTCTTTCTGACGGAACCCGGCCAGCGCGTCCCAGCGGCCATAACCCGGCAACACCACGGTGTTGAGGTTGTCGGCGTAACGATCGCCCACCAGGGTCAAACCGGTTTCCGCGTACCAGCCCATCTCCGGCTTCTAGGTGATGAACAGGCTGGCGTTGCGCTTGGCCACGTCGCTGATCCGTTTGCCCTCAAACCCGTTGTTGTCCTTCTCCACCTTGGCATCCTGCAGGCCTACGCCGCCGCGCACATACCAGTTGTCGACGATCTTGCCGGTGGCGGTCAGCTCCACGCCGCGTGAGCGTTGTTCGCCGGTGAGCAGGGTAATGGTACGGTCCAGCGGGTCGCTGGTGCGGCGGTTGTAGAGTTCCAGCTCGTACACAGCCAGGGTGGTGCTCAGGCGCTCATCGAACCAGTCGCTCTTCACGCCGATTTCTTTTTGCTTGGTCAACTCCGGGCTCAGGTCGTTGACGTTGCCGGTGGCGTTCGGCGTGATGCCGATCAGGCCGCCGCCTGCTGGGGTGAAAGTCTTGCTCCACGAGGCGTAGAACGAGTGGTGCTCCAGGGGCGTCCACACCAGGCCGACGCGCGGGCTGGTGCTGTGGCTTTTCACGTTCTGTTGGATGTCGAGCAGCTTGTTGGTGGTGTCCACTTCGAAGCGGTCGTAACGCAGCCCGCCCAGCAGTTGCCACTGGTCATTCAGGCGCAGTTGGTCCTGTATGTAGAGGGCGCGGCTTTCGACTTCGGTGTGGTTGTTACTCGACAGTCGCATGCTCCCGGTGTGGCTCAGGCGGCGATTGGGTTGGTTGAGGTCCAGGCTCGGCACTGTCTTGCCATCGCGAGCGGAGTACAGCTTCGGATCACGGCGCTGGCTGCCCAGCTCAATACCGGTGAGCAGGCGGTGCTCCAGGCCAAAGGTGTCGAAACCGCCTTCCAGCTCCAGGTTGTTGAACACGTTGCGGGTGGTCAGGTCCTGCTGCCAGTGTTGGCGGCTGACGGTGTTGGTTTTCGGGTCATAGCCGGTCTGGTAAGTATTGTCGAAATCGCTGTCGAGCTTGAACACGCCGAGGGTGTGGCGCAGCTGCCAGTCGGCGTTGAGCTCGTAGGCAAGTCTGGAACGCAGCGACTGGGACTTATCGTCTATGTAATCGCCGTGATCAAAGTAAGTGGTGCTGCGGCTGACATCCGCCGGGCGCCCGTTGACACCAGGAATGCCACGGTCTGGGGTGCGGTTGTAGCGGCTGTATTCGTATTGCACCAGCCAGTTCAGCTCTGGAGTGAGCTGCCAGCTCATCGACGGCGCGAACAACTGGCGGTTGCCGCTGACGCCATCGCGAAAGCTGTTGTTGTCCTGGTTGCCCATGTTCAGGCGCAGGCTGATGTTATCGGTGGGGTCGGTACTCAGGTCGGCATACAGGCTGCGCAAATCGTTGCTGCCGCCTTGGGCTTCGATGCTGGACTTTTGCCCTGGGCTTGGCAGTTTGCTCACCCGGTTGACGATCCCGCCCTGGCCGCCTCGCCCGTAAAGCACGGCGGCCGGTCCCTTGAGCACTTCGATACGCTCGATGTTATGCAGGTCACGTACGTACTGGCTGTCGTCGCGAATGCCATCCAGATAGAAGTCATTGCTGGCGTCGAAACCGCGTATGCGCAGGCTGTCGAAGCGTGTATCGGCGCCGCTGCTGACGTTGGGGATACCGCTCAATGCCTGGCCCAGATCGTTGGTGCCATAGGAGCGCAGGCTCTCGGTTTTGACTGAGTCGATCGCCTGGGGCACGTAGCGAACAGCCGTCGCGGTGCGTGTGGCGGTGCTGGTCTCTTTGACCCGTGGGTCGTCTTCGTCTGCTTCCACGCTGATCGAGGTTTCGGGCAGGACCGTGGCCGCACCGGCAAAACCAGCAGACAGCAGGACAGAGAGCCCAAGGGAGAGGGGCGTCAGGCGAGGGGCAGGCATGGGAGTGTATCCAAATGATGTGGCAGGAAAATTGTGCGCGAATGGTAATGCTTTGCATTTGCGCGCGTTATCTATTCCCTAACGCATTGCATGCGGATTTGTTACTTAATGTGTTTACAAGGGCTGATCAAGGTGTTTTCAAGGCTTTCATCCCGCCGCTTTAGCCCGCTGCTTAGACGAATATCGCCTAAATACAGACGATTCACGAAATTGACACATAGTTCAACGCCCGCATAGGATTGCGCCCAACGCCTGTGGCTAACCACCATGACTAAATCCAATAAAAAAAGGCCCGCGGCAGTTCAGTCGTCCGCGGGCCTTCTTTTTGCTGGCAAGGTCGACACCAGAAAAGCAACAGGAGCCTGGTGTCACAGCGCGTACTCAACCCGTAATAAGGAATATAAGAAAATGTTGAAGCAACGGATGAGTCTGATCGCTCTGGGGATTTTGAGCGCATCGACAGCAATGGCAAACGACCAGGAGCAATCCAAGGGTTTCGTTGAAGACAGCCACCTGAACATCGCAGCACGTAACGCCTACATCAGCCGTGACTACAAAAACGGCAAGCAGGACAAAGCTGAATGGGGCCAAGGCTTCATCGGCAAGTTCGAGTCCGGCTTCACCCAAGGCACCGTCGGTGTGGGTGTGGATGTGATTGGCCAATACGCTATCCGCCTGGATGGTGGTAAAGGTCGCAGTGGCGCTGGCGGTATCGACTTCTTCAAGCAAGGTGACAGCGGAGAAGCCGCCAACGACCTGGCCAAAGGCGGCGCAGCCGTCAAGGCGCGTATCTCCAACACCGTGATCAAATACGGTCAGCAGATGCCAGCCGTGCCGGTCCTGCAATACGACAACTCGCGTCTGCTGTCGGAAACCTACGAGGGCACCTCGATCGTTTCCAAAGAGATCGCCGGCCTGCAACTGGATGCTGGTCACTTCACCAAGGAAGCTCGCAAGAGCGCCGAGGGCAGCGACAGCGGCCGCTTGAAGAGCATCAACTACATCGGTGGTAGCTACAAATTCACCGAAAGCCTGTCGGCTGCTTTGTACGCCTCCGACATGCAGGACGTGCTGAAGAAGCAATACGTCAACGTCAACTACGTGCTGGCCCTGCCAGAACAACAGTCGCTGACATTTGACTTCAACGGCTACAAAACCAAGCTGGACCGCAGCTTCGCCCTGGAAAACCAAGGTGATGCGGACGCTCGCGACAACAAGATCTGGAGCCTGGGCGCTACCTGGGCCGTTGGCGCGCACAGCTTCACCCTCGCTCACCAGCGCAGCACCGGTGACACCGGCTACCTGTACGGTGGCTACCGCAACGCTGGCGGCATTGGCGACGGCGGCAATACCATCCTGCTGGCCAACTCCTACTGGTCCGACTTCAACGGCAAGGACGAGCGCTCCTGGCAAGCAGGTTATGGCATCGACTTCGCCACCTTCGGCGTACCGGGCCTGACCTACAACATTGCCTACGTGCGCGGCACCAACATCGACGACGGCACTGGCCGTGGCGATGGCACCGAGCGTGAAATCTGGAACCAGTTCAAGTACGTGGTACAGAGCGGCCCAGCCAAAGACCTGAGCCTGCGTGCCCGTGCCTCGTGGTTGCGCGTTTCCAACAACGCCAGCAACTACAACGTAGGCGGTAACGAAATCCGTCTGTTCGCCGACTACCCGATCAACGTTTTCTAATTGATCAAATGTCGTGCCTGATGCCAGGCGATAAAAAACCCCGACTGGTTCGGGGTTTTTTATTGTCCGCTCGCGGGGGCGTCAGGCTTTGACCGGTGCGAGCTTTTTGCAGTTCTCTTTGCGCGTCGGGTACTGCTCGCATTTGCGCAGCACGCTTTGCACCTGCTGCGCATTCTGCAGTTGCTGGTTGGCCAACAGCTTCTCGGTAATAAACAGTTCTTCCGAGCCCAGGTTGCGTTCTGCCTTGTCGATCATCGCCAGTGCCGATTGCCCGTCACCGCGTTTGAGGTGGTAGCTGATCATCAAGTCATAGGTGGAAGGCCCTGCCAGGGACCAGTCCTTGATCGCCTGCAACTCTTTCACCGCTTCGCTGTTTTTGCCTTGGGCCAGGCGCACGGTATAGGCAGCGCGCCGAATGCTCGGCTGGTCTTTTACCGGCGAAGCCAGGGCCTTGCGGATGAAAGCGTCAGCGTCTGGCACCTTGTTTTTCTCCAGGGCATCAATCGCGAAGTACGCGTCTTTATAGCCCTGCAAAGCCTTCGCCACCTGGGGCGTATTCTTCATTTTCGACCAGCTTTGCGGGTTGACCCGGGCGCGGCGTTCCTGGCGATACTCGCGTTGCAAGTACTGGCGCAGCTCGGTGTCGCGGTCCATGGCCGACATATGTGAGCGGTTGAAGTATTGGCTGGTCGCGGTGATGCCGGTGGTCAAGCCATCCTTGACCAGCACGTCCAGCTCTTTGGTGAACTGGTCGAGATTGAACTGCTGCAGCGAATCCTGCATGGCATTCTTGCGCGCCGTGAGGAACCCCGTGAGCAAGGGCTTCTGCTTGCCCTGGAAGTCGTTGAGGCGCTCCAGACTATGGGTGGCGGCTCGCGGCGCGTAACCGGCACGGATCATCAAGTCGGTGCCCAGCAAGTCGGCCTGGTCTTCCTGGCTGCGGCCCCAGGCGGTGCTCCATACCTGATCGGAAAAGGTATTGGCCAGGGCGGTATACAGCACGGTGTTGCCGATGGTCTTCTGGGTGCCGGCTGGGTCTTTACTGAACAGTTTCATCGTACCGGAGCTGCGGTCCACGCCCGTATCGGCAGCCATGGTGGCCAAGGCGACCGTGGAGGCCACGGTGGTGAACATGTCTTTCTGCTGCTGGAAAGCGGCCATGCGGTCATGGTGATGCAGCAATACGTGGCTCATTTCATGGCCCAGCATCGCGGCGATTTCATCTTCACTGGCGACGTTGTCCAGCATGCCCAGCGGCACGAACAGGTTGCCGTAGGGGTCTGCCGACGGCCCGAAGCCATAGCTGTCGGTGATCTTCACCTGCAGCGGCGGCAACTCCCCCGGCCAGCCCTTGGACAAGCGCGTGACGATGCCCTGCAAGTAGCCTTGCAGCATCGGGATATCCACCAGGTTCTGCTGGCGCGCTTCAGCGGCCGGTACCGCACGCCCGTCGTAGCTCAAACGCTGCTGGCTCTGGCGCTGTGGGTCGAGCTTGTAATACTGGCGTACGTCGCTGTTATCCACGTAATGGCCCTGAACCCGGGACTGGGTCGAGGGCCCCACCAGGTTCATAAACGCCTGGTCTGCGCCTTTCAAGGTGGCGCAACCACTGAGCACCGAACTGGCCAACAGGCTGGCTGCTACTAGATATCCCTTCACCGCAACGCTCCTTTTATTGATTGCAGCCGGCACCAAAACCGATGGTGGAGTTGTTGCGGCTGTCCTTGGCCTGGCTTTTGGTCAGGCCCTGGCAGGGCAGGTCGACGACGTTCAGCGGGGGCTCGATGCGCAAATCCATGGTGTCCAGCCACACCTTCTGGCCTGCCAGTTCTACCTGCACCAGGTCCAGCGCCTGGTTGTACTGCAATACCGGCAGGGGCTGGGTGGGCGCGTCCTTTTTCGCCAGCTCACGTTGTTGCTTGCCCTGCTCGTCCAGCACTGTCACCGGGTCGGCGAGGAACGCCTTGATACTGTGGGTTTCTGCCCAGGCGCCCTGGGTGAAGAGGGCGGCGAGCAAGACGATGAGGCTTCTGTTCATCCTTGGTTTCCTTGAGTCAGATAGCAGAGCGGTGCACTCAGCGATCGCGGTCGAAGAAGGCTTCGATCCGCTCGCTGAACAGCACCAACGACAGCAACACAATGCCCAGCACGTTGACCGGGGTGATGTCATTGAGGCTCAGCAACACACTGACCCCCGCCAACATCGACATCACCAACAGCCACGACGGGCACGGCGAGGTAAAAAACCAGATTTCCTGGCGCCGCCACCGGCTCCAGGGGCGATGGCCCGCCAGGCGACGTGCGTGCAGCGCCTTGAGCACGGCGATCAACGCCAGCAGCCCGAGCTCCAGCAGGTCCAGCCAATTGAACGGCAGGTGGGGGAAATTGGCCGGTTCATGGTCGTAGTCCATGCCCGCATTGATCAGGTTGTCCAGCGCCATGGCGTGCAGGTAAACGCCAGGGAGTTGGCCGTGTACCGGCGACTCCACCAGGTCCCCTGTAGACGCGATATTGGCGCCCACCAACACCAGGCGGTCGCGCAGTAAGTCGGCGACCAGTGCCTGGTCATCGGGGTCGCTGACCTCCAGGTCACTGGCCGACAACGTCAGCGTATAAGGGCAGCGCGCCTGGGCCGAGTCGTCGAGCTTCCAGAACACCGCCTGAAATAACTGCGCCACCCCGTCCAGCAAAAAATGCCGTGCCGGCGCGCAGTGGCGGATATCGGCAATACGTGCCTGTTCGGGCGCCAGCTTCAGCCCCCACTGCACCGCGATGGGCTGGCGCTGCGCAGCGGCTTGCACATCCACCGGCGGCTGCTTGCAGTGCTGCGTGGCACAGAACACTCGATACAGCGACAGGGCGGGAGTTTCCATCAGCCCTGCATGTGTGCGCATCGCCAGTGGATACTTGTCATCCACCCCTTCCCATACAACCAGCGCCGGCTGGCTCACCTGCATGAACGGCGCCAGCGTATTCGCCTGGCCCGCCTCTGCCCGAGTCAACCCAGTATTGGCCAGCCACAACGGGATGCGTTGGCGTTGATAACGCTCAAACACATTCGCCAGCAACTGGCTGCCCCGCGTCGGGTCGCCAAACGAGTGGTCGTGGCTATAAAGCAAATCCACAAACACCGCCTGGGGCTTGTACGCCAGCAAGCGCTTGAACAACTTGCTCTGCTCGCCATAGGGCATGGGCCACGAACTGTTATTGCGCATCAGGTAGGCATCATCGATCAACACCACCGCCACCCGCTGCTGCCCAAGGCTCGGGTAGTGACTGGCGAACATACGATTGAGCCACTGCGCCGACGCCTTGTCGCTGGAACTGGCCAGGCCGAAAGGATCAAGAATCGCCAGCAACACGATGATGACCGCCAGCCAATAGCGGCGGTATTTGAACAGCGGGGGTTTGGACAACATCCATGTCTCGATAAAAACGCAAGCAAGGCGGGGTTTTTAACGGAGTGGGGAGGGGGTGTCAATTGGAAAAGTGGCTATGTGCCATATCGCTATGGGCGCATGGGTCGTCATTCGTAAAAAGCCCTGGCCTATCCTGGCCAGGGCTTTGCGCTGTGGGCGCCGGGCTTGCCCGCGATGAAATCAGCCCGCGTCCCGCAGGAGTTCTTGCCGATGACTCGTCGCATCTCCCCTGAGCGCTCGCGGGAGTGGCACCGGGTTCTCTGACTCAGGCATGATGTGAACCTGAGCCAACGGAGAGGCGCTATGGGCAGTCACGATAACCCAGCGGTTTCACTGGCCCTTCGTTCGTATTCGGGCCAAGTCGAATTGCACGATCACGACTTTCATCAGCTCGTGCTGCCGCAGTCCGGCTCCATGGACATCGAAGTCGACGGTCGGGCCGGCAAGGTCGACTGGAGTCAGGGCGTGGTAATTCCTGCCGGTGCTCGCCATGCGTTTCTGGCGCAAAAGGCCAATATCTTTCTGGTACTCGACGTGCCGGCCACGACGTTCGGCGGGCCCAAGAATCTCGACCTGTCGACCAGACTCCAGGCCGACAAACGCTTTTTCCCAGTAGGCCCGGAAATCCGCCATTTACTCGAATACGCCAGCCGCAGCGCGCCCTTGCTGACCAGTTCACCTCAGGTGGCGGAGTCCTGGAGTACTTTGCTGCTGTCTTCGCTGACGCTGCCGCCCGGAATCATCCCTGAGCATGGTCAGTTCACCCTGGCACGGGCACTCGCTTACATCGAAAGCCATCTGGACAGCCGGCTTAGCGCCACCGAGATTGCACGGGTGGCAGGCACCAGCGAGCGGCAACTCTACGTGCTGTTCGCTCGCCATTTGAATAGCACGCCTTTTGCGCATATCGCCACCTTGCGTCTCAACCGTGCCATCGACTTGCTGTGCGAAACCGCGCTGTCGATCACCGAGATCGCCCACCGCGTCGGTTATGCCGATCAAAGTGCACTCACCCACGCCCTGAAAAAGAACCGCGACCTGACGCCGGCCACGGTGCGACGAAGTTCGCGGGTAAGGTGAATCCGGCAGGCCTGAACAAATCTTCAGCAGTGCTCATCAATACCCGCCCGGCCGGACCTTTCTATGATTGCCCCACCGACAAGGATAAATCAGACGGGGCGTAGATGACCGAAGTGACGCGCATTGCCAAAACACAGGTGTCTGTCAGAGCCGCAGCCTCGGCCACCGCCATCGGCGTGATCGCGGTGTTCCTGTGGTCATGCCTGGCGTTGCTGACCAGCCTCACCGAAGGCATTCCACCCTTCCAACTGCTGACCCTGAGTTTTGCCGTCGCGTTTGTAGCGAGCCTGTGCATCCTTGGCCGCAACGGCATGGCGGGGTTTCGCAGCTGGCGTCAGCCCTGGTCGGTATGGGCGGTCGGTTTTCTAGGGATATTCGCCTACCACGCGCTGTATTTTTTCGCCCTCAAGGCTGCCCCGGTTGCCGAGGCGAGCCTGATTGCCTACCTGTGGCCACTGTTGATTGTGCTGCTCTCGGCCTTCAGCGCGGGGGAACGGCTGCGCAAACGCCAGTTACTCGGCGCGCTGCTGGGGTTGGCCGGTACGGCGTTCATCATGCAACAGCGCGCCTCGGATGAAGCCGCCGCCATGCCGGTAGCCGGCTACCTGGCCGCCTTCGCCTGCGCGCTGGTCTGGTCGTCCTATTCGGTGATCAACCGCCGTTTCAGTGACGTGCCAAGCAGCATCATTGGTGGCATCTGTGGCCTCGTCGCAGTGGCCGGCCTGGTCTGCCATCTGGCGTTTGAAACCGCGGTCATTCCAAGCGCCGGGCAATGGGCGGCCATCGTCGGCCTTGGCCTGGGGCCGGTGGGCCTGGCGTTTTTCGCCTGGGACCACGCCACCAAGCACGGCAGCCTGGCGATGCTCGGCGCTCTCTCCTATCTGGCCCCCCTGATCTCGACCCTGCTGCTGGTGGCCATAGGGCAAAGCCATGCCAGCCCGATCCTGATTATTCCCACACTGCTGATTATCGTTGGCGCTGTTATCGCCACCTCGAAAACAGGCCAGCCCAACGCCGACATCACTGTTGTAAAGGAGCTTTGAGATGGACCTGATTGCCTCTGAAGGCGCCACAAGAATTGAACGCGACCTGCCACGATTCAGCGTGGCGCCCACTCGTCCTGCGCTCCAGCATCTGGGACTACCGTCATTGAAGTCCAGCCGCAGCGGCATTCGCCGCCGCGCAAATGGCGAAGCGCCACGTGTGTTGCTGTTCGTGCCGCCTTACACGCGGCTGATTGAGCCGGTACCGCTGGGCAGCGCATTTGCCGACATCGGCATCGACACGTTCGAAGTAATGAAACGCGCCGGCACGCCCATTGGCCTGTTGCGCATCGCCACGGTGGCCAAGCGCGCCGGCTACGAGGTGCAGATCGTCGACGCGCCATTCGCCGGCTGGTCCCAGGAAAACACTCTGGTGAACGTCGATCAGGGCCATTTGGTCCGCTATGGCCTCACCGATGTGCAAATGCGCAAGATCATCGAAGATGCACAACCGGACATCGTCGGCATCCAGTGCAACTACACCGTGCAATGGGGCAACGCCCGGGCGCTGGCCGACCTGGTGAAATCCATCGATCCAAATTTGCTGCTGGTGACGGGCGGTGCCCATTCCAGCGGTGACTGGCAGAATGCCTTGCTGGACTCGCCTTTCGATTTCACCCTGATCAACGAAGCGGATCGCGCCTTCACGCTGCTGCTCGACGCGGTCACCCATGAAGGCGGCAATGTCGACGCGGTGCCGGGCATTGCCTATCGCAGCTACAGTGGCCAACTAGTTCGACCGACGCGCAAATCCAGCTACTTGAGCATTGTCCCGGCCCGGCAGGATCTGGATGAGCGGCTGGGCGTCATGCCGTTGCCGGATTTCAGTTTCCTGAACATGAACAACTACTTGCAGCCCTATCATTCCTCCGGTGCGCGGGTGCGCAAGACCGGCGCCTGGGCGCAGATCTTTTCCACCATAGGCTGCAACGTCAATTGCAACTTCTGCTATATCCCCAAAATCAACGGCCCCTGGCGGGCATTGGGGCTGGACTGGTTCGACCTGCATCTGGCGGATTTGGTCAAACAAGGCGTGACCGAAGTGTTGATCGAAGACGATCACTTGATGCATGACCCGCTGTACGCTATGGAGGTCGGCAAGCTGTTGAAGAAACACCATTTGCCGTGGGTCGAGGAAGGTGGGCTGAGCCTGTTCAATCTGGTGCTGCTGCACAAGGGCGAGCGATTTCTGGCGGAACTTGATGAGCAGGAACTCAAAAGCCCGCACTACCGCAACGTCATCGCTGCCATTCGCGGCGGTCTCACGGCGAAGACGTTTATCCGTTCAATCGCCGACAACGGTTGCTACAACATTTACCTTGCGGTGGAGAGCGCCAACGAAGAGAGCCTGGTGAACTCCAACAAGTCGCGTTTCAACGCGATTCAGCAGGCAACCTTTGAGATCATCCAGATGTTTACCGAGTGCGGAATTCAGGTGACGGGCGGCTTCATGCTCGGCTTCGTCAACCCGCCGGCCTCGGCTGCCGAACAGCCGTTCATCGAAAGCCTGGGGCAAATCGGTAATACCATTGATTATGCCGTCAGCCTTATGGGCGCAGGCATGGCCTACGCCAACCCGTTTATCGTGACCCCGATTCCGGGCACCGAGATGTGGGCATACCAACAGCAGTATGTGGTCCGTCACTACGACAATGGCTGGTCTCACGAAAAAGCCACCATGGCCACCGAGCAATGGAGTGCCGAGGACATCGAAAAAGCCCGTATGGAATTGCTGGTACGCGCTAATGGTGCTGATCGGGTGCGGGAAATGGTGCGGCGCGGAACGTGGCCAGTGGATGTCTGATTTTTTACGCAGCCCTACTCGTTCAATGACTTCGAGCGAGTAGCCAAACAACCTCACACGTCAATTGAGCCACTTACACCATCAGCCTGCTTCTGACCGGTTTTTGACCTTCATCTATAGGTTGAATTTTCCTAAGCGAAGAGTGAGCAAATGCGCGGTCAGTAGCCAGTAATAGCGCGTCGATTCAGCATGCTGGTTCACGTGACGGTTTAGAAACCATGCGAGATGCTTTCGCTGCCAGGTCCATGGATTATCTTCGTGCAAGCGATTAGAGATCTCCGCTTGAATGGTCTTTGCTTGGCGTAGGTGACGTTCGCGAATGGCATGCGACCCGGTGAGAAGATCCGCCAGGAACAGCGCCATGTCGAATGTTTTGCTCGTGCTCGATCATCGTTATAAGCCGATACCACGTCGAGACGACCATGCCCCAGTTCGTCGCTGATTTGTGTGCAGGCCTGCTGATGAAGGATGGGCGGGCAGGGCGGACGATTGCCCGTGAAAATCGAGGTGGTTTTCGGCTGGTATCCATAAGATTTTGGCGGAATCCGACGGAATGTCAAAACGAAAAAACCCGCCAGAAGGCGGGTTTTTCGGGGGTTCCAGAGATTTTGAAAGCTTTCTTTGGAACCTTGTATGGTGCCGGCACCAGGAGTCGAACCCGGGACCTACTGATTACAAGTCAGTTGCTCTACCAACTGAGCTATACCGGCGTGTTAGGGCGACGATTATAGCGATTGGAAAGGTTCTGTAAACCCCTGAATTCTGACTATTTTTGCAAAGTCTGAGGTTTCTTGCGATTAGGCTGTCTTGGGCACGTTTTCACAGGTTGCAAGCCTGTGGAAAACACACGCTGAAAAAGCCATTAAATTGACTATCTACCGTCCATCTAAAAACCCGAGCATAAAAACAGCAAAATAATGACACTTCAAACCCTTTGTCACAGAATGCCCCCAACAAGGGCGCCTATAAAAAGACCTGCGGCAAGTGCCCGCACTTGCTGACCTTCACGTCTTTAAGCTGCGTCGTGAGGAGCAGGCTATGAGCCTAAGCAAAGAAATTCTGGCGTTGTTTGGCAAAGACGTTACCCATGATGCCGACGGCATCAATGCAAGAATGCACTTTTTCGGCAGTGTTCCTGACGAAAGTATTTACCAACAGCCCCTCAATGCCCCGGAGCTGCGCCCTAAAATAGTGGCGTTGGTGTCTATCAATGGCGGTGTGGGCCGCAGCACGCTGGTCACGGCCTTGAGCAGTGGGTTGCAGCGCCTGGGCGAGTCGGTGGTGGCGCTGGACCTGGACCCGCAGAATGCCTTGCATCATCACTTTGGGGTCAGTTCCACCTTGCCCGGAATCGGCCGCACCAGTCTGGAGCATGGGCAATGGGCGCCCTTGCAGCAGTTGGGCTTTGCCGGTTGCCAGGTGATGACGTTCGGCGATATCGATATCCAGCAGCAGGAAAGCCTCGAGCGCTGGCTCAAGCAGGAGCCCGGTTGGCTGGCGCAGCGTCTTGGGTGCCTGGGGCTCAGCGAGCGGCACACGGTGATCATCGATACGCCCGCGGGTAATAACGTCTATTTCCATCAAGCGTTGAGCGTTGCCGATGTGGTGCTGGTCATCGTGCAGGCGGACGCTGCTTGCCTTGGGACCCTGGATCATCTGGACCTGCTGCTCGCTCCGCACCTTGAGGGCGAGCGCCCGCCGGTTGTGCAGGTGGTGATTAACCAGGTGGATGAGAGCAACCCCTTCAGCCTGGACATGGTCGAGGCGTTCAAGCATCGCTTGGGCAAAGAGCCGTTGGAAGTTCATCGCGATATGGCCATCAATGAGGCGTTGGCCTACTCATCCGACCCACTGGATAACGTGGCGAAACGGCTGGCCAGTGATGATATCAACGAGGTTTGCCTGTGGCTGAAGGCGCCAAAACAGACCGCATAAAGCGCCCGTTATGCGCGTGGCGCCAGATGCTTATGCACAATCGGTTGGTAACGGTTGTCACGAAACAGCCATTTTGTGCAGCAGTTCTCAGCACGCTGCAACTGCCTGTTTTGTGTGCACTTTATTTTGTGAACAAAAAATGACCAGGCCGGCTTTGGGTGTGAAGTGCCGATATCTACTGCCTTTGCAAAGTATTCATCAACAGAGTTATCCACAGGGCACTTGTAGGATTTTTTGCCCTTTATTAGCGCTCGGCC
Source organism: Pseudomonas sp. Pse35 (assembly GCF_024519715.1). NCBI lineage: Bacteria > Pseudomonadati > Pseudomonadota > Gammaproteobacteria > Pseudomonadales > Pseudomonadaceae > Pseudomonas > Pseudomonas sp. Pse35. The sequence goes on along the minus strand of NZ_JALJRP010000007.1, from coordinate 6,328 downwards.
AGCACCATCAGGTTGCGAGGGGTCAACGATGGTTCGCAGAAGCTGCCGACCTCGACGTTGTAGCCCTGTTCCACCATGAACAGTGCCCGGTCCAATACCAACCACAGTTCCAATGGGCGTCGAAACAAGCCTCTCACTAACTCAAGGTTGCGCACCTCGGCCAGGCGTTGCCAGCCGTGGGCTTCCAGGGCCGGCCAGTTCTGCTCGCCTGTGGATAAGCCCTTGAGGCTTGCCAGTTCCTGGCAATAGTCGGCAAAGGGTTTATCCAGCCAACTGGCGGGCAGGGAAGGTGTTGGCAGGTAGTCGTCGCAGTCACGCAGTTGCCGTTGCAGTTGGTCAAAGCCCAGGCGGCGGGCCATGGATGTGTCCCGTTGTTGGCGTACACGGTTGCCGGCGGTGACGGTTTCGCTCAGGGGCAGGCCCAGGTCCTCAATCGACAGTTGCAGCAAGGAGGCACGCCCGGCGGCGGAGAGGGGTTGATAACGGTCGGCGGTGATGCGGTTGTAGCAGCAGGGCGCCAGGGCCAGTTGTTTGCAGCCGGCGGCGCTGGCCAGTTGTAGCAGGCGCACATGCAGGTCGCCGCAGGCATGCAGGGCGACCGGCGTGTGTTCGGGCTGGATCGCGACATCCGCCATCACGTCTTGCAGATGATGGGTTGCGGGCAGGTCGTGGCGATCACTCAAGGCTTGGCCGGAGGCGATCAGGGCGGGGTCATATTCCAGGCAAGTCAACCGTTGGCCGGGTTGCAGCAGGCGGCGGCCTAGGTGGCCTTTGCCGGCGCACCAGTCCAGCCAGTGGGCAGGCGTTTGGGTAAAAGTCAGTGCGGCGCCGAAGGCTTCGATCTGTTGCCATTTGCGCCCTGGCACGTCGACATTCAAACGATGGCGAGCGGGCTCAAGGGTGTGCGTGGGGAACTTATCCACAGTAGCGAGGCGCAGCGCGTGAGCGGCCAGCTGTGGAAAAGGTGTGGGCGCGGGCAGGTCGTGGGGTTGGTTGTGACTGGCTTCAGCTTCGGCCAGCGAACGCTTGCGCAGCCACTGGGATAACTCGGGATGCTCGGTTTCCCAGGGCAACTGCAACTGAGTAAAGGGCCGTGGTCGCCACAGCCCTTGGTGTTCGGTCAGGAACGCATCCAGTGCCTGGAAGCGTGCCTCAACGTCCTTGGCATGCATCGACGCGCAGCCATTTTTCCAGCAGTTTGAAGCCGCGCACCAGCACGTAGGCCATCAGCAGGTAGAACAACCCTGCAGCGAAGAAAATCTCCACCGGCAGGTAAGTGCGAGCAATGATGGTGCGCGCCATGCCGGTCAGTTCCAGCAGGGTCACGGTACTGGCCAGGGCGCTGGCCTTGAGCATCAGGATCACTTCGTTGCTGTAGGCCGGCAGGCCGATGCGCGAGGCGCGTGGCAGGATAATGTAGAACAGCGTCTTGGGCTTGGACATGCCCAGGGCCCGCGCTGCTTCGATTTCGCCCGGCGGAATGGCCTGGATCGCACCGCGCAGGATCTCGGCAATGTAGGCGGCGGTGTGCAGGGTCATGGTGGCGGTGGCGCACCAGAACGGGTCGCGCAGGTACGGCCACATGAAGCTGTTGCGCACGGCGTCGAACTGCGCCAGGCCGTAATACACCAGGAACAACTGCACCAGCAGCGGCGTGCCACGGAAGAAGAAAATATAGCCGTAGGGCAGGGCGCTCACGTACCAGCGGCGCGAAGAGCGGGCGATGCCCAGAGGGATCGCCAGCAGCAGGCCGGCGATCACGGCGATTGCCACCAGCTCCAGGGTCAGGGTTGCGCCCTGGGCCAACTTCGGCAGCCACTTGATGATCACGGCCCAGTTCAGGCCCAGGTCAAAGTGCGATAGCCAGCTGTAGTCGCCGCTCATTGGGTGCTCCTTGCAAAGCCGCGGGCGGCGCGTTTTTCCAGGAAGTGCATGCTGGTCATCGCCAGTACGGTCAGGCCCAGGTACATGAAGGCGGCGACCATGAAGAAGGTGAAGGGTTGCTTGGTCACGGTCACGCCGATCTGCGCGTGGCGCATGATTTCTTCCAGGCCGATCACCGACACCAGCGCGGTGTCTTTCATCAGGATCATGAACAGGTTACCCAGGCCCGGCAGGGCGATGCGCCACATCTGCGGCATGATCAGCCGGGTGAAAATCCGAAACTTCGACAGCCCCAACGCCACACCGGCTTCGCGGTGGCCCTTGGGAATGGCGAGGATCGCGCCGCGGAACACTTCCGTTGCGTAGGCGCCGAAGCACAGGCCCAGGGCGATGACGCCGGCGGCGAAGGCACTCAGCGACAGGTCGGGGTTGCCGAAGAACTCACCGAGCGCACGCATCAGGTTGACGGTGCCAAAGTAAATCAGCAGCACCCACAGTAATTCGGGAATACCGCGAACGATGGTCGAATACGCACCGCCCAGCCATTGCAGTGGCTTGTACGGGGAGGTCTTGGCCAAGGCGCCGGCAAGGCCGAGCACCAGCCCCAGGCACAGGGCCGTGAGCGCCAGTTTGACGGTCATCAGCGCGCCGGCGGCAAGGGCCGGGCCGAATCCGTAGAGATCGAAATTCATGGTGTTTTCATATCGCGGCAGGCATTGCTAAAAGCCAGCGCGCTCGCAGGAGCGCGTCGGGCAGGCCGTTCAGATCATTCGATGCTGAACGGGAAGTACTTGTCGTTGATCTTCTTGTAGGTGCCGTCTGCCTTGATCTCTGCCAGGGCTTTGTTCAGGCGCTCGCGCAGCGGGTCGCCTTTGCGTACGGCGATACCGATCTTGTCGCTTTCTACCACCGGGTCGCCTTTGAATTCATAGGCCGAACCGTCTTTGCTCTTGAGCCATTCGTACTGCACGTACTTGTCAGCCAGGATGCCGTCGAGGCGACCGGAGGTCAGGTCGAGGTAGGCGTTTTCCTGCGTGTCGTAGAGCTTGGCTTCGGTGTCCGGCAGCTTGTCTTCCAGGTAGGTACCGGCCAGCGTTGCGCGCTGTGCACCGATCACCTTGCCTTTGAGGTAAGTGGCGTCGGTCTTGAAATCCGCAGTGGCTTTGGGCGCAATGAACTGCAGCTTGTTGGAATAGTACGGGTCGGTGAAGTCCACCGCCTGCTTGCGCTCGTCGGTGATCGACAGCGAAGACACCAGGAAGTCGAACTTCTTGGCGTTCAGGGCAGGGATGATGCCGTCCCAGTCGGACACATACACTTCGCACTTCTCGACTTTCATCTTGGCGCACAGGGCGTCGCCGATGTCCTTGTCGAAGCCGACAACGTTACCGCTGGCGTCTTTATTGTTGAACGGCGGGTAGGCCGCTTCGATCCCCATCTTCAAGGTTTCTGCCATGGCCGTGGCGCTGAATGCCATCGAGACGGCCGCGGCCAGAAGGAATTTCTTATAGGTCTGCATGCATGTTGCTCCGTTAGCGGTTGCTGGACATGAATTGTTTGCAGCGCGCCGAAAGCGGGTTTTCAAATACCTGCTGTGGCGATCCTTGCTCTTCGACCAGGCCCTGGTGCAAAAACACCACTTCGCTGGATACCTGGCGGGCGAAGCCCATTTCGTGGGTGACCAGCAGCATGGTGCGGCCTTCTTCGGCCAGCGCGCGGATCACATTAAGTACTTCCTGGACCATTTCCGGGTCAAGCGCCGACGTCGGTTCGTCGAACAGGATGACTTTAGGCTGCATCGCCAGGGTACGCGCAATCGCCGCGCGTTGTTGTTGGCCACCAGAGAGTTGCGCAGGGTAGGCGTGGCGCTTGTCGGCGATACCAACCTTGGCCAGCAGGGCCTCGGCCACTTCTATCGCTTCGGCCTTGCTCTGGCCGAGCACGCGCCGAGGAGCCTCGATGATGTTGTCGAGGATGCTCATGTGCGGCCACAGGTTAAAGTTTTGAAACACAAACCCGATTTCGCTGCGCAAGCGGTTGATCTGCTTGCCGTCGGCGGCCATCAGTTCGCCGTTTTTCGCGGCCTTTAGCTTGAGTTCTTCGCCGGCCACCAGGATCTGGCCCTGGTGCGGGTTTTCCAGCAGGTTGATGCAGCGCAGGAAGGTGGACTTGCCGGAACCGGAGGAACCCAGGATCGAGATCACATCGCCGTCGCGAGCGGTCAGCGAGATACCTTTGAGTACCTCAAGCTCACCATAGCGTTTATGCAAGTTGCGGATTTCAAGCGCGGGCGTGGCCTCGGCCATGTGCGGTCCTCATTGTGTTCGTTGCGATCTTCGCTGTTGGGCCGCCTTCCTGGCGAGGCGCCAAGCTAGCATAGCGTTTGGATGACAGCCAACAGCGCTGCGGACGGTTAATCGGTGGTCTGCGGCAGGGTGTCGCATCGGCGCAGCAGTGTGTCGCGCCATCAACAACCTACAGACGTTTGAGCCGGAAAGATCCACAGGCTTCGCGTAAAAAAGGGCGCGATGGTGCCAGCTTTGGCCGGGTGTTGGAAGGGTTAACCGGGCAAACGGTCCATATCAGCCCGGTTATGGGGCGTCACGTACTTTTTGTGTGTGTTTTTGGTGCGTCGCAATGCCATGAATGTGAGTCGCACGGTAACGCTATAGCGGAATGCCATTGTTCTCAATGACTTGCGATGAGTGGTGAATTGTCCTACAGCCCCCGCCAACTGTGGTTCTGAAATATTTTGGCGCAAATCTTGCGTAAAAAATAAAGAACGCCCTGTTGGATTCTTTTCACGAGAAAGGCTGCAAGCCGGGCGAACCGTTTTCGCAATTCCTCGCAAAGGTGTGTCAATGAGTAGTACGCAAAGCTCCAATGACCTCGAACAGGGGCTCAAACCGCGTCACGTCACCATGCTGTCGATTGCCGGTGTCATCGGCGCCGGTTTGTTTGTCGGCTCCGGCCATGCGATCGCTGCTGCCGGCCCGGCTGTGCTGTTGGCCTATGCAGCCGCCGGTACGCTGGTAGTCCTGGTGATGCGCATGCTGGCCGAGATGGCCGTTGCGTCACCGGATACCGGTTCGTTCTCTACCTATGCCGACCGGGCAATCGGCCACTGGGCCGGTTTCACCATTGGCTGGCTCTACTGGTGGTTCTGGGTGCTGGTGATTCCACTGGAAGCCAACGCGGCGGCGACCATCCTGCACGCCTGGTTCCCCGACGTGGCGATCTGGGTGTTCACCCTGGTCATTACCTTGCTGCTCACCGCAACCAACTTGTTCAGCGTGAAGAACTACGGCGAGTTTGAGTTCTGGTTTGCGCTGATCAAGGTCGTGGCGATCGTGGGCTTTGTGATCCTCGGCCTGGCCGCGATCTTCGGCTTCTTGCCCACCAGCCAGGTCAGCGGTGTTTCGCACCTGTTCGATACCCAAGGGTTCATGCCCAACGGCATGGGTGCCGTATTGGCGGCGATCCTGACCACCATGTTCTCGTTCATGGGCACCGAGATTGTCACCATCGCCGCAGCCGAATCGAAGAACCCGGGCCAGCAAATCACCAAGGCCACCAACTCGGTGATCTGGCGGATTGGTTTGTTCTACCTGTTGTCGATCTTCATCGTGGTGTCCCTGGTGCCTTGGAACGATCCGACCCTGGCTGCCGTAGGTTCCTACCAGACCGTGCTGGAGCGCATGGGTATCCCGAACGCCAAGCTGATTGTCGACCTGGTGGTGCTGGTTGCCGTGACCAGTTGCCTCAACTCGGCGCTGTACACCGCGTCGCGCATGCTGTTCTCCCTGGGCCGTCGCGGTGACGCACCGGCCGTGGCCAAGCGCACCAACAAGAGCGGCACGCCTTACTGGGCGGTGTTGCTGTCTACCGGCGCCGCGTTCCTGGCGGTATTCGCCAACTACGTCGCTCCGGCGGCGGTGTTCGAATTCCTGCTGGCCAGCTCCGGCGCCATTGCGTTGCTGGTGTACCTGGTGATTGCGGTGTCGCAACTGCGCATGCGCCAGAAGCGTGCGGCAGCGGGCGAGAAGATCGTCTTCAAGATGTGGCTGTTCCCAGGCCTGACGTACGCGGTGATGGTGTTCATCGTCGGTACGTTGACCATCATGTTGTTCCAGGAAGCACACCGGGTCGAGATCATCGCCACCGGGGTTCTGAGCTTGCTGGTGGTATTGGCGGGGTTGGTGGTGGCGAGCCGTCGCAAGGCCCAAAGAGTGGGGGCTGCGGCGCTTAACTGACGGGAGACGGTGGTAGTGCACCGCGCAACAATGTGGGGGCCGGGCTTGCCCGCGATGACGGACTGCCAGTCGATATCTTCGTCGACTGACACACCGCCATCGCGGGCAAGCCCTAATGCCAGTCAGTTAAGACAGCATCGGTAACTGTGGCGAGGGAGCTTGCTCCCGCTGGGGCGCGAAGCGGCCCCAAA